>VEPJ01000117.1 GCA_012026925.1 Gammaproteobacteria bacterium | reverse complement strand
GGAGCATGTGACCACCGCTCGCGGCCAGCGACGCTGCACCAACTGCGGATTGTCATCGGTCGGGCGCCGGCTCACGGTATATGCGGATGACAGGCGAGCAAGGAGGCTGCAATGCGGGTCATCAACTCGTTCCCCTGCGCGGTCCTGCTTCTGTTGGGCGCGTACGCTGCAGCCGCACCGGACTTTCCCGCGTATTCGGTGACCGATCTCAAGGCCCACGGGGTGTGGCCGATCGCGATGAACGAGAAAGGTCAGGTCGTCGGGCGCGCGTGTTGCGGGCGGCAATCCGTTGGCCCGCTGCTTTTCGCAGCCGGCGAGGTGCGCGATCTGGGCCTGCCTCCCGGCGGGTACACCTCTTTCACGCCGGAGGGAATCAACGACGCCGGCTGGGTCGTCGGATACGCGGTCATTCCGTCGCCCGACATTGCGGTGCGGCGACTCAGCGCGGCGTTACACGACGGGAACGACTGGAAGGTCATAGACACCTCGGCATTCGGGACGGTCACGGTTGGCACGGCCGTCAACAACGCCGGGCAGGTGATCGGCACTACGCAAGACATGTTCTCAGGGAGCTTTACTGCGTGGCTGTACGGCGGCGGTGCAGTCACCAGTGTCGGGCCGGCGTTCATCTCCTATGCCGGTGCCATCAGTGAGAATGGTCAGGTCGTCGGCACCCGCGGTTTCGACTTCGAGGCCTCTCCGTGGACGTATCGCGATGGCCGTACGGCGGACCTGCCCGGACCCGGAAAGGCGATTGCCGTAAACGACGCAGGAACGGTTCTGATCTGGGTGCCGCCGGAAGACTACCCGGGGATCCACAGGCCTGGTTACCACGCAATCATCGAGGGAGGGGTCTGGTCCAGGCTCTCGATGTGGGTGGGCGCCATGAACGAGCGCAGTGAACTCGCCGGCAGTGCCGGGAGTTCCGCGGCACTCTATCGAGGAGGCACGATAGTCGACCTCGGTACGCTTGGTGGCAGTTCGTCAACGGCCACTTCCATAAACAATCGAGCACAAGTCGCCGGCTCATCGCTGGACGCGACGGGCCGCAATCGCGCTTTCGTCTATGAAGGCGGCGTCATGGTGGACGTGGCGAGCCTGCGCGGAGTGGGGGCGGCGTTTCAGTTGAGCGACGCGGTCCCGCTCTATGCAGGGATCAACGACAACATGTACCTGTTGGTCCGTGCGACCACGGGACCGGATACCCTCGACGCAGCTTACCTGCTCACTCCCATTGCGCCGACGGTCACCCTGACGGCGAGGCCGGCCCAGACGTCGGTGCGTCAGCCTGTCGTGTTGACTTGGGTCAGCGAGAACGCGAACAGCTGTGTTGCGAGCGGCGGCACCACCGGGGACGGCTGGGCTGGCACGCGTCCAACGTCCGGCGAAGTCTCGCTGACGTCAAGTGCGGCGGGCGCCGTGCGATATGCGATTCGCTGCAGTGCAGGGCCGCTCGCGAGCGAATCCGCCGTGCAGGTCACGTACGCGGCGGCTCCGCCGACCGTGCGGCTCACGGTGACGCCTTCGGTGAGTCGAGTTCACAAGCTCGTCACGCTCGCGTGGACGACCGAAGGAGCGGACGGCTGCACGGCGACTGGCGGGCTGCCGGGCGACGGTTGGGCGGGAACTCTCGTTGCGAGTGGCCAGCAGTCGGTATCGGAAACGCAATCCGGTGTCATTCAGTACGGGGTTCGCTGCGTGTCGGGTGCGCTGTCCAGCGAAGCGACGGTGTCGGTGACATACACGAAGAAGTCGGGCGGCGGCGGAGCGCTGGACGTCCTCATCTTTGTGATCGTGAGTCTCGGATTGATGCGAGGACGCGTGGCGCGCGGTGGGTACTGCGACCGCAGGTCAGCGGGAGGGATCCCATGGTGACGATCATTCGAGTCTTGGTACTGGCGGCAACCGCGCTGGGGCTCGCTGCGTGCGATGGCGGATCATCGTTGCCGCCTGCCCCGACCGTGACGCTGACGAGTTCGGTATCCGGCGTCGTGGAGCCGGGGACTTTGGTCACGCTGTCCTGGTCGACCACTCACGCCACCTCGTGCGTGGCGTCCGGCGCCTGGAGCCATCCGCAGTGAATCGACGGGTCGGAGGGCGTCTTGGTTTTGCGGACGTCTACATACACGATCTCGTGCTCGGGTCGCGGTGGCGTGGCGACCTCGAACGTCACGATCACGGTGTCGGGCGCTCCCAGCACACACAGCGCTGCGCTTGAGGAAATGCTGTTTGTCTTGCCCGACCCAATAGACTGGTCGCTGAGATCAACAACGGCCAGTATTGGGCGGAAAGCTCAGCCGCCTCGTATGTGTACAACATGCTTCAGACGAACTCGCAAGATCTGCAGGTGTGGATATTCACGCGCAACTACGTTGCCGGGACCCCTCAAATACGGGAGTCCGTGCACTTCTCGATGTGTATCAGCTCATCGGCCCAAGCGCCATGGCCAGCGCGTACAGAGTGGTCCACCCGCTCAATCCGCCGTACGGCCAACCACTCTCGGCCGAAGTCAAGCAGGCATTCATCGACCAGACTCCAAGCACGCTCAAGGCGCAGGTGGCTGAGAAGATGGCCAGGGTCACGCACTGGAGGGGCACCGGCAGGTCACGAACGCCTGTCCGCCCCTCGGTTCGTACGTAATCGGTGAAGTCAACCGCGGGAGTATTGTGACGTTGTTCCAGCGGAAGGGACCACGATTCGACCAGGAGGAATACCAATGTGTAAGCGGATCACAGGGTTCGTGACCGCAGGCATCGCCCTGGCAGCCGTCTCGGGCTGCATGTCTGCATCGGAGCATCGGGCCGATGTCGCCAATCCCACGGCCGACCGGGTCACGGTCGGCACCGTCCAGAAGGAAATCAGGGTCGGAATGTCGGGCGCCGAAGTGGCGCAGGTGCTCGGCGCGCCCAACATCGTCAGCACCGACGAGCTGCGTCGCGAGGTGTGGATCTACGACAAGTTCTCTACCGACGTGGTGTATTCGACGAGCAGCGGTGGGGTCGCCGCGCTGATCTTCGGCGGCGGCGGAAGCGTCGCTGGCGGCACGGGCGGCAACGCGGGCCGGTCCACGGGCGCGGCCTCGACGTCGCAGAAGACCCTGACGGTGATCATCAAGTTCGACGAGGCGAAGAAGGTCAGGGACTTCGCGTACCACACTTCCAGCTTCTGAAGCGCGGCCATGCGCGCACCCCGGGCGACCCGGCACGGCCTGATGAGCGCGGCGCTGATTGCGCTCGCCTTCCTGTCCGCTGGCGGTTGCCAGACTCTTCCCGATAACGCCATGGAGCTGCCGCCGGATTCGCTGAAGCTGCGGCAGCTGCAGACGCGGAGGGTCGAGGGGATCGACGAGAAGGCGCTGCTTGCGGCCTCGGTCGGCGTCCTGCAGGACCTCGGCTTCAACGTCGACGAAAGCGAGACGAAGCTCGGCGTGATCGTCGCATCGAAGAATCGCTCGGCGGTCGACACCGCCGACATTGCGACTTCCATCGTCACGACTGCTGCAATCGAGATCCTGCTCACCGCCTTGCTTGGCGACCATTACAGCGGGGACGGCGACATCAACTACGACGCCACGCAGGCGATCCGCATTTCGGTCGTGACGCGACCGGCGCTCGACTCTTCCGGACAGCCCCGGCAGGACGCGCAGGTCATTCGCGTCACGATCCAGCGACAGGTATGGGACGACGAAGGCAACCTCACCCATGCCGAGTCGATCGAGGACCCGGAGGTCTACCAGAAGTTCTTCGACCGCCTGTCGAAGAGCATCTTCCTTGAACTGCAGGCGAACTGATGCGCGCTCGAACTCGATTGCTGGTCATGCTGGGCGCGGCCCTGTTGTGCGGCTGCGTATCGTCCATCGATCAGGTCACGAAGACGGAGCAAAGCGCCGTGCAGATGCGCAGCTACCAGGAGCGGGCGTTCGATACGGCCGACAAGGAGCAGACGCTGCGGTCCGTGATCGCGACGCTGCAGGACCTCGATTTCGTGCTGGACAAGGCGGATCTCGACCTCGGCATGGTGACTGCGACCAAGCTCTCCGGGTACCAGTTGCGTATCACCGTCACGGTGCGTCCGCGTGGCGACACGCAGATGCTCGTGCGGGCGAACGCAGGGTACGGAGAGGAGGTCGTGAAGGACCCGAAGTTCTACCGGGACTTCTTCACCGCGCTCGAGAAGGCGATGTTCCTGACGGCGCACGAAGTGGACTGAGCGGCCAGAAGGCCAGGCTCGAAGCCGATGATGCGAAGCGCGGGCCGCCGATGAGCGGCAAGTCATGCGGCCAGGCGCTACGGATATATCTGCTTGACAACTAGAACATATCGGAAAACAATAAAAACATATTGCGAATAGTCGAGCTCGCAATGGAAGTCAACAGCATACCGCCGGTGAACAAGGGCCTGTGTCGCGGCGCCGCTGCCCTGGCTGGCGTGACTTCAATCGCCTTCATCGCCGGCAATGTCGCCATGTGGATGGTTCCGGAATGGACCGAAATGGTGGCACGTGACGCATCCAACATGCAGACCCAGCGGATCTTCATCACGCCGCTCGTCCGGTGGGTTGGTTTGGGCGTCACGACGCTGTATCTGGGCGTCCTCGCGTGGGGGCTGCTCAGCATGCGGACGCTTTTCCAGCGTCTTGCTGTCGGAGACGTGTTCGTCGCGGAGACGGGCATGCTGCTGCGCCGATTCGGCAAGGCGCTACTCGCGTACGCGGCCCTCACTCCGGTGGTCAGGTCCGCGATGGCCTTGCTCGTCACGCACGACCCAGTGGCGCACGAGGCGTTTCTGAGTTTCGGCATCGACGACTACGAGATCATCGTTGCCTTGATCGGCGTGCTCATCCTGGCGTTCGGGTCGGTGATGGCCGACGCGACGCGCATCGCCGACGAAAGCCGCGAGATCATTTGACGGTGGCCATCGTTGTCACGCTCGACGTCATGCTGGCCAGGCGCAAGATGCGATCGAAGGAGCTCGCCGAGCGGATCGGCATCACCGAGGTCAACGTCTCGCTGCTCAAGAGCGGCCGCGTCAAGGGCGTGCGCTTCGAGACACTGGAGAAGATTTGCAAGGTCCTGGACTGCCAGCCCGGAGACATCCTCGAGTATCGGCCGGATCCGGGCGAATCGCTGTAAAGCTGTTCTCATTCGACTGTGTGCGTGGCCGCACCACGCAGATCATCGGTAAAAGGAGAACGAGGCGGAGGATCCGCAGTGAAATCGATCATCGGACGATCGCTCCGGCCACAGTCGCTCGCACTCATCGCCGCCTTGTGGCTAGTCCCCGGGTTGCTGTCGGCTGCGCCGGACATCGCTCTGCAGATGAGCGTCGATCCCGCCGTGCCTTCGGCCGGGGAACCGGTCCAGTTCACGATCACCGCCAGCAATGTTGGCGCCGATGCCGCGGCCGGCGTGCAGGTCACGGACCAGCTGCCGGCGGAACTCAGAATTCCAGCGGGGATGGCCGCTTATCCAAGCACGGGCTCGTACGACGCCGCGACCGGCGCCTGGTCGATTGGTGCGCTGGGCGCAGGTGCCAGCGCCACGCTGATCATTCCCGCCATCGTCGCGGTGAGCGATCAGCCGGCGTGCAGCGTCAACGTCGCGCGCTTGCGCGCCCCGTCGTCGGACGCCGATTCCTCGAACAACCGGGCCGTGGCCGCCGTGAAAGCCAGCCTTGCGGATCAGTGTGCCGACCTGGCGATCGTGTCCAGCGGCGGAAACGTCCACGGGTGCGACTACTCGTACGAACTCAAGTATTGGATCACGGTCTCCAACGCGGGGCCGGACGATGCGCATGCGGTCTACGTCGACATGTCACAGTCGCCCGAGATCGTCCCGAACCTGAGGTTCGCCGGTAGCGGGTGTGATGGCTCGCGCTGCACCTTCGCAAGCCTGCCCGCCGGTGCGTCAGTCAAGGTTGATTTGAAATCGGGAACCATCGATTTCAACAACACCAAGTTCGTGGCTTTCAGTTTCGCGGTGTCGGGTTCCGAGACCGACTACGACACCGCGAATAACCAGCGAGTGGACAACATATCCATTCCGAAGACGCCTGACTGCATGTACTACGACGATTCCGACGAGTCGGCGATCTACTGCTTCATTGCGACCGCCGCGTACGGGTCCGCGCTCGAGCCGCAGGTCGTGGCGCTGCGACAGTTCCGAGACCAATACCTCAAGCGCACCGCTGTCGGGCGCGCGTTCATCCGCTTCTATTACCGCCACTCGCCGCCCATTGCCGCGGTCATCGCCCGGCACGAATGGCTGCGGTCCATCGTGCGGATGCTGCTGACGCCGCTGGTGTTGACGATCGCGTTCCCGGTTCGCGCGCTGCTAGTCGCAGGACTGTTTGCCGTGATGCTCAGTAGGCTCAGCCGACGCTTAAGGATCACTGGAGGGTAGCCGTGGACCGCTGCGTGTTTCCCGACTGGCGGCTGCGGCCCGCCGGATCAGAATTCTCCTGTGGGGACCGACAACGCCCCGCTTTCGGTGCGCCCAGTCCCTGCAGGGAAGGAGGGAGTCATGAGAAGGACCTTATTCACAGCTGCTGCTGCGCTGTTGGCGCTGGGGATGCTGGGATCAGCATCGGCGCAGACCATCGGTTTCACCGTTGACTGTTCAAGAGGTCAGAAAATCGCAGACGCGATCAGCCGAGGCGACGCGTCCAAGCCTCTGACGATCACAGTGCGGGGAACGTGCAACGAGTATGTCGCGATCCTCCGGGACGACGTGACGCTGCGCGGCGATCCTGGCCTGGGTGGCACCGTGAACGGTCCGGGCTCGGCCGCACCCGCGATTCTGGTCGAGGGCGACCGGACCTATATCGAGGGGCTCACCGTCACCGGCGGTGCGAACGGCGTGTTGTTCGCGGGGCCGGGGCTGGCCTCGATGACCAACGTCATGGTCCGAAACCCAGTGTCGGGTAATGCAGTGGTGGCACGGGCTGTCGGCGACCTGAGCCTCAGTGGCTGCACGTTGATGCAGGCCAACCGGGGGCTGCAGATAACGCGCGGCGGCGCCGCGAGGGTCGCGGGTAGCACCGAGATCCGCGAGAACGCGGACGCCGGCATCTTCGTGGACCAGAACTCGACCCTCTTCGTCAGTGGAGGAAGCAAGGTTCTCGCCAACGGCGGGAACGGGATCCACCTGGAAAACGGCTCGCAGGGCACCATCAGCAACAGCGAAATTGCCGAGAACAGCGTCGGCATCGTGGTGTCTGCGTCAGGGGCGAGCATCGGCAACAACAACATCCACAACAATCGTCAGCACGGTGTGCTGGCGCAGGCCGGCGCGACGGTTGGCGTGAGCAACAACACGATCGCGCACAACAACGAGGACGGTGTGTTCGGCTACCTCGGGCCGACGCTGGTGCTGTCGGGCAACGAGATTGCGTACAACGCGACCGGCGTCGCCTGCCGGGCGGACTGCACGTTGCAGGTCTCGGGCGAGAATATCCACCACAACACGTATCACGCCGTGGTGGTGATGCTCGATTCGCGCGGGATGTTCACGGCCCCGACTACCACTGCCAGTGGCAACGCGTGGGTGGATCTCTGGTGCGGGGACCCGAAGTCGAGTGTCGACGGCGTGGAAGGGCGGAGCTATGACGGCGGAGTCTTCTTCGCCGGGAGCGTAAGTCCCAGCTGCGTCGGCTTCAGTGAGTGATCGTCGCTTCGCGGGTGCCGGGTTCCGCCCGGCGCCCGCCGTACGCCGGGCCGCGGCGGGTCACTGTGCACATCACTCGAGGACGCGACGCCTCACACACACGTGGTCGCTGCAGGCAAGACGTGACGGCGCCACACCTTCCACTTGTACGAATTGCCGTCACTGCCACTCGGTGACTTAATCTCGCGAAGCCCGGCGGGATGCCGGTTGCCCTCCGCGAAGAGACCACGAAGGACACCGCTGGTCGCCGGCTCATCAATGTCAGAACGCGAGAGTGGGGGATGCTATGTTCCGCTTTGAACGCAGAGCTTCCGTCAAGCACGTGGCAGACATGCCCGCGGCCGTGCAGTTCGCCGCTGAGGTTGCTTCTTATCTCAACAAGCGGCATTCGCTCCACATGAAGGTCGGCGTCGAGTTGTTCGGTACGGGCAGCATTCACTGGTACTACGACCTGGAGAGCCTCGACATGTCGGTGCAGTTGAACGCAACGCTGCTGCAGGACCGCGAGTACATTGAATTGGTCAACAAGGCCCGCGGTCTTTTTGTCGACGGTGCCTTCCGCGACACCATCGTGACCCTGGTGGGCTGAGAAGGCTGAGAGGCGTCAACGCCGAATCCGGCGCTTGCCTCGAGCCCGCACGACCCCGGCCGCGCGCCGGGGTTTCTGCATCTGGCAGCAGAAATTCGTCGCACTGGAGAATTCACGAAGAGAATTTCAGTGTCGGGACGCTGCCAACATCCACGATTCAGTTCGCCCCGCGGCTCGCTCATGCTCAGGGCACGATCGGGCCCAGGCCAAACGGACGTTCGCGCCCGCCTGACGGACCTGACCGCAACCAGGAGGGACCCTCATGCGGTTGCATTTCGTTTGCGCGCTCGTGCTCCCCATTGTCTCGGTGGCGCTGTCCGCCTGTGGTGGTGGCGGAGGTGGGGGCCACAACACGCCTGCTCCGCCGGCCGTGACAGCCAGCGTCACCGTGACGAGTCCCGCCGCGAAAATCTACGAGGGTGACACTGTGCAGCTCGTCGCGACTGCGAAGGATGCGGCCGGTAACGTGCTGCCCGGCAAGTCGGCGACGTGGTCCAGCGACAAGCCGCAGTCCTTCCCTGTCTCTGCCAGCGGCGAACTGAAGACCTGGGGAACAGGAGCGGTGACCGTCACCGCCAGCATCGACGGAGTCACCGGCAGTCTCGCGCTCGCGATCGTCCCGATGGAGGTCCTGGTGACGGTCGGAGCCAAGGAAGTGGTGCTCGACTACACCACGGACCGATGTCCGGACAACGAAACGCCGGACGGGCCTGCACGATTCGTGCGAGCGCAGGACGGCAGCCTCGTGCTGTTCGATGGCCGCACCTACATCAATCGGGGCGCGGACTTCGCAAGCATCGCGCGTGACTGCAACCAGCCAGCGCTGGTCAAGGCGCTTCGGCCCACACCAGATTCCTACGAGAACGCGGAGATGATCTGGTCCGTGTATCGCGAAGGCGATCAGTGGCACGTGCTCGTGCACAACGAATTCCACGACCCGATTGCGGCGACCTGTCAGCCGGGTAATCCGTTTCCGGGGAATCCCTGCTGGTACAACTCCGTCACATATGCTGTTTCCACCGACGGCGCGCGGTCGTTCTCAAAGCCTGGCGCGCCTGCGCATACGATTGCTCCCGCGCCCTATGCATGGGTGCCGCCGGCGCCGGGTGTTCCGGCAGAAGGCTATGTGGAGGGTTACTTCAATCCGAGCAACATCGTGCAGGGCAAGGACGGTTACTACTACGCCTTCCTGATGGCAATTCCGTTCGAGAACTGGAACCAGATGCAGGGACTGTGTGTCTTTCGCACGCGCACCCTCGGCGACCCGGCGAGCTGGCGCGCGTGGGACGGCAGCGGCTTCGATCTGCGCATGACCAGCCCCTACGTCACGGGCGGGACGGCACCAATCTGCGCGTTCCTCGGCGGCTTCGTGATTCCGTCGCACCTCGTGTACGACACGTACCTCGAGCGATACATGGCCGTGGCGACCAGCCCGGGCGCGCTCGACGTCGATGGCCGGTCGCCGACCTGCGGGATCTTCTACGCCCTGTCCGCCGATCTCGTTCACTGGAGCAAGCACCGGCTGCTCGTCGAAGCGTCGATGCCGTGGTGTGCGGCAAACCCGTCGAGCCCCGGCCTGCTGGAGCCGGTGAACGTGCTCTACCCGTCGATCGTCGATCACGCGGACACGACCGTGAACTTCGAGAAGGCCGGCAGGACGCCCTACCTTTATTACGTACGATTCAACGGGGACAATCTCGACCGCGACCTCATGCGTGTGCCGCTGACCTTGACGCGCACCAACTGAGCAATCACTGCATCGAAGCCGGACGACGGGAGCACCCATGCCGCGACGACCGAGGTATGACCGCGCTGCAGCGCATTGGCTGGCGATCGCAGTGCTGGCCTGCATGGGCGCAACGAGCGCTCGCGCCATCCAGGGATTCGATCCGAACGCCAAGCCTGTTCCGGACTTCGAACTCACGCCTTTCTACGATGCCGGCCTCGACTTCGCGGACAAGGCGCCGGGCACGATCCTCAAGTCGGAGCGGATCGCCGCTCCGGCAGGGGCGAATGCGTGGCGCATCATGTACGTCTCGCGGACCTGGGACGATCGTCTCGTGCCGGTGACGGGCATCGTCGTTGCGCCGGAGGGCCGTCCCGACTCCCCACGGCCGATACTCAGCTGGTTGCACGGAACGACGGGCGGCGCTCGCGTGGCGGCGCCATCCCTCGCGCCGAACCCGGCACAGGACCTGGTGCAGAGATCCGAGAGCGCGCCGATCGATTACGGGGTGCCGTACCTCCCCGATTTCCTGGCGCGCGGCTATGTCGTCGTCGCGACCGACTATTACGGGCTCGGCGGGCCGGGCGTCCACCAGTACATGGTCGGCAGCACTGCGGCGCGCAACGGGCTCGACATCGCGCGCGCGGCGCGTCGCCTCGCCGACGCGCATGCCGGCGCGAACCTCGTAACTTTCGGCTGGTCTCAGGGTGGACATGCGGCGCTGTTCACCGGCGAGGAACAGGCAACCTACGCGCCGGAGTTCCGTCACCGGGGTGTGGTCGCGATCGCGCCGGGATCGACGGCGGGGGTGCGGTTCATCAACATTCCGCATGCCTACGTTCTCATGCGCGGCTACCAGGCGGCGTACTACGTGCCGCTGGACGGATTCACCGACGAAGGCAGGAAGCTCATAGACGTCGCGGGCGAGGTGAGCATCGTCGGCGTCTACCGCGCGTCGTTGCAGTACCCGGGGCCGTTCTTCGTCGGTGACTGGAATCCCGCGATGAAGGCGGCGCTCGCGCTCAATGTCCCGTGCAATCGCCGGTCAGCTGCGCCGATCCTCGTCGTGCATGGTGCGGCCGACGACGTTCAGCCCGCGGCGTCGACCCGCGAAATGCTGCCGCGTGCCGAGCGGAACGGGGACACGATCGACGTCAGCTGGTATCCGGGCGAGGGACACCGTTCGGTCATTGCTGCGGCGCGCGCGGAAATTCTGCGATGGTGCGCGGACCGTATTGAAGGCAGGCATCGGCCCTGATTCGCAACTGACGATGGCCGTCGCGTCAGTCCTCGCGCTTGAGGAGCGCGGCCAGGTCGGCAAACGGCGTGTGAGTCGCGCCCGGCGCAGACGATGCGGCACCGGTGAGCGGGCGGGTGTCGAGCTGGCGCTGGTGCTCGTTGTCGTGGCAGTAGAGGCAGAGCAGCTCCCAGTTGCTGCCATCCGGCGGGTTGTGGTCGTGGTTGTGGTCCTTGTGGTGGACCGTGAGCTCGTGGACGTTGGTGTGATCGAACTCGCGGGCACAGCGCCCGCAGATCCAAGGGAAGAGCTTCAGGGCCTGGCCACGGTAAGTCTGCTCGCGCTCCTCGCGTGCCTGGCGGGCCTCGGCGACGATGCGGTCGAGGCGGGCGTGGTCGGGATCGACGCGTTTGCGGGTGGTCATGGGGGAATTGTGGACCGGGCCGCCGGTCGAAATCGAGTGGCTGGGTTCAGTGGTTACGACTCGCGGCCGCGCGGCCACGGGCGTAGCCTGTGGCGGCCGCCGTGAGAGAAGGAGGAGGGGCGATGGCCATTCGACGCAAGACAGTGAAAAGCGCAGGTCGAGCCGTTGTCGGGGAGGCGCCGCTCACCGCCGCCGAGCGACGGGAGCTCGAGCGACGCATCAAGGACGCGGACGATCCACGGCGCTACCTCCTGGTGGCGACGACCCTGCCGTGGTTCTCGCTGTATTACGAGATCCAGAGCGATGCGTGGCTGATGGACGATCCGACGCGGGCGACGCTTTTCAAGCGTCGCGCGGTGGCGCGAGCCGTGAGTGAGCAGCTGAAGCCGGGCGTCTCCGTCGTGCCGTGCATGGTGGATGCGCGCGGGCGGCTCGTGTTGAGCTCGATCGCGGGCCGCAAGGTCGGTCGAGTGCGGCTGTCGGTGCTGCCGGAGTGGAAGCGCAAGAAGAAGGCCGGGGAGTGAGTCGCAGGGTTGCGGCTGACCAACTACGGACCCATGATGATTAGTCAGTTCAATTGGGATTGATTGACTCATGGCAACGCGCGTTGTGACGACGCATCTGCCCGCGGACCTCGCTCGAAAGCTGGACGTTCTCGCGGGCCGCCTCGACCGACCGCGGGGCTGGCTCGTCAAGGAAGCAGTCGAAGCGTACGTCGGCCTGGCCGAAGAACGCGACCGGGAGACGCGCGCTGCGCTGGATGAAGTCGCGGCGGGGCGAGTGCTGGAACATGCCGAGGTCGCGGCCTGGGCGGACAGCCTGACGACGGCCCGACGCCGCCGCAAGCGCGCCGGGTGAGCGGTGGCCTTGCGGTGGACCCGTCCGCGGCGGCACGCGCCGTGCAGTCGTTGTCGCGTGCGCGAGGAGCGATAGCGCCGGGCGATCGTTCAATGCGCCCGTGCGATGGCCTGCCAGTTCAGGATCGCGTTCCAGAGCAGTCGCTGGTCGCCGCGGTTGAGGTCGCGGTGCATCGGGTTGAAGTTGTACGCGATCACGTGCCCGGAACCCGAGCGGAGGTCGAGGATCGCCGGGTGACCGACGAGGCCGGCCTCGCCCCACGCCTGCCCGCTCACGACGAGCGGCGCGCCGTCGCGGTCGCCCCACTCCATCACGACGCCGGACGGGTCGAACGGACCGTCGAGACAGGTCGTGCAGTAGGCCATCCGTAACCACGACCGCGGCGTCGCGTACACGGCGAAATTCTGGCGGAAGACGTGCGTCCGCGCCGGATACCCATAGGCAAGCGGATGGTCGGGACGGTCGAACGTCACGCGCAGGTGCGCGCCGGGCGTGCGCGTCTCGGCCGTCGCGGCGGCCCCGGCAGCATCGGCGCCGCCACCCGCCGACGAGCGCGCTACGCCGCCCGACTCGCGTCGCACGCCGCGGACGATGCCGGCCTCGAGGGCCAGCATGCTCGCGTTGCCGAGCGTGAGGAGCAGTCCACCGGAGTCGACGAACGTCTGCAGGCTGGCGAGGCCGGCGCCTCCGAGCCCACCGGTGATGTCGTCGGACTCGACCGGTGTGCCGAGACTCGGGGTCGCGGCGGTCTTGCGGTACGGCATCGGCGACCAGGCGCTCGGCAGGCCCTGGATCTGCTCCGCGAGTTCGAGATCCACGTGGCCATACAGGACGACGTCGCAGCGCGTCGAGAGTTGCCCGGCGCGCACGTCCTCGTCGCGGAGGTAGGTGTAGGGCACGCGACGCTGGTCGAGCGAGTAGCGGATCCAGCCGATCGAGTCGGTGTCGGCCCACGGTACGTACAGGCACAGGCGCGGAACCGGTGCCGCGTGCCGAGCGACGTCTGGCGCCGCGCGAACCGACTCGAACGTCAATCCGAGTTCGCGACCCGCGATGGCGAGTTTCGATGAATCCGTGTCGTGGCCGGCGACGATCCACGAGCCCGCCGGGTACTCGCGGCCTGCGATCTTGAACGGACGCTCGGCGATCTCGAGCGGCACGTCTGCGAGCCGGTAGCGTGCCGCCAGCATCTCCTCCTGCCCGCTGTCCCGCAGGACGTACACGGGGCCCCGGCCGTTGATGCCGCCGGGCGGGGCGGGCGCCGCGGTGAGCGGCTCGAGCGACAGCTGGCGGACACTCGGATCCCTGGTCGGTTGCACCTCGAGGTGATAGTGCGCCGGCAGCGACCAGGACACGTCGTCGTACGGCTCGCCGCCGTCGATCGGATAGTGCTGCGCCGTCAACAGGTCGACGGCGTAGTTGCGATATGGCTGGTCGAGACGCACGACGTAGGTGCCGGCCGGGTAGCGTCCATCGGCCAGCTCGATCGGCTGTCGCGACCGGGCGACCTCGATGCGCTGTGCGAGCAGCAGGCCGACCATCGCCGCCACGCGGCCCGGGTCACCCTGGTCGGGCGGGATCAGGAACCCGTACGGCGGCTCCGTCAGCCCCTTCTGCCACGACGCGTAGCTCTTGCGGTAGAAGTTGCCGAGCAGTTCGTGCGCGTGCGCAGCCGAGAAGTCCAGCGCCGCGAGCAACGCGGTCTCGTTGTAGTTGACGTTGTCGCGTGCGGACCAGCGCAACCGCTCCGGCGGCGGCACCAGACGCCACCACTGGCGGCTCGTCTCCGACGCTTCGAGCGTCCAATCGAGCGTCTCCGCGGTGCCGTTGCCGAACGTCTCGTAGCCGCGCCCGATCGCGTTGTGGTTCATCGCCACCGAGTCGAGGTACAGGTGCGAGAACGCCTCGCCGAAGTTCCAGGTCGACACACCGGGCATGCCGAGTGCAGTGAGCGCGCGGACCTCGTGCAAGCTAAGCTCGAGGAACTCGCCGTAAGTCAGCGGCTCGATGTTCGGGTTGTACGGCCCGGTCCCGTTCCAGGTCATGAGCAGCGCGACCGATTCGTGCAGGTCGTGCACGATGGTCGGGTGCCACTCGTGGAACATGCCGTGGACCGCCCGTGTCGATTCGTGCGTCTGCTGGTGCGTGTCGCGGTTGATGTCGACGAACGTGTAGCGCGACCAGTAGGGCGGCGACTGCCGCGGCAGCGTGGCGCGGTCGGTGCGGCCCTTGAGGTGGCGGTAGTACCATTCGACCTGCTTGTCGCGGCCGTCGGGATTCGACACCGGATTGATGAGCACCACGAGCTGCGAGCGGATCCGCTCGATCATCGGGTCGTCGGACACGGCGAGCCGATACGCGAGCTCGAGGACCGACTCCGTCGAGCCCGTCTCATCGGCGTGCAGTGCAGCGTTGATGTAGTAGATCGGCCGCCCCGCCGTGACGAGGTGCGCCGCGGAGTCGGCGTCGGTCGTGCGTGGGTCGGCGAGCCGCGCGGTCGTCGTCTTGAGTTCGTCGAGGCGACGCATGCCGTCCTCGTCGGCGATGGCTGCCAGCAGGATCTCACGACCCTCCTCGGGGCGTCCGATCGGCTCGAGCCGCACGCGCGGGGAGGCAGCGGCCAGTGCGCGCAGGTACGCGTATGCCTGCGCGGTGTTGACGAGCTCACCCGGGGCACCGGGAATCCTGTGCAGGAAATCGCGCGGCGAGGGCACGGTCGCGGAATCAGGCAGCGAGGCCACCCACGGCGAGAGGAAGCGCGGTTCCGTCGTCGCGGCGGCGATTTCCGCGACGGAACCCGGTTCCGGCACGTCGGCGGCGTGGGAGGCGGATGCGAACGTCGCGACGAACACGCAGCCGAGCGCGAGCCAGCGCGTCCGCTTCGTCACTGAACGGTCCCCTGCGGCGCGCTCGCATACTGGCTGCCAGTCTCTGCGTCGAGCCGTCGTGCACAACGATCCATCATCGCGACGAAACGCGGGTGGTTGCGGATCGGGTCCAGGCTGTTGTCGCTGCGCATCCACAGCAGCCAGCCGTGGCTGACCTGGTCGATCCAGGGTTCGATCAGTTCCACGGCCGCCTCGGCGTCGCCGAGGCGCGACATCGCACAGGCGAGGTTGTAGTGCAGGCGGGCGTTGTCGGGATCGAACAGCAGCGCCCGCTGTGTCCAGGCCCGCGCACGTTCTGCCTGTCCGAGTCCCGCCAGCGAGGTCACGAGGAAGCCGAGGGCACCGCTGTGATCGGGCTCCTCCGCGAGGATCTTCTCGCAACGCGCCATGGCGCGTCGCTCGGCGGCCAGCGTGGCCGCGGGCTCGCCGAGGGCCTCGTATGCCTGCACGACCATGCCGGCCGGCCAATACGCGGCCGGGTCGAGCTCGATGGCGCGCTCGAAGTGGCGGATGGCCCGCTCGTAGTCGCGCTGGCCGATCGCCACCGCCCCGGCCACCGTATGCGCCTCGTAGCAGTTGGGATCGGCTTGCAGCGCGGTCTCGATCACCTTGTTCGTGGCATCGTGGTCCAGCGTGTTGCGCAGCACCGCTTCGGCGAAAGCGGCGTGCCCCTCGGCTACATTCGGGTCGGCCGCGATGGCGCGCTCCGCCCAGTCACGGGCATTGGCGATCGAGTGCCCATCCACGCCGCGCTGGCTCATCTCCGCCTCGGCGAGGGACATCAGCGCCCAGCCGCGCGCGAACCCGGGGTCGAGTTGCACGACGCGCTGGCAGATGCGCACGATGACCGGCTTCAGCCGCTCGCTGCCCTTGCGCTGGAACTCGCGGGCCATGAGGAACAGCTCGTACGCATCGGAATTGGACGTGGAGCGCTGCTCGATGGCCGCCTTTTCCTCGGGCAGCAGCTTCAGCTTGAGCGCGCCGACGATCGCCTTCGAGATGTCGTCCTGGATGGCGAAGATGTCGTCGAGCGTGCGGTCGTAGCGTTCCGCCCAGACCTGCTTGTCGGTGTGCGCCTCGAGCAGCTGCGCGGTGATGCGGACGCGATTGCCGGACTTGCGCACGCTGCCCTCGAGCACGTGCGTGACGCTGAGTGCCCGCGCGATCTGCGCGGGTGCGACCGTCTTGCCCTTGTAGGAGAAGGCCGAGCTGCGCGACGCCACCGATAGGGCCGAGACGCGCCCGAGGTCGGTGATGATGTCCTCCGTCACGCCGTCGCTGAAGAACTCCTGCTCCGGGTCGCCGCTCATGTTCACGAACGGCAGGATGACCACGCCCGGCTTCGACGGCTGGTCCGCAACCTGTTTCGCGGACGGAGCCGCCGCGCCGCCCGGGGAGCCGCGGGGTGCGGCCTGGGACTCGACGAGCCGGCGTACGTCCGCCACCAGGCCGCGCCACACGCGGTCCTGCCGGTCACCGCGCCAGTGCGCCAGGTCCGCCGTCTGTGTCAGTTCGAAGATGATCGGCCGCTGGCACGGCTCGATGGTCACCGGCACCAGCGTCCGGTTGCGGTCCGCGAGCGTCGCCTCTGCGCGTACCCAGCGCGAGGCCACCGAACTCGCGGACCACAGCACGACCACCGCTGCGGCCTCGCGCAGTGCGCGCTCGATGCTCTCGTCGAAGGCTTCGCCCGAGCGCAGCGCGTCGTCCCACCACGTCGACAGTCCCTCGGCTGCGAACGCCTCGGCAAACCGCCGGGCGGACTCGGCATCCTCGCGCGCGTAGGAGATGAAGACGTCGGACATGCGGGACCTGCGGTTGGAGGGCGGTGCGGCGGCAGACCGGCAAAGGTACACGCACTTTTCGCAGGCATACAACGCACGTGTTTGCGACACCTTGCCCATCTACAATCATGTTGAGTCCCAGGTACCCCAGTCTCACCTGCTGGTCGCGAGGAACGGATATGCAGCCTCAGTCTCCTGGTGCACCAGGGGTCGACCCGACGTCGGCAAGATCGAAGCGCCGCCGTCGTTGGCGGGCCGTCATCCTGGGGCTGGCGTCATGGGGCGTCGCGGCGTACCTGATCGCGCCGCGACTGTGGACCCATTACCTCGAGCGGGCGAAGCCGCTGCCCGACGTCGCGCGCGTGACGCATACGTCCGATGGTCACCCCGGCGACCCGGTCAACATCGCCCTCGAAGGCAGCGAGCGGCAGGTCATCAAGGCGATGACCGCGGCGGGATGGTATCCGGCCGACCCGGTGACGCTGTCCTCCAGTGCACGAATCGCCGTCGACACCGTCCTGCGGCGCGCTGACGACATGGCGCCGGTCAGCCCGCTGTTCCTTTTCGGACGCAAGCAGGACCTCGCCTTCGAGCAGCCCGTGCCGGGCGGGCCGCGACACCGCCACCACGTGCGGTTCTGGCTCTGGGACCAGCGGCGCAACGGATTGCCGGTGTGGTTCGGCGCGGTGACCTACGATGAGCGCGCCGGCTTGAGCTACACGACCGGCCAGGTCACCCACCACATCGGTCCGAACGTCGACGCCGAGCGGGACCTGGTCGTCGACGGGTTGACCCGTGCCGGCTGGGTCGGCGGCGTCCAATGGATCGACGGCTTCCACCGGCAACTCGAAGGGCGCAACGGAGGCGGGGACCTGTGGCGGACCGACGGTAGACTGCCGGTCCTGCGCCTGGGCACTGCGCATTGATCAGGGGCGAGACGCGCCCCATTGCCGAGACGCGTCCCGCACGAACCGCTCCTGTCCGTCGGATGACGCGTGAACCTCCGCCACGGCGCGCTCAGCGGCCTCGTCCCCGGCCGGTAGCGCGACCCCGCAAGAGACTCGCTACGCACCAGACGGTCATGACCGCGTGTATCAACGCGGCCGGCCAAAGGCCGCTGCTGGACAGGCCCAGGCGCAAGCCCGCATACACCATGGCGATGACGGTGCCAGCGTTGTAGATCACCAGCGCGCTGATGAGCCCTCTCGCTGCGCGGCTCTGGGAGTCGCCGCGCGCGAGCCAGCAGGCGACTCCTATGGCGAGCAGCGCCGCTCCGGCAACGCGTACGACTGTCGCTCCAGCGGGCGTGTCGAGCGGTGGTCCAAACAGGAGGGCGGCCGGAAGCGCCAGGAGCGCCAGGCCGGCACCCACCTCGATGACGGCGGACATGGTGAGCAAGTTCTTCATGGCGGCTCCATCGTCAGTGCTGATTCTACGTGCGTTGCTACTGCATCCATGGCGCCGCGACATGGCGATCCGTCCTCGGGCTGCGGCCGCCGACGCCGCGATACGTACAGTAGGAAATGCCAAACGCCGGGGCGGAGGCCTACCCTACGCCCATTTCGGATCAATCAGCGGGTAAGCGGCCATGGCTCTCTTCTCGGAAAGGGTCCAGCGCATCGGCACGGAGAACGCGTTCAAGATCGGCCCCTACATCAACGAGGTGGCGGCGAGTGCGTCAAGGTCATCCGTTGCAACCTGGGCGAGCCGGACTTCCCACTGCCGACACACATCCGCGACGAGGTGAAGCGCCAGCTCGACGCCGACATGACCCATTACGTCGATCCGCAGGGGCTCCTGCCGCTGCGCGAAGCGATCGCGGCCGACATGGGCGCACTTCGTGGCCTCGACATTACGCCGGATCGCGTGGTCGTGTTCCCCGGCGGCAAGCCGCCGATCGGTTTCAGCCAGGAGGTGTACTGCGATGCCGGCGACGAGGTCATCTACCCGAGCCCCGGCTTCCCGATCTACGAGTCCTTCACGAACTACCTCGGCCTGAAGCCGGTGCCGCTGCACCTCGACGAGGAAAAGGGGTTCGCATTCACCGGCGAGGATCTCGCGCCGCTCGTCAGCCCGCGCACGAAGCTGATCATCCTGAACTTCCCGTCGAACCCGACCGGTGGCGTCGCCACGCGCCCACAGCTCGAATCGATCGCCAGGGTCATCCGCGAGAAGGCGCAGCCGCACGTGCGCGTCTACTCCGACGAGATCTACGAGAAGATCCTGTTCGACGGCAGTCGCCACTACTCCATCGCCGCGCTCCCCGGCATGGCGGAGCGCACGATCATCGCCTCGGGGGCATCGAAGTCGTATTCGTGGACCGGCGGTCGCATCGGCTGGGCGGTGCTGCCGACGGTGGAGGAGGCGGCGATGTTCAAGACGCTGAACATCAACTACTTCTCGTGCATCTCCGGCTACAACCAGCTCGGCACCAAGCTCGCGATCGAGTCGCCGCACAGTCCGCCGGCGGTCGAGCGCATGATCCGGGCCTTCCAGGAGCGACGTGACGTCGTCGTCGACGAACTCAACTCCATCGACGGCATCCGCTGCCAGTTGCCGAAGGGCGCCTTCTACGTGTTTCCGAACATCGCGGGGCTCTGCGAACGGCTTGGCGCGCTCGAACTTTACGACGGCCTGCCGCCGGACGTGCAGGCGCGGACGTCGCCGGCGACGCTCGTGCAGATGTTCCTCCTTTTCCGCTATGGCGTCGCCACGATGGACCGGCGTGCCTTCGGACTGATCGGCGCGGAAGGCAAGCACTACCTGCGCATCTCCGTGGCGACTGCGCTCGACGATCTCAAGGAAGGCATGCAGCGGATCCGCACGGCTTCGAAGGACGTCGACGGGTTCGCGTCATTCGTGCTCGAGGGCCGGCGACTGTCCTGACCAGACGGGGGTGACCATGCACAGGACTCCACTCACTTTCGGCCGGCGCCGCGGCGTCTACGTCGACGCCCGGGACCTGCTGGAGGACGATGCCCCGCCGCTCGCGCCCGGGCAGGTCGCGCTTTTCGAGGCGTTCGACGTCGTCTATCGCTCACTCTGCGCGCTGCTCTACAACTACGTGCCGCTCTCCGGTCATCCGGGCGGGTCGATCTCATCCGGACGCTTCGTGCAGGCGCTGCTCTTCGACACGATGAGCTACTCGCTCGCCGATCCCGATCGCGAGGATGCGGACCTCATCTCCTACGCGGCGGGGCACAAGGCCTTGGGGCTGTACGCGCTCTGGGCACTGCGCAACGAGGTGGCGCGCATCGCCGCACCCGCATTACTGCCGACCGATCCGCGGGCGCAGCTGCGGCTCGAGGACCTCCTCGGGTTCCGCCAGAACCCGACGAAGAGCACGCCACTCTTCCTGCAGTTCGCGTCGAAGGCGCTCGACGGCCACCCGACGCCGGCGACGCCGTTCCTGAAACTGTCGACCGGGGCGTCCGGTGTAGGCGTCGCGTCGTCGCTGGGCCTCGCGTTCGCCGCGGCCGACGTGTACGGCGCGGATGCGCCGCGAGTTCACATCGTCGAAGGCGAGGGTGGCCTGACGCCCGGCCGCGTCGCCGAGGCGCTCGCGGCGGCGGGGACGGCGTCCCTCGGCAACGCGATCCTGCACGTCGACTGGAACCAGGCCTCGATCGACTCGAACCGCGTGTGCCGCGACGACGAGACGCCCGGCGACTATGTGCAGTGGGATCCCAGGGAACTCGCCTACCTGCACGACTGGAACGTGATCCACGTTCCGGGTGGCTTCGACTTCAACCAGATCCTCGCTGCACAGCGGGCCGCGCTGAAGATGGGCAATCATCAACCGACGGCCATCGTGTACCGCACGACGAAGGGCTGGCAGTACGGCATCGAGGGTCGCGCCTCGCACGGTGCCGGCCACAAGCTGTGCGCGGACGCATTCTTCGGGGCCGTCGCGCCGCTCATGGAGGGCATCGAACGCGACCTGCCGCGCTGCCCGGACGGCGCACAGATGTGCCAGGGCGGCCAGGACGGCGTGCTCGTGGAGAAGTGCGCGTGGGATGCCCTGCTGGTCGTGCGTCACCGGCTCGAGAGACATCGGGAGGTGACGGAGTACCTGGCGGACAGGCTGCGCGAGTCGAGCGAGCGGCTGACTCATATGGGACGCTGCCGTCGCGCCGGCGTGCCGCGCGTGGCGGCCGTGTACGAAACGGCGCGTGAAGTCCTGGTCGCGCCTCCCGAGGACCGGATGTCCAGGCCGGGCGCCAGCGCGACATTGCGCGGCGAACTCGGCGCGGCACTCGCTCACTGCAACCGGGCCAGCGGCGGAGCACTCTTGACGGCCGCCGCCGACCTGCTCGGCTCGACCAGCGTGAACATGATCGGCGAAGGCTTCGCGGCCGGGTTCTTCAACGCAGAGTCCAATCCGGCGTCACGAACATTGTCGCTCGGCGGCATCTGCGAGGACGGCGCCAGCGGCATCCTCTCCGGCATTTCGACCTTTGGCGCGCACATCGGCGTGGTGTCGTCCTACGGGGCCTTCCTGGCGCCGCTTGCGCACATCAGCGCGCGCCTGCACGCGATCGGCGCGCAGGCGAGGCAGGCGGTCTGGGGCGATCCCCACGACCCGATGATCGTGATCTGCGCCCACGCCGGCCTCACGACCGGTGAGGATGGGCCGACCCACGCCGATCCGCAGGCGCTGCAGTTGCTGCAGGAGAACTTCCCGCCGGGCACCGTCGTCACGCTGACCCCGTGGGAGCCGCGCGAAGTCTGGAGCCTCATCGCTGCGGCGCTCAGCAGCCGCCCGGCGGTCATTGCGCCCTTCGTCACGCGGCCTGCGGAGCGCGTCCCCGACCGTGCGCGACTGGGCCTGGCACCACCGAGCGCGGCTGCGAGCGGCGTGTACAAACTGCGGGCGGCGCGCGGCGCGCCGGAAGGCGTAATCGTGCTGCAGGAGAGCGGCGTGACGTATGCGTTCGTCAACGAAGCCTTGCCGCTGCTCGAGCAGGTCGGGATCGACGTCGACGTCTACTACGTCGCGAGCAGCGAGCTGTTCGACCGGCTGAGCGCGGAGGAGCGCGAGCGCATCTTTCCGGCCGCGGCCGCCGAGCGGGCGATGGGCATCACCGGCTTCACGCGACAGACCCTGTACCGCTGGGTCACCTCCCCGCGGGGGCGCGACTTCACGCTGCACCCGTTCCAACATGGGCATTTCCTCGCTAGCGGCCGGGGTGAGGCCGTGCTGCACGAGGCCGGGCTCGACGGCGCGAGCCAGTTCGAGGCGATCAAGCGTTATCTCGGCCGCGCTCGGTAGCGCCGATCTCGCTCTCCGGCGTCACCCGCCGCGGGCGACGGGATAACCGCGGTCCATCCAGTCCGTACCGAAGTTGTCGGCGATGTACAGCGCCTTGACCTGGGTGAATCCGAGCGCCCGGAGCGCGTCGTAGGCCGCAGCAATGTTCGGACAGTCGCCCCAGGGGCAGCAACCGCAATAGATCAGGATCGGGGTGTTCTTCGGCAGCTTGGCAACACGGTTCTTCAGCAGCTGCAGGCCCGCCTGCTCGCTGGCCGGGCCCGCGTATTCGGATCCCGGAATGTGCGCCTGCATGTAGAGGATGTGGAAGCCAACGTGGAGGATCAGCGGTTTCGGCGCCGACGCGCTCCTGAGCGTCGCCGCGAGGTCGGCGGGCTGCACCAGCGCAGCCTTCGGGATGGACGAGGCCGGACCCGGCGCCGCCAGCGCATTCGGCAGCTGCGAAAAGAAAACCAGCGCCAGGGCGAATCCAAGGAAGGTTCTCGTTGCGTTGCGCATCATGACTAGGGACCTGCGGTGTCTGGACGGGATTCGGGTCACACGAAGAGCTTCTGCCACCAGCGGTGGCGACTGCCCGGTCGCGGAAAAGCCTGCTGCAGATTGTCGGGGACCATGCGGGACAAGGTCCAGCCGGGGAGGGGAGGATGTTCGCTCGTGCCACAGACCATGCCGAGGTTGTTGGGATCGAAGATCTTCACGAAGCTCGGCCTGTCGTGATCGTCGGCATAGACGATGCCGCAGTAGTCTTCCTTGTGCTCGTCCAGCAGGCGTTGCCGGATCTCGGTCAGGAACCGTTCGAACTGAGCTCGTGATGCGGGCGCCGCCGGTGGCGCCTCGCCGACCGCATAGACGTACCAGCCATCGTCGCAATGGTGCTGCAACCGTGCCCACAACGCATCGAACTCGCTCCAGCGCAGGGCGCCTCTAAGACGACCATTGTAGGAACGCAGGTAGGGTGTGTCGTGAGATCGGTCGTTCCGGGTCATGGCGGCAATTGGCGTCTCTAGAGTTCCAGCCGGCTTCCCGTGCGCAATTCCTTGACGCGCGCGCCCATCGCGCTGTGCAGGACCGCAAACGCCTTGTCGCCCGTGCAGTGTCCCGTCCACGCGGTTTCGACGCCGAGGTCGAGGATCTTCCGGCCGAGGGCCGCAACGTCGCTCTCGCGGTCCGACATGCGGTTGAACGGTGGCAGCGCCACAAGATGAAAGCCGCCGACGACGGCCCGGATCGGCACGCCCGGGAATTCCTGCCGCACCTTCTCCACCATGTTCAGCACGCCACTGTGCGAGCAACCGGTGAGCACTGCCAGCTCGTCACGTTCCATCAATGCCACGACGACTTCGTGACGGAAGTCATCCGGAACGTAACCCTTCCCGGTGCGCACGAACAGCACCCTGTTGCCGGACGGCCGCGGATGATGGCCGCCGATGTTCGGCAGCACGAACACGCCGGGCAGGATCTCGGTGCGATCCTGCACGACCTTGAAGCGGGTGGCATGCTCGTCCATCAAGCGGGAATCGAGGCCGATTCGCTTGCTGACGAGGCCGAACAGTCGGCCCGTCGGCTCGCCGGCGGGCGGCGGCCCGAGGTAGACGGGCGCGTGATCGTTCAGTTCGAAGAACCGGCGCAGGCCCCCGCCGTGATCGGCGTGATGGTGCGAGAGTACGGCTGCATCGACCAAAGCGATATCTATGCCCAGCCGATCGGCGTTTCGCGCGAACGCGTCGGACGCACCCATGTCGAGGAGCAGTCGGCGTCCGCCGATCTCGACGTGCTGTGACAGGCCCCACTCGGCTTCCAGCGCCGGATCGTCGGGGCTCGGTCGGTTCTCGACCAGCGTGGTTATTCGCACCTACGGTCCGTAGCTCGCGGCATACCACTGCGTGCCGGTCTTCGCGTTCTTCCAGACGGCGCGCGCGATCGTGCCCGAGCCTGCTTCGAGGTTCAGGACTTCCAGGTAAGACGAGAACGCGGTGCCCTTGCCGATGGTCGTCGTGGTCCAGGTGGTCGTCGTGCTTTGCGTGCCACCCGCGAGCTGCGCGACCTGGACCGTGCCGTGGTAATGGTCGATCCACCCGACCATGGCGAGCTTGCCGTCCGGCGATACGGCGACGCGGGACGCATAGGCGTCGACCGGCACCGTCGGGTCCGTCAGGCGTTGCTGCGTGTTCCAGTTGCCGTCGGCAGTCCCACGCGTGACCCACACCGACGAGCGATCGACGTTGACCGTGGGATCGAAGATCGATGCGGCGACGAGCGCGTTGCCCTGCTCGTCCAGCCCGAGGTCGATGCTGCCGTAGGACGAACCCGGTACGTCCGTCAGCAGGATCGTCCGACCGGCGCTCGGCCAGGTCCCGTCCGCGTTCTGCCGGTTCGCCTCGACGCCGTATCCGAAGTACACGATCGTCGCACGGTCCGTCGAATCGAGCGCCACCCGCGGATTCGAGACGTAGTACATGCGCTCCGAGGCGACGGTTGCTGCGGACCAGGCGCCCGCCGCTCCGCGGCGGAACGCGTACATCGCCACCTCCGGCATGTTGCAGCCCGCACACCGGCTCACCGAATAGGCGATCGCCGCGTCGCCGCTCGCGTTCAGCGCGAGGTCCGGGTACATGGCGCTTTCCGTGGCACTCGGTCCGAGCGTCGCGACCGCTGACCATCCCGTCGCAGCGTTGGCACCCGCGGCCAGGGTGGCCGTCTGCATCAGGCTGTGCGTGCCGTCCCAGTGGGTCCACGCGGCCGTCACGTTGCCCTTTGCGTCGATTACCAATGGAACGAAATGCGGGACCGCGACACCGCCGGGAGTGCCGTCGGCGAGCGTTGCCGTGGTCCACGCGACCTGGCCGGCCGGCCGAACGGCAACCTGCACTTTGCGCCGCGGGTTCGCCTGCGTGGACGGATCCTCGTATGTCCACGACACCGCCATCGTGCCGTCGGCGCCGACGGCGACGCGCGGGTTCATCGCGAATCCGCTCGCGCCGGAGATCGTGAATGGCGCACTCCAGCGGCCATTGCTGCGCACGGCGACGCCGATCGTGGCGCCACCTCCGTTGTTGTACGTGTACTGGTCCCACGCAGCCACGGTGAGGCCGCTCGAGTTGACCGCTGTGTCGCACAACTGCGGGCCGCCTCGCGGATCGGGCTGCAGGACCGGAGAGATCGCGGTTCCGGAGCTCCAGTTGCCGCTGCCTGATGGCGGATTCTTGCTGGCGGCGAGCGTGTGCGTGGCGTTGAACGCGAGCGACAGGCCCGCGAACACGAGCGTCGTTGCAAATGCGAACGAATTGCGATTCATGCACTCGGCTCCGAACGTATTCAACGTTAGACGCCTGGGGCCGCAATAATCAATCGGCTCGTGATCGAGCGAACGCTGCGGTCACCGCGATCCCGGAGCAGGCATGCGCATCGAGGATCGCAGCGACGGGTGGTACGCGGTGCCCCTGGACGGCCACGAGGAAATCAGTGCGCGCAGCCTCGAGTTGTCGCCGACCATGCCACCGCGGAGCCGCGGGCGACGACGCGGACCCGCGATCGGTCCCGGCGCCGGCCGCGGGGTGGTCGACCATCCGCACCGATCGAGTCTCGTCACGCCGAAGATCAAGGCCGCGCATGTGGGCTTGAGTTCCGGCCTGGCCACGAGCCATAGTGGCTTGCCATCGTGATTGAAAGGTCCACACCATGATTCGCAGTGCCAGATCGTCGAGCGTCCTGCTCGGAATCGCCCTTTCCAGCGTCGCTTTCGGACAAGCACCGACGGCGCCCGCTCCCGCCAAGCCGCTATCCAGTTCGCTCGGCCTCGTCGTCTTTCCGGCGAAAGGGCAGAGCGCGCAGGTGCAGAGCCAGGACGAGGGCGAGTGCTACACCTGGGCGAAGGGACAGACGGGCATCGATCCCATGAATCCGGCGCCGCCGCCGGCGCAAGCGGCATCGACCAGTCAGCCCGCCGCGCAGCAGCAGGGCGGCCAGCGTCTCCGTGGAGCGGCACGTGGGGCCGCAGCGGGCGCGGTCATTGGCGAAGTCGCAAGCGACGACGCCGGGAAGGGCGCTGCCATCGGCGCGACGGCCGGCGTGCTGAAGGGAGGCGCCGAGAGCCGCAAGCAGAAGGAGCAGGCCCAGCAGCAGGCCGCGCAGCAACAGCAGCAGGCGGCCCAGCAGCAACAGGCCGCGGTCCAGCAGCAAAAGGACCAGTTCAACAAGGGCTTCGCGGCCTGCCTCGAGGCGAAGGGCTACACGGTCAAGTGACGCTGGTGCGAAGGCCGGCGCGCGCAGGCGCGCGGCGGACCCGCGTTTAGCGAAATCTTAGGATTCGCTGAGGCAACATTTAGGAACGGCGCTCGCGCGGTCGCTCCATCCTCTCGTCATGCACCCTGGCCGCCCGGCGACTGCATCGCCGCGGCGGCGGGCCGGAAAACCGACGATCGAGAGGAGCCGAAAATGGATCACGTCCACGCCAGCCTGCAGGTTGCCCCGCAGATGCCGCACGTTCTGCCGCAGCACGACACGCTCACCGGTGGCGCGCGCGCCCGGTACAACATCTACTCCAATCCGCACAAGGCACTGCGCCTGGCGCTGGGCGAGACGGTTGCCGCGGCGGGCCGCGTCGATACGCACGATGACGCCGACGTCGCCCGATTGGCGGGCCAGGTCCGCTCCCTGCTCCTGTTCTGCCGCACTCATCTCGAGAAAGAAGAAGAGTTCGTGCATCCGGCGATGGAAGCGCGCCGGCCGGGGTCGACGGTCGCGACCGCCCATGACCCCCGCGCTCACCTCCCGGCCGGGGGCGACGGCCACGACCGACCATGACCACCGCGACCACCTCGCCGCCTTCGAGCAGATCGAGGCCGACGTGCGCGCACTCGAGGGATCGAGCGTCGAGCGCCGCGAAGCGGCAGCGACCGGGCTCTATCGGCACCTTGCGCTGTTCGCTGCCGACAACTTCGTGCACATGCACACCGAGGAGACGGGCAACAACGAGTCGCTCTGGGCGGCTTACGACGACGCCGAACTGCTCGCCCTGGAACGACGACTGGTCGCTTCCATTCCCCCCGATGTGCTGCAAATGTCGCTGCGCTGGATGATGCCGGCGATGAATCCCGCGGAGCGGGATGCGCTGACTCGCGCGCTCGCGGCATAGCGCAGCCCGTCATTCAGGCCGGGCTGTCGACCGCCCGGCCTGGTGACGTTGCGCCGCAAAAAGAACGCGGCGCTGGTGACGCGACCGTGTCCTACGACCTTCGTCGTAACTGCGCCGTCCTTGCCACCTCCGATTTGCCGGGCCTACACTCGGCTGGCGCCGACGTCCAAGTCAGGAGGGGTCATGGTCGAAGTCACCAGACGTGAATTCCTCAAGGTCACCGGGATGACGCTGGCGGGCTCCAGCGTCGCCATGCTGGGGTTCGCCCCGGAGACGGCGATCGCCGAGGTCCGCCAGTTCAAGCTGGCCCGCGCGACCGAGACGCGCAACACCTGCCCCTACTGCTCGGTGGCCTGCGGCATCCTCATGTACGGCCTCGGCGACGGTGCGAAGAACGCCAAGTCGTCGATCTTCCACATCGAGGGCGACCCGGATCACCCGGTCAACCGCGGCACGCTCTGTCCCAAGGGCGCAAGCCTGATCGACTTCATCCACAGCGAGGGACGGCTGCTCTACCCCGAGTACCGGGCGCCGCGCTCCGACAAGTGGCAGCGCATCAGCTGGGAGGAGGCGTACGACAAGATCGCACGGCTCCTCAAGAAGGACCGCGACGCGAACTTCGTCGCGAAGACGGCGGACGGCCTCACCGTCAACCGCTGGCTCACGACCGGCGTGCTGGCCGCCTCGGCGAGCAGCAACGAAGCCGGTTACATCACGCACAAGGTGGTTCGCAGCCTCGGCATACTGGCGTTCGACAACCAGGCACGTGTCTGACACGGCCCGACGGTGGCAGGTCTTGCCCCGACGTTTGGCCGTGGAGCGATGACGAATCACTGGGTCGACATCAAGAATGCCGACCTCGTCCTGATCATGGGTGGTAACGCCGCCGAGTGTCACCCGTGCGGCTACAAGTGGGTCGAGGAGGCGAAGGCACACCGCAAGGCGAAGCTCATCGTCGTCGACCCGCGGTTCACGCGGTCGGCGGCCATGGCGGACCTCTACGTCCCCATCCGCGCCGGTACCGACATCGCCTTCCTCGGCGGTGTAATGAACTACCTGCTCGCGAACGACGCGATTCACCACGACTACGTCGCCAACTACACCGACTTCTCGTTCATCGTCCGTGAGGATTTCGCATTCAACGAGGGCCTGTACTCGGGCTACGACCCGGCCAAGCACAAGTACGACAAGTCGAGCTGGGACTACGAACGCGGTGAGGATGGCTTCGTCAAGGCGGACCCGACGCTGCAGCACCCGCGCTGTGTGTACAACCTCCTGAAGCAGCACTACTCGCGCTACACGCCGGAGCTCGTCGAGAAGATCTGCGGGTCGCCGAAGGACAAGTTCCTCGAGGCCTGCAAGCTGATCGCCGCGACGTCGTCACCGACGAGCGCGATGACCATCATGTACGCGCTCGGTTGGACGCAGCACTCGATCGGCTCGCAGATCATCCGCGCGGGCGCGATGCTGCAGCTGCTGCTCGGCAACATCGGCGTGGCGGGCGGCGGCATGAACGCGCTGCGCGGCCACTCGAACATCCAGGGGCTCACCGACCTCGGGCTGATGTCGAACCTGCTCACGGGGTACCTGACGCTGCCGAACCAGGCGGAGCAGGACTACGCGACCTACCTCACGCCCCGGGCGCAGAAGCCGTTGCGGCCGAACCAGATGAGCTACTGGCAGAACTACGGCCGCTTCTACGTGAGCCTGATGAAGGCGTGGTGGGGGAACGCCGCCACGGCCGAGAACAGCTGGTGCTACGACTACCTGCCGAAGCTCGACAAGACCTACGACATGCTGCAGGTCTACGAGCTGATGGGCAGCGGCAAGATGAACGGCTACATCTGCCAGGGGTTCAACCCGATCGCCTCCTCGCCGCACAAGGCGAAGATGACGGCGTCGTTCTCGAAGCTGAAGTTCCTGGTCGTCATGGATCCGCTCGCGACGGAGACGGCGGAATTCTGGAATCACTACGACGAGTACAACGAGGTCGATCCCTCGACGATCGAAACCGAGGTGTTCCGCCTGCCTACGTCCTGCTTTGCGGAGGAGGACGGGGCGCTCGTGAGTTCCGGCCGCTGGCTGCAGTGGCACTGGAAGGGTGCCGAGCCGCCCGGCGAGGCGAAGACCGACATCGAGATCATGGCGGCGCTCTACATGCGCCTGCGGGACCTCTACAAGGCCGAGGGCGGCGCGTTCCCGGACCCGATCGTGAACCTCGCGTGGCCTTACGCGAGGCCGGGGCATCCCACCGCCGAGGAGCTCGCGAAGGAATACTCGGGCAAGGCCCTCGCGGACGTGATGGATCCGAAGGACCCCACCAAGGTGATCCGCAAGGCGGGCGAGCAACTCGCCGGTTTCGCCGAGCTGCGCGACGACGGCTCGACCTCCTGCGGCTGCTGGATCTACAGCGGCGCCTGGTCGGAGGCGGGCAACCTCATGGCCCGTCGCGACAACTCCGACCCGAGCGGCATCGGGCAGACCCGCAACTGGGCGTGGGCGTGGCCGGCCAATCGGCGCGTGCTCTACAACCGCGCGTCCTGCGACGTGAACGGCAAGCCGTTCAATCCGGCGCTGAAGCTCATCTCCTGGAACGGCAAGACGTGGGGCGGGGTGGACGTTCCGGACTTCAAGGCCGACGAGGATCCGGCGGGCGGGATGGGGCCGTTCATCATGACCCCGGAGGGCGTGGCGCGATTCTTCGCCCGCGGTGGCATGTCCGACGGCCCGTTCCCGGAGCACTACGAGCCGTTCGAGACGCCGCTCGGCTACAACCCTCTCTGGGGCAAGGGCAAGGGCCAGGTGCAGAACCCGGCTGCGCGCATCTTCGACGACGACCGCAAGGCGCTCGGCCAGGCCGACGCGTTCCCGCACGTGGCGACGACGTATCGGCTCACCGAGCACTTCCACTTCTGGACGAAGCACGTCCGGATCGCCGCGATCCTGCAGCCGCAGCAGTTCGTCGAGATCGGCGAGGCACTGGCGAAGGAAATCGGCGTCAAGGCGGGTGACAACGTCAAGGTCAGCTCGAAGCGCGGGCAGATCAAGGCGGTCGCGGTCGTGACGAAGCGCATCAAGCCGCTCACGATCGACGGCAGGACGGTGCACACGGTCGGCGTCCCGATCCACTGGGGCTTCAAGGGGGTGGCCCGCGCGGGATACCTCGCCAATACGCTCACGCCGTTCGTCGGCGATGCCAACACGCAGACGCCTGAATTCAAGGCGTTCCTGGTCAAGGTCGAGCGGGCGTAGGGGGCGGCCATGGCACTGCAATCACTCGACATCCGGCGGCGATCGGCGACCACGACCCCGGCCCCGATGGTCCGGGACGGCGCGACTCCGGACGTCGCCAAGCTGATCGACACCACGAAGTGCATCGGCTGCAAGGCCTGCCAGGCGGCGTGCATGGAGTGGAACGACCTGCGCGACGACATCGGGAAAAACACGGGCGTCTACGACAACCCGCTCGACTTGAGCGGCCAGTCGTGGACGGTCATGCGCTTCGCCGAGTACGAGAACGAGAAGGGCGACCTCGAGTGGCTGATCCGCAAGGACGGCTGCATGCACTGCGAGGACCCGGGCTGCCTGAAGGCCTGCCCGGCGCCCGGCGCGATCGTGCAGTACGCGAACGGCATCGTCGATTTCCACGAGGAGAACTGCATCGGCTGCGGCTACTGCATCGCCGGTTGCCCGTTCAACGTCCCGCGGATCTCGAAGAAGGACCAGAAGGCGTACAAGTGCACGCTCTGCTCGGACCGGGTCGCGGTCGGGCTCGAACCCGCCTGCGTCAAGACGTGCCCGACCGGGGCCATCACGTTCGGCACGAAGGAGCGCATGCAGTCCGACGCCGCGGAACGCGTGGAGCAACTGAAGACACGCGGCTTCGCGAACGCCGGCCTGTACGACCCGGCCGGCGTCGGCGGAACGCACGTGATGTACGTCCTGCACCACGCGGACCGGCCCGGGCTTTACAGCGGCCTGCCGGCGGACCCCAAGGTGAGCCCGCTCGTGCGCGTGTGGAAGGGCGCGACGAAGCCGCTGGCGCTCGGCGCACTCGTGCTCGCGGCCGTCTTCGGCTTCGTGAACTACGTGCGCACCGGCCCGAAGGAGGTCGAACCCGAGGACGAGCTCGCCGCCCAGCGCGAGAAGGAGCAGATCCATGGCTGACAAGTCCCACGGCCCGGACCTGATCCTCAGGCACGAGCCTCGTGACCGCGTGCTGCACTGGCTGATCGTGATCGCCTTCGTCGGCGCGGCGGCCTCCGGGATGGCCTTGTTCCACCCGGCGCTCTACTGGCTCTCGAACCTGCTCGGCGGTGGACGCTGGAGCGTCATCCTGCACCCCTTCGTGGGGATCGCGATGATGCTCTTCTGGGTGCCTTTCGCGCGGATGGCCTGGAGCGAGAACCGGCTCCAGCCATACGACCGCCGGTGGCTCAGCCAGATCGGCGACGTGGTCGCGAACCGCGACGACCGGCTGCCCGATATCGGCAAGTACAACGCCGGGCAGAAGCTGCTGTACTACGTGATGGTCGCCTGCATGATCGTGCTGCTGCTGTCGGGCATCGTGATCTGGCGGCGCTACTTCGCGGCGTCGTTTCCCATCGGCGTGGTGCGCCTGGCGGGCGTCGCGCACGCCGTGGCTGCGTTCGTACTCGTGCTCGGCATCGTCGTGCACGTTTCGGCCGCAGTGTGGGTCAAGGGCAGCATCAGCTCGATGATGGGCGGCAAGGTCACGCCGGGCTGGGCCTGGAAGCACCACCGGCTGTGGTTCCGCGAGCGGATCCGCTCGCAGGGCACGCGCTAGACGTCCGGCCGAAGCGCGGCGCTATACTCGGGGCGCGCACGACTGTGCGCGCCACCGGTGACGGGCCGTGCCGCGGATCCTCGAGAAAGGGCAGATCGAGGCGCTGGAATCGCGCGCCATTCCGCCGATCATCCTGCCGGATCCCACGCGCGTGTTCGCGGCGCGAGCCGCGCGACTGGCTGGGCTCGCGACGGACGATCCGCTGGGCGGTTATCTCGGCTTCGCGGCCGCGCTCGCGCGCGCCCAGGAGGAGGTCGTCGGGTCGCCGCACCGGCCGGCCGTCGATCCCGCAGCCATCGCGACCGCGCTCGAACATCGCATGCCGCCGCTCCCCGCACGCGGGCTCACGCGTGGCCGTGAATGGCGCGAGATCCTGCGCCGGGTCGCTGCGTCCCTCTCGGACGCGCAGGGCTTTCCGGATGCGGTACACGTCATGGCGCAGCGGATCGGCGCGGCCGGCGACGCCGAGCTCGAGGCCATCGCGGAACGCCTGCTCTCGGCCGAGGGTCGCGACCGGGATCCTGCCGCAGCGCCGGTGGTGATCGCTGCCCTGCAGGTCTACTGGGTGGCGTTGGCCGCAGGTCTCGACGTCGGCCGGTTGGCGATGCCCGAGGAGGCGGCCGTCTGCCCGGTGTGCGGAATGCCGCCGGTCGCCAGCGTCGTCAAGGCGACGGCGCCCCTCGACGGCTACCGTTACCTGCACTGCGGGCTGTGTGCCACGGAGTGGCATCGCGTGCGCGTCCAGTGCACCCAGTGCGGAGGCTCGCGCGGAGTCGCGCTGCATTCGATCGAGGGCCGCTCCCCGGCGATCCGCGCCGAGACCTGCGACGGCTGCCGCAGCTATCGCAAGATCTTCTACCTGGAGCACGACGCAGAAGTCGATCCGCTCGCGGACGACCTCGCAAGCATTGCGCTCGACCTGCTGCTCGCGGAGGCGGATTTCCACCGCGCGAGCCCGAATCCGTGGCTCTGGCAGCCCGGGCCCTAGCGCGTGTCCGGGGAGAAGAACGCGCGCCCGGTGGCGCCGTCCGACCTGCCATCGGTCGATCGGCTGCTCGCGCTGCCGGGCGTCGCCGCCCTCGTCGCGGCCGAGGGACGCAGCGTCGTGGTCAGTGCGATCCGCGCACACCTCGACCGGTTGCGTGCCGCTGCGCTTGCGGGGTCGCTGTCGCGGGGCGCCATCGAGTCGAACGCACTCGTCGCGGCGATCACGCAGCAGGTCGAAGCGGCGCGTCGAGCGAATCTCCGCCCCCTGTTCAACCTGACCGGCGTCGTGCTGCACACCAACTTCGGCCGCGCGCTCCTGGCGGAGGCAGGCGTCGAAGCCGTGGTCGCGGCGATGCGCGCGCCGGTGAACCTCGAGTTCGACCTTGCGAGCGGCCGTCGCGGCGAACGCGATGCGGCGATCGCGGCGCTCCTATGCGAGCTCTCGGGAGCCGAGGCGGCCACGGCGGTCAACAACAATGCGGCGGCCCTGGTGCTCGTCCTGAACGCGCTCGCCTCGAGGTGCGAAGTGCTGGTGTCGCGCGGCGAACTGATCGAGATCGGCGGATCGTTCCGCCTGCCCGACATCATGCGCGCCGCCGGCGTGCGACTGGTCGAGGTCGGCACCACGAACCGGACCCACCTCGCGGATTACGAGCGTGCCCTCGGGCCTCGCACCGCCCTCATGCTCAAGGTCCATCCGAGCAACTACGTCATTTCCGGATTCACGTCCGACGTTGGAACCAGCGAGCTCGCCGCCCTTGCGCACGCCCGTGGCGTGCCACTCGTCGTCGACCTCGGCAGCGGAGCGCTGGTCGACCTGAAGGACCATGGCATGCCTTCCGAGCCCGTCGTGCGCGAAACCGTGCTCGAGGGGGCGGATCTCGTCACGTTCAGCGGTGACAAGCTGCTCGGTGGGCCGCAGGCCGGATTGATCGTCGGGCGGCGCGAACTCGTCGACCGACTGAACCGCCATCCGCTCAAGCGCGCGTTGCGCCTCGGCAAGCTGACGCTTGCCGCGCTGGAGGCCACGTTGCGCCTCTACCAGTCGCCGGAACGACTGCAGCAGCAGTTACCCACGTTCAGGCTCCTGACCCGCCCGGTGGATGAAATTCGTGCGCAGGCGGAGCGACTGGCCGGGCCGGTGGCCGCCGCCATCGGTGACGGCTACGTCGTGACGGCCGAGCCGCTGATGTGCCAGGTCGGCAGCGGCGCACAGCCGCAGACGGAGTTGCCGAGCTACGGTCTCGTGATCCGCCGCGCCGGCCGGCGAGCGAAGCGCGGCCGAGCCGCTGATGTGCCAGGTCGGCAGCGGCGCCCAGCCGCAGACCGAGTTGCCGAGCTACGGTCTCGTGATCCGTCGCGCCGGCCGGCGAGCGAAGAGCGTCGCGAGCCTCGCGCGAGCGCTTCGCGGGCTGCCCCGGCCCGTGATCGGGCGCGCAGGCGGGGACGCCCTCTGCCTCGACCTGCGTTGTCTGGAGGCGGGGGCCGAAGGCGAATTCCTCGCCGAATTGGGCAGGCTCGATACGTGATCGTCGGCACGGCCGGGCACATCGACCACGGCAAGACTACGCTCGTCCGTGCGCTCACGGGCGTCGACACGGACCGGCTCAAGGAGGAGAAAGCCCGCGGCATCTCGATCGAGCTCGGCTATGCGTACGTCGACGACCCTGCAGGGCCGACGCTGGGCTTCATCGACGTCCCGGGTCACGAGCGACTCGTGCACACGATGCTTGCAGGGGCGTGCGGCATCGACTTCGGGCTCGTGGTCGTCGCCGCGGACGACGGCGTCATGCCGCAGACGCGCGAGCACGTCGCGATCCTCGACCTGCTCGGTGTGCGCGCCGGCGTCGTGGCGCTGTCGAAGGCCGATCGCGTCACTGCGGCACGACTCGACGAGGTGCGTGAAGAGGTGCGCGCGCTGCTTGCATCGACTCCCCTGGCCGGGACGCCGATGTTCGCGGTCGATGCGACGAACGCGAACGATGCGGGCGTGGCGGACCTTGCGCGCACGATCCGTGCGGCGGCGCGCCAGGTTCCGGAGCGAAGTGCCCAGGGCCTGTTCCGTCTCGCCGTCGATCGATCCTTCGCTCTCGCCGGGCACGGCACGGTGGTCACGGGGACGGTCTTCGCCGGTCGGGTCGAGGTCGGTGCGACCCTGCGCCTGTTGCCTGCGGGTGTCGAGACACGCATCCGATCGATTCACGCGCAGGACCGCGCCGCTGTCGAGGGTCGTGCCGGCGAGCGCTGCGCGCTCAACCTGGCCGGCGTCGAGGCACGTTCGGTGAGCCGCGGCGACTGGCTCGCCGATCCGCGCGGGCTCGCCGTGACCGAACGCGTGGATGCAAGGCTCCGGCTGCTTTCGACCGATTCCGCGACGCTCGGCGGGTACACGCCCGTCCACGCTCATTTCGGCTCGACGCACGCAACGGCGCACGTGCTGCTGCTCGAAGGCGAGCGCCTGAGGCCGGGAGAGACTGCCCGCGTGCAACTCGTGTTCGACCGGCCGGTGTGCGCGGCGTCCGGGGAGCGATTCGTGCTGCGCAATGCCCAGGCCACTGGCACTCTCGGCGGCGGGTCGTTCCTCGATGCACGGGCGCCGGCACGGCGGCGCCGCAGCGAGGCGCGACGCAGGCACCTCGATGCCGTGGAGACGATGCTCGCAACCGGCGACATCGCGGCGCTGCTCGAGGCCGCGCCGTGGGGCCTGAGTCGTACGGAACTCATGCTCGTTACCGGCTTGCCCACCGAGGCGTTGTCCGTACCAGCCGGCGTCCGGAGGGTCGCGGAGGGCCGCACGGCGGACGAGGAATACTGGATCTGCGAGTCGCGCTGGAACTCGGCGCGCGAGATCATCGTCGCCGCACTCGCAGCCTTTCACGAGGGACACCCGGACGATCCCGGCCCGGACACGGCGCGACTGCGTCGCATCGCGGCGCCGACGGCCCCGGAGTCGCCCTGGCGCGAGGCCGTCGAGTCCCTGGTGCGCGAAGGTGGCATCCGCCGCAAGGGTGCGTGGCTGCAGTTGCCGGCCCATGCCGCGGGACTCTCGGAACGCGAGCGCGAGGCGGTGGAGCGGTTGCTCCCGCTGATGGTCGCCGGCCGCTTCGATCCGCCCTGGGTGCGCGATCTTGCAGCGCGCACCGGTGAACCGGAAACGCGGGTACGCCAATTGCTGGCCGCGCTCGGTCGTGAAGGTCGCGCCCACGCAGTCGTGCGCGACCTCTACTATCCGCGGGAGACGTTGGCGGAGCTCGCGGCGGTCTTCGACCGTCTCGCGGCCGAGCATGGTGCCGTGCCGGCGGCAGTGTTCCGCGACGCGATCGGGCTCGGACGGAAGCGGTCGATCCAGATCCTGGAGTTCTTCGATCGCGTTGGCTACACGCGCCGCATCGGCGAGGCCCACGTGCCGCGGGGTGGCGGCGGCTGGCGCGAGGTGAGATAGTCCTTGCGCCGTCGCGTTCGGAAGGCATACGTGTCCGGCGACGCGGCCGGGCTTCAAACCCGGTAGGGGGCGTCAGCCGCTTCCTGGTAGGTTCGACTCCTGCTGCCTTCCGCCATTTCTCCGGGGGTGCGCCTTGGCCACCGACATTGCAGACGTCGTACCGCGCCTGACTTCGCTGTCCCACGGCGGAGGCTGCGGCTGCAAGATCGCACCGGGCGTGCTCGAGGAGCTCCTGCGCGAGACGGCGGCGACCGTGCCGGTCGCGGCGCTGCTCGTCGGTCGCGAGACCGGGGACGACGCGGCGGTCTATCGGCTCAACGACGAGCAGGCGATCATCGCCACGACCGACTTCTTCATGCCGATCGTCGACGACCCGTTCGACTTCGGGCGCATCGCGGCGACCAACGCGCTTTCGGACGTCTACGCGATGGGCGGCACGCCGCTCTTCGCGCTGGCGATCGTCGGCATGCCGCTCAAGGTGCTGCCCGTGAGCGTGATCCGCGAGGTCCTGCGCGGTGGCGAGGCGATCTGCGCCGAGGCGGGCGTGCCGGTCGCCGGCGGCCACAGCATCGACTCGGTGGAACCCATCTACGGGCTCGTCGCGATCGGGCAGGTCGCGCCCGGGACCGTGAAGCGCAATTCCGCGGCCCGGTCGGGCGACGCGCTCGTTCTCGGCAAGCCGCTCGGCGTAGGAATCCTGTCCGCGGCCCTGAAGAAGGGCCTCCTCGACGAAGCAGGCTATCGGCGGATGCTCGACACGACCACGCGCCTCAACAAGGCCGGCCCTGCGCTCGCCTCGCTGCAGGGCGTGCACGCAATGACGGACGTGACGGGCTTCGGCTTGCTGGGCCACCTGCTCGGCGTGTGCCGTGGCGCCGGGCTGCGCGCCAGCATCGAGTTCAGTCGTATTCCGCTGCTGCCGGACGTGACACGCCTGGCCGCGGAGGGCGTCGTGACCGGGGCGTCGGCTCGCAACTGGACCTCCTACGGCGCGGCGGTGACCCTCGGTGAGAGCATCGATGCTGCACGTCGCGCGCTGCTCACCGACCCCCAGACGTCCGGTGGCCTGCTGGTGAGCTGCGAGCCTGCTGCCGTCGACGACGTCGTGTCCGTCTTCCGGCAGCACGGCTGCGCGGAAGCGACCATCATCGGTCAGCTCATTCCGGGATCGCCGGGAATCGAAGTCGAATAGCAGGAAGGCCGGCCACAATGCTACGACGCATGCCGACGCACCGGAGGCGCCATGAGCGCGGATAGGCTGGAGCCGGATTTTTCCCTCGTCCTCGGCGGGCCGCTCTACCAGCTGCTGCGCCGTGCGCGCCTGTCCGACAACGCGCTGGCGCTGGTCCGTCGCCGGGTCGTGGCGATCTCGATGATCGCCTGGTTGCCGCTGCTGCTGCTTGCGGCGGCGAGTGGCCAGTTGCTCGGCGGCGACGTGGCCGTGCCCTTCCTGAAGGACGTCGAAGTCCACGTCAAGTTTCTCGTGGTACTGCCGCTGCTGGTGCTGGCGGAGCTGGTCGTGCACCAGCGCATGCGGGGGGTGGCGCGCACGTTCAGGGAGCGGAACCTCGTGGCCGACGATGCGGCCGCGCGACTCGAGGCGGCGGTTGCCTCGGCCTACCGGCTGCGCAACTCGATCACCGCCGAGTTGATCCTGATCGCCATCGTCTACCTGGTCGGCATCACCGTCGTCTGGCGGCATTACACGGCGCTCGACACGGCGACGTGGTACGCGATCCCGGGCGCCGACGGATCACGCCTGACGTTGGCCGGGACCTGGTACGGCTACGTGAGCCTGCCGATCTTCCAGTTCCTGCTGTGCCGCTGGTACTTCCGGATCTTGATCTGGGCGCGGCTGCTGTGGCAGGTCTCGAGGATCGAGCTGGCGCTGGTTCCGACGCATCCCGATCGCCTCGGCGGCCTCGGTTTTCTCACGAACACGGTGTATGCGTTCGTCCCGCTCCTGCTCGCGCACGGAGCGCTGCTGGCCGGCACGATCGCGAACCGCATCTTCTACGAGGGCAGCCGGCTGACCGACTACCGGCTCGAGATCCTGCTGCTGGTCATCTTCGTCGTGTGCCTGGTGGTCGGCCCGCTGCTCGCATTGTCACCGCAGCTCTCGCGCGCGAAGCGGGCCGGCCTGGCCGATTACGGCACGCTGGCGCAACGATACGTGCGTGCGTTCGACGGCAAGTGGGTCCGGGGCGGGGCGTCCGACGCGGACGAGTTGCTCGGTAGCGGCGACATCCAGTCGCTGGCCGACCTCGGCAACAGTTACGAGATCGTGCGCGGCATGCGCGTCGTGCCGATCTCGAAGGAAGCCGTCTTCCAGCTCGGAGTCGCGACGCTGGCGCCACTCGTGCCGCTCGTGCTCACGATGATGCCGCTCGAGGAACTGCTGAGGAAGCTGCTCGGCATCATCTTCTAGTTCCTGGCCTGGTCGAAGGCCGTTACTTGCGGGGGGGGCGGTGCGACCGCGGACGACGAGTTCCTCACTGCTTCCGGCGGCAGCCGCGACCTGCATCGGCCTCCTCATGGTTGCGATGCCCGGGGCGTCGAGCGCGGGCTGGGGCGGATCACTGGCCGCCACGACCGACTACGTCTTTCGGGGTATTTCGCAGACGCAGGGGGAGCCGGCCCTCCAGGGCGACCTGCATTACTCCGCCCAGGCCGGCTGGTTCGCCGGTCTCTGGGCATCCAACATCGACCCCGGTTCGTCCTACATCGGTCACGTCGAGATCGATGCCTACGCCGGGTTTGCCTGGACGCCGGCCAGTGACTGGAACGCCCGGGTGAGCTACGTGCGATACCTGTATCCCGATGCCAGCCCGCGCACGGGCTACGACTATGGTGAACTGGTCGCGGGCCTGGGCTACAGGGACCGCGCCTATGCCAGCATTGCGTGGTCCCCGGACGAAATTCGAATCCCGAAGTCCGGTTACGAGCATAGCGGCACGGCGCTCTCGTATGAGTTGTCGTTGCGCCAGCCCATCTGGCGCGGGCTGGCATTGGCTGCAGGCGTTGGTTACTACGACCTGTCGAGCCTCTTCGAGAAAAGCTACCGGTCATGGAGCGGCACCGTGAGCTACACGATCCGCGCTGTCGAATTCGATCTTTCACGATTCGCCAATGATGCGACCGCACGAGAGCTGTTCGGACGGGATGCGGCGGACGACCGGTGGGTGCTGACGGCCATGTGGCGCTTCTGACCGCGGCCGGATGCTCCCTCGCGGATTGAACCAAACAGGCCGATCGAGGGACTTACGAATGACAGACCCTCTAGATCGGGCTGCATGACCCGGGGACCGGCGGTGGAGCCATTGGACCGACGTGCGGAGACCATTCCGGCGAGCGCGCCGACGAACGAGCACGAACTCGAGCTCTTGCGCCGCACTACGTCCCGCGACCGGGATGCGTTTCAGCAGCTCTACCTGATCTACCATCGGCGCCTGGCCCGGTTCCTCACCCGCATGACGCGGCGGTACGAAGTCGCGGAAGAAGTCATTAACGACACGATGTGGATCGTCTGGCAGCGCGCCGGAGACTTCCGCGGCTCTTCGCAGGTGTCGACGTGGATCATGGGCATCGCGTACCGGCGCGCCCTGAAGAGCCTCCGTCGCGCTTCGCTGCAGATCCACGCCGCGGACCTGGACACACGAGACGAGGAGACCGACGCCGGCGCGGCCGTCGACGACGCCGAGCGACGACAGCTCGTCGGCTGGGCGCTCGCAAGGTTGCCACTGGAGCAGCGGCTGGTGCTCGAGCTGACCTACTACCTCGGTCATTCCTGCGAGGAAATCGCCGAGATAATGGATTGCCCGGTCAACACGGTGAAGACGCGCATGTTTCACGCCCGCCGCAAACTGAGACAGCTGCTGCCTGCGCAGCCGGGCCATTCGGTGGAGTGAGCCAATGAGGATGGATATCGATCGTTCGGGTTGCGACAGCGAGGCCGCTCGTCTCCTGCCGTGGTTCGTCTCGGGGCGCCTCGACCCGGTCGAACGTGCGCGCGTCGACGAACACCTGGCGGCCTGTCCGATCTGCCGTGCGGATCGCGAAGCCCAGGCCCAACTGCGCGAGCTCATGCGGAGTGACGATCGTATCGAGTACTCGCCGCAGCCCGCGCTCGAAAAGCTCATGTCGCGTATCGACGAGATGGATCGAGAGTTCGACTCGGGCGGATCGACCATCGCGCCCAGGCCGCCCCGCGTCGCAATGCATGCGCCTCGATGGCTCGTGGCTGCGCTGGTGATCCAGACCGTCGGCCTCGGCGTGCTCGGCGCGGCGCTCTGGCAGCACTTCGGCTCGGAGCCGGCGCCCGGTCAGTACCGGACGCTGGCCGCAACAGCCGAACCGGTGACGGGTGCCCCGCAGCTGCGCGTCGTGTTTGCGCCTGCGACGACCGTGGCCGACATCGCCGAGCTGCTGCGGCCGATGCGCGGTACCGTTGTGTCGGGGCCTTCCGAAGCCGGCGCTTATGCGATCGCAGTTGCCGGTGACCACGCGAGGCCGCGGGAGCTGGACGCGCAGATCGAGCGACTGCGCGCGGACCGGCGTGTCCTCTTCGTCGAGCCGATCGCGGGCGCGCCGTCCCAGGAACGATGAGAGTCATCGCGGCTCTGGGCGTAACCGTCGCGGTCGCAGTCACGGCCTGTGCCGCCGCGCGTGGCCCGCCTCCCGGTGCGGCGCTCTCGGACACCGCGCGCCGGGATCCGGACCGTTTCGTCGTCGTCACGGTGAAGAACGACTTCGTTGCCGGAAGCCTTCCGGCGACGTCCACGCCCAGGGGCTACGACAGCCTCGGGCCGTATGCCGCGTCGAGCACTGCGCGCTCACGGGCGCGCGCGCTAGCATCGGACCACGGGCTGCACGAGGAGGCCAGCTGGCCGATCGCGCTGCTCGGCGTGCATTGCCTCGTGTACGAAATTCCGGCGGGTGCGGATCGGGCCACGGTACTCGCGCAGTTGAGGCGGGATCGCCGCGTGGAGTCGGCCGAGCCGCTCGCGACGTTTACGACGCAAGCGGGCGAATTCAACGATCCGTACGCGGGGCTGCAGCAAAGCCTCGCGCTGATGGCTGTCGGGCCGGCACAGCAGTGGGCACGTGGCGAAGGCGTCACGGTCGCCATCATCGACACCGGTATCGATACCGCGCATCCGGATCTGCAGGGACGCGTATCGGGGCAAAGGAATTTCGTGGACGACGACGCCGCCAGGTTCGTGTCGGAGCAGCACGGGACCGCGGTCGCGGGCGTCATCGCCGCGTTGGCCAACAATCGCATCGGAATCGCAGGAATTGCGCCAGGAGTCAAGCTGCTGGCATTCAAGGCGTGCTGGCAGCTGTCGGCGGTCGCAAGCACCGCGGCCTGCAACACCTTCACTTTGGCACAGGCGCTCGCGGGGGCCATCGATGCCCATGCCGACGTCGTCAACCTGAGTCTCGCTGGGCCCGGGGATCCGCTGCTCACGCGAATCGTCGAGCGCGGCCTTCAGCAGGGGATCATCTTCGTGGGCGCCGCGCCGCCGGTCGGTGCGCACAGCGGATTTCCAGGGAACGTCGCCGGCGTGATTACCGTGGATGCCCCGGGTCGCCAGGTGGGCGGGGCGGCTGCGCTCGTCGCACCGGGCCGCGACGTGCTGACGCTGGCGCCGAATTCGCACTACGACTTCGCTTCGGGGAGTTCGCTGGCAGCGGCGCAGGTATCGGCTGTCGTCGCGCTCCTGATTTCGCGTGATCGCCATTTGCGCGCTGAGCAGGCGCTGCATTTGCTGCAGCGGACGTCGCAGACCGTGTCGACGCCCACGGATTCCTTCTCGAGCATCAACGCGTGCGAAGCCCTTGCGGCCCTGCAGCAGCACGGATCATGTCCGCGAGCGAGTGACGATGGCCTCGCACTCGACGAACCGCACGCTCCGGGATCGCTGATTCACCGGCCGTGACCGCGGCCGGATTACGCTACAGGAACCCGTGCAGCTCGATGAACATCAGTCGGCGGTTGTCGAGCGAGTTCTGCGGGATGCCGTCGTACTGCCGGAAGCCGGCCCGTAGCTGGATGAACGGCAGCGGCGTCACTTCGTAGACGATGCTCCAGCGCGTCTTCTGGTCCTCCGCGACCGTGCGATCGGGGTCGAAGTACTCGCCCGTCAGCTTTAGGTTCTGGCCCTTGCTGAAGTTCCAGTTCGCCTCAAGGAGCGCTGCAATCAGCGAACGCGATCCCTCTGGAAAGCCGGCGTCGCGGATGTAGTCGCCCTCCGCGAGCCACGCGACTGGGCCAGTGCGCAGGCCACCGAAGACGCCGTAGACGCCGCGGTTACCCGCGTCCGACTGCGTAAAGGAGGCGGCTGCACCGAGCCGGCCGCGAGGATTCACCCACGCGGCCTGGCCCGTCACCTGGTAACCGGACCCCGATCCAGCGTTCGCGATGCCGTTGGTGATGTCGAGCTGCGCAGACCAGTCCGGCTCCTCGAGGCCGACCTCGATGCCCTCGTCAGGCGTGCTCATGTTGATGCCGGTCACTTGCCTCACGAAGGCACCGTTGTCCTGAAGGCGCCAGCCGAACGGCAGGTAGAATCGTCCGGCCTTCGCGTACCAGCCTTCCTGCACATCGCCGTAGCGGACGTACGCCTCCTTCAACTCGGCATTGCCCGGCGCAAGCGCCTCGTCGACCAGGACCATGAGCTTCTGAGGTATGACGTCGACACCGAGGTACACACGTGTCTGGTCCAGGTTCCATCCCTGCTGTGCCGGCTGGTCCGGTACTTCGGTGCGCGACCAGCTCGTGCGTAGGTCGGCGCCTAGCCGAACGAAATCGCCGACGCGTCCCGTCCACTGGGGTGCATCGGTCGGGAGGCCGCGCGCCGGCATCACGTTTTCCGCGAACACGATGCCGAAATCGTTGCGCAGTCCGCCACCCGTCGGGTTCACGTGACACGCGACGCACTTGTAGCCTTGCTGGACCGCGAGGTACGGCTCGGCGACGACTGCGCCGGGAAGCAACGCCGCGGCGATCACGGCGATCGCAGCAAGTGCACACGTCGGGGTACGACTCATGGGACGGACCTCACTTCGAACGTCGTCAATGTGATCGGCGCGTCGACGGCGGATGACGTCCCGGCGAGGGGGGCGCCGGAGATGTCCGCTAACCCGATTTCAGCGACGCGAAGCCGGTAGCGGCCGGTCTGGAGCGTCGACCGCGGCGTCAAGATCAGCGTGGCTGGATTGGCCTCCGGGACAGCGAGATCGAACGACATCGACGCGCTGGTGCCGGCGTCAGGCGAGATGCGTTCGAGGTGGATGATCGAGGGATCGAGGCGTGTGCGATCAAGCTCCCGGGTGAATGAGACGACTACCTGAGACGGCGCTTCGTCGAGCACATCGCCGGGTGCCGGCATCACGGCGTGAATCGCGAAGGCTGATCTCGCTGCCGCCGCAGGAGATCGCTGAGCGCCATCGATGATCCATTGGCGGATCACGTTGATCGTCGCCTGGTCGAGATACGGACCGCCGAGCGGCATGCGCGCGCCCACGGATGCGCGACCTTCGAGCTTCTGCACGAGATAGCTGCTGCCCGGATCGCCGGGCTTCACGCGCATCAGGCCGGGCTGCTCCTGGCTCGGCACGCCGACCAGCAGGTCGTAGCTGTTCGCCGCATCGAGGCGAAGGCCGTGCGGCGCGCTGGCCCCCGCATGGCAAACGGTGCAGATCGGCGTAAAGACATGGTCCTGGATCGACCTGAAGTCCGCCGTTAGCGGGGTGCCGCCGGGATCACCGGGGCCTATGGGCCGCCCGTTCGCGTCGAGTCCGTCACCGTTGCCGGCGCAGGCCGCGAGCCAGGTCGTCGTGAGGGCCATTGCAGCCGAGCGAACCGATCTTCGTGGCATGGCGGCGTCCGTCGTGACCATCTGTGCAACGTAAGTGGCGCGCAAGGACGCATTCGGTTCACTGCGGGGTCCGCAGAGCCGCTCGTGTTGCGCAAATGAACCCGCGATCCCTCCGCGGGTACTTACGTATCGCCACACAGCCAACCTGCCGCGCCTCGAACGCGCGGCGCGAAGGAGGAAAGCCATGACGCGGACGAAGACCGGCTCGAAGAGACGAGACTTCGCGTCGCATGCACTCGCCTGGGTCGCAGCGCTTGCGACAGGTGGGTGCGGCGGCGGCTCCGGGGGCGGCAACATGAGCACGCCACCGCCCACGGTGACCCTGGCCGTGCAGCCGGGCACGATCGTGCTGGGTCAAAGCGCCACGCTGACCTGGAATTCGAGCGCCGGCACGTCGTGCTCGGCCAGTGGTGCGTGGAACGGTGCCAGGTCCGCCTCTGGCAGCGAGAGCGTGACGCCCTCGGCAACCGGCAGCGCAACCTTCACGCTGGACTGCGGTGGCACAGCCTACACAGGCAGCGCCACCGCCTCGGCGACAGTTGCCGTGACCGCCCCGAGCGCGTACTCGACGACGACCCTGATTGCCGACACGGTGGGTGTCGGGGCGCTGACCCGCGATGCGAATCTCGTGAATGCCTGGGGCATCGCCTTCGGTCCGACGACGTTCGTCTGGGTCGCGAATAACCACACCGAGACGTCGACGCTCTATGACGGCAACGGCAAGCTCCAGCCTGCAGCGGCGCCGCTGGTCGTGCACATACCGGACGGCGCCGCCGGCGCGAGTTTCGATCCGACCGGCATTGTCTTCAACGGCAGCAGCGATTTCGTCGTCTCGTCGGCCGGCAAGTCGGGTGCGGCGAGATTCATCTTCGACGGTGAGGGCGGGATGATCGCAGGCTGGTCATCGGGCGTTGACGCGGGCAACGCCGTGATCGTGTACACGGACACCGGCGGGGCGATCTACAAGGGACTCGCGATTGCGAGCAACGGCGCGGGCAACTTCCTCTACGCAACCGACTTCCGCAACAACAAGATCGATGTGTTCGACGCAAGCTTCCGCAAGCAGACGCCTACGGACCAGAGCTTCGCCTTCAACTACAAGACCGCCGCGCGCGACGCACGCGTCCGCATGCAGACGCCCTGGGACCTGAGCTTCGCCTTCATGGACCCGACGCTGTCTGCCGGATATGCGCCGTTCGGCATCCAGGCGGTCAAAAACGGTCCGAACGGCACGACGCAGATCTACGTCAGTTACGCGCAGCAGGCGGGACCCAACGATCCGGACAACGTGAACGGTGCAGGCCTCGGTCTCGTCGACGTGTTCGACGCCAACGGCGGCCTCGTCACGCATCTCGTCCCGACCGGCGGTCGCCTGAACGCCCCATGGGGCATGGCCCTGGCGCCCGCCGACTTCGGCACGTTGAGCAACACGCTGCTCGTCGGGAATTTCGGCGACGGTCAGATCAACGGCTATGACCCGGTGACCGGCAAGCTCGTCGGCACGCTGAGCGATCCATCGTCGAAGCCGTTCGCCGTCCCTGGACTCTGGGGCCTCGCCTTCGGCAACGACGCGGCCAACCAGCCGCACAACACGCTCTTCTGGGCGGCCGGCACCAATGACGAGGCGAACGGCGCGTACGGCCGGATCGATCTCGGTGCGTCGCCACCGGTGCTGAACGCGCCGCCCGTCGTCGCCGTGTCTGCGCCCACCGGTAATGTGAGCGGTACCATCGCGGTCGGCGCCACGGCGACGTCCACGATCAATATTGCGAAGGTCGAGTTCTTCGCCAACGGCACGACCTCGCTCGGCGTGTCCACGACGTCGCCCTACTCGGTGCAGTGGGATACCACGACGGTCGCCAATGGCGCCGTGACCTTGACGGCCCGGGCGACCGACGCGAACGGCAACGTTGCAACATCGTCGGCTGTCACGGTGACGGTGACCAACGGTGCGGCCGCGGTGACGCTGGCGCAACTCCAGGCGCTGGTGTTTTCTCCACGCTGTTCCGGCTGCCATGACGGCAGCATCGCCCCCGGCGGCGCGCTGCCGGGCTCGCAGGACCTGCGCGCCGGCCAGAGCTTCGCGAGCCTGGTGAACGTGCCGAGCCAGGAGCAACCCGGACTGATGCGCGTCAAGCCGGGCGACCCGGACAACAGCTACCTCGTCCGGAAGCTCCAGGGCACGTCCGGTATTTCCGGCTCACGCATGCCGCTCGGTGGACCTTTCCTCGACCAGGCGACCATCGACCAGGTTCGAGCCTGGATCGCGAGCGGGCTGAGAAAGCTGCTCGGCATCGTCTTCTAGGCCCGTGCGCGGCTCCGCGCCGAACGCCGCGGTCAGCCGGTCGCCGACCGGGGATAGAGGTCCGCGACCCTGAAGCGCCCGGTGGCCGTCAGGTCCACGTGTCCCATGCGCTCCCTGCGCAGGCTTGCGCGCCGCGTCATGTACGGCGAGCGCGCGACGTTCTCGAGGGAGGTCGAGCTGGCGAACAGGAATCCCTGGCCCGCGACGCAGCCGAGGTCGAGCAGGGTCGCCGCCTGCTCCTCGTTCTCGATCCCTTCGGCGATCGTCTCGAGGCCGAGCGTCGCACCGAGCATCACGACGGCGCGCGCGAGTTCGGGTCCGCCGTTCTGCTCGGTCATGCGGCTCACGAATGCACGATCGATCTTCAGGATGTCGATCGGGAAGCGGTGCAGGTAGGAGAGGGACGAGTAGCCGACGCCGAAATCGTCGATGGCGAGCCGGACACCGAGTGCCTTCAGCTCGCGGAACCGTTCGAGGTTCATCTCGGTGTTCTGCATGATCGTGCTCTCGGTGAGCTCGATCACCAGGCACCCCGGATCGAGGCCGGACACCTCGAGTGCGTGGCGCACGTCCGCGACCAGGTTGCCCTGCTGCAGGTGGCGCCCGGAGATGTTGACCGCCACGCGCAGGCCGTCGCCTGCGGAAACCGAGTCGCCCCACTGGCGTATCTGGGTGCATGCATCCACCAGGACGCGGCGCCCGAGGTCGACGATGCGCCCCGATTCCTCGGCGATCGGGATGAAGGCCCCGGGCATGACGAGGCCCCGCCCGGGATGGTTCCAGCGGACGAGGGCTTCGACGCCGAGCAGCTCGCGACGCGTCAGGTCCACGACCGGCTGGAACTCGAGGAAGAACTCGTCGCGCTCGAGCGCAAGGTCGATGTCCTGCTCCATGCGCAGGCGGTCGTGCAGCTGCTCCTGCATCTGGGGGTGGAACACCACGAGGCGCGCCTTGCCGGCCGCCTTCGCGTTGTACATCGCGATGTCGGCGTTGCGCAGGAGCTGCTCGGCGTCATCGCCCGGCTGGGAGCAAGCCACCCCGATGCTGGCGGACGCGTCCGTCTCCCTGCCGTCGACGAGCAGCGGGCGGTTGAACGCGGCGCTGATCGGGTTGGCGATGCGCTCGATGTCGGTCTCGCTGCCGATGCCCTCCAGCAGGATCGCGAACTCGTCGCCGCCGAGGCGCGCGACGGTGTCCGACGGCCGGGTCGACTTCACCAGCCGTTGCGCGGCCGCCTGCAGCAGCCGGTCGCCGGCGTCGTGACCGAGCGAGTCGTTGACGATCTTGAAGTTGTCGAGGTCGAGGAACATCACCGCGATGCGCAGGCGCGTGCGCTGGGCCAGGGCCAGCGCGTGCTCGACGCGGTTCCAGAACAGGGCTCGGTTGGCGAGCAGCGTCAGCGGGTCGTGGAAGGCGAGCTTGCGGAGCTGCTCCTCGAGCGCCTTGCGCTCGCTCACGTCGCGGAAGTTGAGCGCGAGGCCGGCGATGGCGGGATCGTCGGTCAGGTTGCTGCCGACGCACTCGAGCGTGCTGCGCCGGTCGCCGGTCTCGACCACGGCCTCCACCGGCCCGACGGTCCGGCCCTGCGTCGCGGCGACCTCGCCCAGGAACGCGGCCAGTCGCTCGCGGTCCCCGTCCGACCAGAGGTCGAGGAGATTGCGGCCCACCAGGTCGTCCGGGTGGATCGCGAAGGTTCGTTCGGCGGCCGGCGAGGCGAACCGGAGTTGCCCGTCCGCGTCGGCGATCATGATCACGTCGGACGCGTTCCTGATGAGGGACGCATAGCGCGCCTCCACCATGCCGGCCGCGCGCCGTTCGCGGAGCAGCGCGTCGTCGCGCAGGAGCACGCCCTGGCGGACGATGACGAGGGACGTAAGCACGAAGATGACGACGGTCATCATGTTGACCGGACTCGCCGTCGTGCTGCTCTCGACGTACACGAGCATCAGGAACGAGACCATCATCGCGACGTAAGGCAGGCCCTGCACCAGTGCAGTGCTGAAGGCGCCGGGCGCGCGACGCGCGGGCGGGGCTCCGCGGAGTTGCTCGCGTGCCGCGGCGCCGAGCCAGACGTAGCACGCGAGATAGATCGCGTCCGATACGCCGCCGGGCAGGTAACTGCCGCTGACCTTCGACATCGCCCAGACGATGTCGGCGAACGACATCGACGAGAATCCGAGCGTGAGCAGCAGCAGCGCGCGACGCTGGATCGGCGTGGCGCCGGAGTGCATGAGGAGCACCCCGCAGGCGAGCAGCGTGATGCAGTTGAGCGCGATGTAGCTCTGCGCGAGGAGGTACTTGAGCGCGTTGGGATCGTGCTGGGCGGCGGTGGGCGCGATCACGCAGTACCAGAAGAAGGCGCCGAAGCCGAGCATGAGGATGGTCGCGTCGAGCGCGAGCCGGCCCCACTGCACGCGCACGGCGGCGGCGCGGATGACGGTCAGCAGCGCCGCGAAGACGAGCGGGTAGAAGCCGAGGAAGAACGCGTCGCCGACGGACGGGAACGGATCGATCCCGAACAGCCAGTAGGTGGAGTGAACGAAATTGCCGGCGCTGTAGAAGCCGAGTGCCCCGGTGAGGAGCCACCAGGTGAGCCGGGTATCGCGGTCCGTCGAGCCGCGCGCCGCGACCCCGGCGAGGACGGTCACGGCGATGCTCGCGAGCGTGTCGGAGTAGAGGTTGAAGATGTCGAGCGCGCGCGAACCCCTGCCGTCGAAGAAGGTCAGCAGGATGGAGATCGCGATATAGGCGATCAGCCCGACGGCAACGGCGCCGGTCCAGCCCGAACTGAACCCCTCACGCCTTTTCCTGCCATCGCTGGTTGGCGGCCCTGGCGACATTTTCTTCCGTTCTTTCAACGCGCTCCGGTGCGCATCAACCGTTCTCCTCCGGTCGCATATAGCCTGACGGGGGGGCGGCGCATCCGTGACCCGGGTCTGAAAGCACCGACCCGTCGTGTGACGCGGCGCACAAATTCCACCGCGTCCGGGCACGTGCGCGTACGATGCCCCCAGGCGAGGGTCGGGCGGCATGAAAGCGATGGTTCTGGACGCTACGGGCACCGTCTCGGCGCAACGGGATGCGCTCGTGCCTCGCGACCTGCCGGTGCCGGAGCCGAAGCGGGGCGAGGTCCTGGTCCGGGTCTCGGCGTGTGGCGTCTGCCATACGGAACTCGATGAAATCGAGGGCAGGACCGCGCCTCCGCGCCTGCCGGTGATCCCGGGTCACCAGGTCGTGGGTCGGGTGATCGAGCGCGGCCCGGGCGCAGCGGGTGTCGCGATCGGCCAGCGAGTCGGCGTGGCGTGGATCTTTTCCGCCTGCGGCCACTGCGAGCACTGCGTCGCAGGCAACGAGAACCTCTGTCCGGATTTTCGCGCCACGGGCCGCGACGCCGATGGCGGCTACGCGCAATACATGGTCGTCCCGGCGGCCTTCGCTCATCCGGTACCGGAGACATTCACCGATGTCGAGGCCGCACCGCTACTTTGCGCGGGCGCCATCGGCCACCGGTCGCTGCGGTTGACGGGTCTTCGCGACGGCCTGCGCCTGGGGCTCGCGGGCTTCGGTGCGTCGGCGCACCTCGTGCTCATGATGGCCCGTCATCGGTTCCCCCGCAGCGAGATATACGTCTTTGCTAGGCAACCGCAGGAGCGCGAATTCGCGCGGCAGCTGGGCGCGGCCTGGGCCGGCGACATTCGCGAGGCGGCCCCGGTGAAGCTGCATGCCATCATCGATACGACTCCGGCCTGGCTGCCGGTGATCCAGGCGCTCGACAATCTCGAGCCGGGTGGCCGGCTGGTCATCAACGCCATCCGCAAGGAGGAGGTGGACCGGCCCGAGTTGCTCGAGCTCGACTACTCGCGGCACCTCTGGCTGGAGAAGGAGATCAAGAGCGTGGCCAACGTCGCGCGCGGCGATGTCCGCGACTTCCTGGCCCTCGCCGCCGAGATCCCGATCAAGCCGGTGGTCGAGACATACGCGCTGCAGGATGCGAACCGGGCGCTGCTCGACCTCAAGCTGAAACACGTGCGGGGGGCCAAGGTGCTGCACGTGGACTGAGAAAGCCGAATCCAGGAAGACGGGGGGAGCCCATGGGGGAACAAGAAGCGCCGGATGCGGCGGCAGCCGCCGATTCCGCGCACGGCCTGCGGCGCGAGCTCGGCGTCGGCAGCCTGGTCCTGACGCAGATTCTCTACATCGTCGGCGCGAGCTGGATCGGCGTCGCCGCGACGGTCGGCCAGGGGCACGCCGCGCTCTGGGTCGCCGCGGTCGTGCTGTTCTTCCTGCCGCTCGCCATGCTGGTCGCACAGCTCGCGCAGTTGATGCCACTCGAGGGCGGGTTGTACCGCTGGTCGGAAGCCGCGTTCGGCCCCGGGCTCGGTTACTTCGTCGCGTGGAACCTCTGGTGCTTCACGGTCGCCGTGCTCGCGATCGTCAGCGTCTCGTTCGCATCGGCGCTGAGCTACGCCCTGGACGGATACGGCGGATTCGACGTCGAGAATCCCTGGCACGTGCGCATCGCTTCCTTCGGCGCGATTGCCATCGGCGCGGTCGTCGTGTCGCTCGGCCTGCGGATCGGCAAGTGGGTACACAACCTCGGCGGCGTGGCGCACGTGCTCGCCTTCCTGACGCTCATCGTCGTGCCGTTCGTCGCGCTCGCAAATGGTCGCCTGGCCGGGTACCACCCGCTCGACCTCGCCATGCCTGCAGCGACGCTCTTCACCTTCAACGTCTTCAGCAAGCTCGCGATGGGCGCGTTTTCGGGGTTCGAGTACGTGGCCATCCTCGCCGGGGAGTGCCGTGACCCCGCGAGGACGATCGCGCGTTCGGTGTGGATCTCCACCCCGATCATCATCGCGATGTTCGTGCTCGGCACCTGCAGTGTCGTCGCCATCGTGCCGCGCGACCAGCTCGACCTGATCGCGCCGTTGCCGCAGACGCTGCGCCTGGGGTTCGGCGGCACGCCAGCGGGGCAGGTCGTCGTGGTCGCGGTGCTCGCGATGGTCCTGTTGCGGCAGGTTGCCAACATCTGCGTGACATTCGCGGGCAGCGTGCGCCTGCCGATGGTGGCCGCGTGGCATGGCCAGGTGCCCGGGTGGCTCGGCGCCGTCAGTCGCCGATTCGGCTCGCCACTGCACGCGGCTGTCCTCGTGTCGTGCCTCGTGGCGGCGCTGACGGTCGTCACGCAATTCGGTGCCCGCTCGCAGGAAGCCTTCCAGCTGCTGGACAACGCCGGGACGGTGTTCTACGGCATCACCTACGTGGCGCTCTTCTCGATCCCGCTCGTCGGGCGCCGCGAGATTCGCTGCCGCATCCCGCTCCCCGTCCGGCTTGCGGCGGTTTCCGGCCTCGCCGTCACCGTGCTGTCGGTCGCTCTTTCGCTGGTCCCCATCGTGCACGTGGCCTCGGACCTCGTGTTTGCGGCGAAGATCCTGGCCGTGGTCCTGGTCTTCAACCTGGTCGGGCTCGTGGTTTTCCTGCTCGGCCGGTCGGCGTCCTCCGGTGCTGCGGTGCAAGATCCGCTGGACGCCGCGGCGGGGGAGTAGAACTCGTCTGCGCGCGGTCTAATGCGCTGGGCTGCCTCCAATCGACGCAAGTCGCGGATTTGCATGGCACTTTGCGGACCACCCCGCTTCCTGCAGTAGTCGCCCCGATTGCGTCCGATTCGCGTTTGGAGCAGGTTTGCGACCTTGGATCAGTTGTTGCGGACAGGCTGAATGAGCGCAAAGTTTCCTGGCATTGCCACCGTCATCCATGGCAACGGAGCGGTGGCCGAAATCATGGGTCACGTCTGTGGCGGCGTCATCGGTTACCCGATCACGCCCTCGACGGAGATTTCCGAGCTCTACGAGGCGTTCCGGGCCGGCGGCGGCTGCAACGTCTGGGGCAAGCACCCGTTCTTCTTCGAACCCGAGGGTGAGCACTCCGCGCAGAGCGGCGCGCTCGGGGCGGCGCTGACGGGCGGCAAGTACGTGTCGAATGCGTCCTCGAGCCAGGGCATCCTCTACGGCCTCGAGTCGCACTACGTCACCGTCGGAAAGAAGGTCGGCGGCTTCGTGCTGCAGGTCGCGGCGCGCGTGGTGTCGCGGCACTCGCTCAACGTCATGGCCGGCCATGACGACGTGTACGCGCTGCTGCAGTCGGGCTACACGATCCTCTTCGGGTCGAACCCGCAGGAGGCCGCGGACCTCGCGGCCATCTCCTACAAGGTCAGCGCGACGTCGCTGATTCCCGTCGCGAACGCGATGGACGGCTTCGCCACCAGCCACATGCTGAGCGAAGTCCTGATGCCCGAGCCCGAGTTGCTGCGCGAGTTCCTCGGCGACCCGGCCGGGCGCATCAAGTGCCCGACCGTCGCGCAGGAAATCCTGTTCGCCGCCAAGGGCCGCGTCTACCAGCTGCGCCACTACCTGGCGCGGCATCGGGCGGACTTCGAGCAGGCCGATTTCGACCGGCTCGCGGAGTACCTCGACGCCCACGCGGACGAGATCGAGGCAGACGCCGCTGGCGCGCTCGTGCCCATGACGCTCGAGTGGGTTCCGGAGGAACTGCGCTCCCCCTGGCGGCGGCAGTGGCTCAACGCGCACGAGAAGGGCACGCGCCAGCGCGTGCCGGCGCTGGTGGACGTCAACAATCCCGGACTGACCGGCGGCGTGCAGAACCAGCCCGACTTCCAGGCGGGCGCCGTCGACCACCGCACGCACTTCGTGAGCGAGGTGCCGCATTTCGTACGCGAGGCGATGGCGGAGTACGCGGCGCTGACCGGCCGCGAGTACAAGCCGGTGCAGACCTTCATGTGCGAGGACGCGGATTCGGTCGTCGTGGGCCTGGGCTCGGTCACCGACGATGCCGAGGCGGTCGCGGCGCACCTGCGCAAGCAGGGCAAGAAGGTCGGCGTCGTGTCGATCAAGCTGCTGCAGCCATTCCCGGACGCCGAGCTGGTCGAGGCGCTCGAGGGCAAGAAGGCGGTGACGGTGCTCGAGCGCTCCGAGACCACGGCGCTCACGAATTTCGTCACGCAGGCGCTCTTCAAGGCCGTCGAGAACTCGGACGGCGTCCGTCACCCCGGCATCCCGGCCATCAGGAGCCTGCCGAAGATGACCACGGCCATCTTCGGGCTCGGCGCGCACGACCTGCAGCCGCGTCACCTCGTCGCGGCGTTCAGGAACATGGAGGAGCGCAACGCTCCCTTCGTGTACCTCGGCAGCCAGTTCTTCGCGAAGAACCCGCCGCCGCAGATCGCGGCCCTGCAGGCGCGGCTCAAGGCGGCCTACCCCGAGACCGAGCTCATGGCGCTCGAGACGGAGCCGAACCCGACGCTCCTGCCGCCCACGGCGTTCCGGGTGCGTTTCCACTCGATCGGCGGCTACGGGACGATCGCCACCGGCAAGCTGATCACCGACATCCTCGCGGGCGTGCTCGGCATGCACTCCAAGGCCGCGCCGAAGTACGGCTCGGAGAAGAGCGGGGCGCCGACGAACTACTACATCACGCTGAGCCCCGAGCCGGTGAAGATCACGAACGCCGAGCTCGAGGACGTCGAGATCGTCGTGTCGCCCGACCACCGCGTCTTCGGCCACACGAATCCGCTGCGCGGCCTCGTCGAGGGCGGCACGTTCGTGCTGCAGTCCGCGTTGTCGCCGCTCGAGGTCTGGAAGGAACTGCCCGAGCAGGCACGCCGTACGATCCGCGCGAAGAAGATCAAGTTCTTCATCCTCGACGGCTTTGCCGTGGCGAAGCGCTACGCCCCGACACCGGAGCTCGAGACGCGCATGATGGGCGTCGCGTTCATCGGGGCGGTGTGCGGACACGTGGACCGCATCGTCGCAGGCGCCTCCGAGGACGCGCTGCTCGCGAAGATCCGGCAGCAGATCGCCAAGAAGTTCGGCGCCAAGGGCGGCGCCGTCGTCGAGGGCAACATCGCGGTGATGCGCGACGGCCTCGCCGCGACGCAGCGCGTGGACTACGAATCGGCCGAGTTCGCGGCCGTGGACAGGCAGCCCGTCACGAAGGCGAAGCGCTCGGTCGCGATCTCGGCGGGAATGTGCCGCATCGGCGGCGCCACGCCGGAAGGCGGCTTCTTCGACCGGGAGTACTACGAGGAAATGGTCGCGGCGCCGTTCCGCGACGGCAGCGTGGCCGAGGCGCCGGTACTCCCCGGCACGGGCCTCTTCATGCCCGCCGGGACCGCGGCCTGGAAGGACAAGGGCCTGTTCCGCCGCGACGTCCCCGAATTCATCGCCGACCTGTGCACGGGATGCATGGAATGCACGCTCGTCTGCCCGGACGCGGCGATCCCGAACACGGTGCACGACATCCCGGACCTGCTGCTCACCGGCATCAAGCAGCTCGACGTCCCGGAGGCGCAGCGCAACGAATTGAAGGCGCAGGTCTATCCGCTGGGCGAGAAGGTTCGCGAGGCGTATCGCGCCGCCAAGGAGAGTCCGCCGTTCCACGAAATGGTGGTTTCCGCGGCGAACGACCTCGACGGCGCCAACGCAGTCGTCCGGCGCAACATCGGCAAGCTGGCCGAGGTGCTGGCGAAGTTCCCGGTCGCGCGGACGAAGCCTTTCTTCGACGCAATGGAGAAGGAGAAGGCCGGGACCGGCGGCCTCTACTCCGCGGCGATCGATCCGTGGAAGTGCAGCGGCTGCATGGAGTGCATCGACGTGTGCGGCCCGGGCGCCCTGCAGCCCCGCGTGCAGGATGCGCAGCTGCTCGAACTGTTGCAGGAGCGCTTCGAGTTCCTGAGCAAGACCGCGAACACGCCCGCACGGTTCGTGGACGGCGCGGTGCGCCCGGACGGCGACATCAAGCGCATGATGCTCGACCGCGACAACTACTACGCGACCACGGGTGGCCACGGAGCCTGCCGCGGCTGCGGCGAGGTCACCGCGATCCGCCTCGTCATGTCGGCGAACCACGCGATCCACGGCAAGCGGCGCAAGGAGCACATCCGTGAGCTCGAGTCGCTGATCGAGCAGCTGACCGCCAAGCGCTCCTCGGTGCAGGACGACGCCGCGCGGCGCGAGCGCATCGACCGCACGCTCGAGACGCTCGAGAAGCGCCTGTACCTGCTCGAAAGCGGGCCGACCGGCAACGGTCCGGCCTCGGCGGTCATCGCGAACGCCACTGGCTGCAGCAGCGTCTACGCGTCCACGTTCCCGTTCAATCCTTACAACGACCCGTGGGTGAACAGCCTGTTCCAGGACACGCCCGCGGTGGCGAAGGGCCTTTTCGAAGGCATCACCGCCAGCGCTGCCGACGACGTCAAGGCGCTGCGCATCGCGCGCCTCGAGCTCGAGGACGCGTACGTGCCGGACGTGCACGACAAGTACTTCCGCATGTTCGGCTGGGACAAGTTCACGCCGCAGGAGCTGGCGATGCTGCCCACGGCCTTCAGCGTGGGCGGTGACGGCGCGACGTACGACATCGGCTTCGGCGCCCTGTCGCGGCTGCTGACGACCAGCACCCCGATCAAGGTGATGGTGCTGAACACGGGCGTGTACTCGAACACGGGCGGCCAGGCCTCGACCGCGAGCCTGACCGGCCAGGACTCCGACCTCACGCGCTTCGGCGCCGCGCACTCGGGCAAGCAGGAGGATCGCAAGGAGCTGGGCCTGATCGCCGCGTTCCATCCGAACGTGTTCGTGGTGCAGACCTCGACGGCACTGCAGGGGCATTTCCTCGGCAACGTCATGGAGTACCTGAACCACACCGCGTCGCCCGCGGTGCTCGACGTGTACACGCCCTGCCAGGCCGCGCACGGGATCGCCGACGCGGCTGCGAGCCGCCGCTCGCGTCTCGCCGTCGAAAGCCGCATGAACCCGGTGTTCGTGCACGACCCGCGGCGGGGCCCGGACCTGCACAGCCGCTTCTCTCTCGACGGGAATCCGAACGTGGACAAGGACTGGTCCACGACGCCGCTCGCCTACGTCGAGGATGGCCGGGCGAAGCTCCTCGAGGTCCCGCTGCCGCCCGCGGATTTCGCGCGGGAGGAGACGCGGTTCAAGAAGCAGTTCCGCAGGCTCGCGGCGGGCTCGGAAGCGAAGGCCGTGGTCGTCCACGAATACGTCGAGCTGCCGGCGGCGGAGCGTGCCGACAAGGTGCCGTTCGTGTGGTCCACCAACGAGCAGCAGCAACTCGAGAAGCTCGAGGTCTCGCAGACCATCGTGCACCTGGTGGAGGAGCGCCGCCGCTACTGGCGGACGCTGCGCTATCTCGCGGGCCGTCACGTCGAGAAGCTCGATGCCGAGCACCACGTCGAGCTCGAGGCGCTGCAGGAGCGTTACCAGGCGTCGGTGGCCGAGCACGAAGCCTCGCTCGACAAGATCGCGCGTGCGATGAGCGAGCTCGCGGCGTCCTCCAAGGCCCCGCCGTCCAGCCTGGCCGCTGCGTTGAGTCCGTTCGGCGGTGGCGGCGCAATCGCCGCGCCTGCAACGGCCGCCGCATCGACGCCGTCCGCGGCACCCGCTGCGAGCGGCGATGCATCCGCCTCCGGGCTGATGATCATCCGCGAGGAAGACGTCCCGAAGTGCGTCAACTGCAAGACCTGCTACCAGCAGGTACCCGAACTCTTCGAGAAGACGACGATCCTCGAGGCGGGCATCCCGAAGGAAGTGGGTCACGTGATCCCGGGCGTGCTGGCGAAGATCAAGGTCACGCCCGAGCTGGTGCAGCGCGTCGCGCGCGTCGCCGCGAACTGCGACTCGGAGATCATCAAGTGAGCGCGCATCCCCCGGGGAGCGAGTTCCCGCTGCACGACGCGCGCAGCCAGGGCCCCGGTCGGGCCAACATCGACTTCGAGCAGGTCGGCGACGGCGACGAGAACGAGGTCTTCCAGAAGCAGATCGCGCTGCTCAAGCGGCACCTGCTCGCCGACCCGCGCTCCATGCGGGGACTCTTCGTCGCCGATGGCGTGCAGGCCATCGCGTGGGAGTTCCAGCAGGAGGAGCTGGGCCCGACCTTCACGAAGACCCTGTGGAGCCTGCTCGCGCGCAGCGACGAGATGAGCACCATCCTGCTGCGCTTCATCTGGTTCATGCCGCTCAAGTTCAAGCGCAAGTTCGTCAAGGCGCTCGACGTGCACCTGCGCGAGCGCTACCCGATGTTCAAGGGGCTGTCCGAGGGCTGGCCGGGCGAGACCTGCATCCCGCCCTACATCCGCCCGCCCGAACAGCGCAGCCACGACTTCGAGCTGGTGAACCAGGGTTACCTGGGTTACATGAACCTCGGCTACACCGCGCGCGAGGTCGAGCTCTTCGTGTGGCTCGAGGTGCTGCGCGACAAGCAGTGCCAGGACCGGCCGTGCGAGATCGGCGTGCTCCTCAAGAACAAGAAGGAGCCGAAGGGCGGCTGCCCGGTCAAGATCCACATCCCCGAGATGCTCGACCTGCTCGGGCAGGGCAAGTTCCGCCAGGCGCTCGAGCTCATCGAGAGCTGCAACCCGCTGCCGAACGTGACGGGCCGGGTCTGCCCGCAGGAACTACAGTGCCAGGGCGTGTGCACGCATACGCGGCGGCCGATCGAGATCGGGCAGCTCGAGTGGTTCCTGCCACAACGCGACAAGCTCGTGAACCCGGACGTGTCCGGGCGTTTCGCCGGCCGCATGAGCCCGTGGGCAAAGGCCGACAAGCCGCCGATCGCGGTGGTGGGCTCGGGACCCTCGGGCCTGATCAATGCGTACCTGCTCGCGGTGGAGGGCTTCCCAATCACGGTGTTCGAGGCGTTCCACGAGCTCGGCGGCGTGCTGCGCTACGGCATCCCGGA
>VEPJ01000094.1 GCA_012026925.1 Gammaproteobacteria bacterium | reverse complement strand
ACGAGGCGCGCACCTACCTCGGTGCCCGCGACACGCGCTTCGTCATCGCGCCCGGCACGCCGCTCGCGAAGCGCAACCCGCACTGGATCGTGGCGGCCAACCTGGTCGAGACGCAGCGTCTCTACGCGCGCATGGTCGCGCAGGTGCAGCCGTCGTGGATCGAGTCGGCGGGAGCGCACCTCGTGCGGCGCACGTACGGCGAGGCGCAGTGGGTGCCCGAGCGCGGCATGGTCATGGCGCGCGAGACGGTGTCGCTCTACGGGCGGGTGCTGAGCAGCGGGCGCCAGGTCAATTTCGCGACGGTGGACCCGGCCATGGCGCGACGCATCTTCGTGGAAGAGGCGCTCGTGCGGCGGCAGTCGGGCCTGCGCGCGGCCTTCCTCGATCGCAACGATGCCCTGCGACGGGAAATCGAGCTGCTCGAGGCCAAGCTCCGCCGACGGGACCTCCTGGCACACGACGACGCGCTCGTTGCCTTCTACCTCGAGCGGATCCCGGCCGATGTCGCGTCGACGCGCAGTTTCGAGCACTGGTGGCGTACCGAGGAGCGCGGGAACCCGCATCGGCTCGACCTGCCGCGCGATGTGCTGCTGGCCCAGCCGCTGCCGGCCTTCGCGCCGGGCGACTACCCGGACACGTGGCACACCGACGGAAACGAACTGCGCCTGTCGTACATCTTCGACCCGACGAGCCCGGACGATGGCGTGACACTCGACGTGCCGCTGCCGCTGCTCGGCCAGCTGGTGCCCGCGCAGGTGGACTGGCTGGTGCCGGGGCTGTTGCGCGAGAAAGTGGTGGCGCTCATGCGCGGACTGCCGAAGGAGTTGCGGCGCGGGATCGTGCCGATTCCCGATGCCGCGGACCGGTTTCTGCGGGGACTCGAGGGCCACCCACGGGGTGACCTCTTCGAGCGCCTTGCCCGGTTCGTGACCGAGGAGGCCGGGCAGGCGACCGATCCGGACGTGCTCGGGGCGGTCGCGTTGCCCGCCGCGCTGAGGCTGAACATCAGAGTGCTGGATGCCGGCGGACACGAACTGCGACGCAGCCGCGATCTTGATGCCTTGCGGCGCGAAATGCGGGCGGTGGGTGCCACGGTCGCGCAGGCGATACCGGGTCACGCGTGGGAACGTGAAGGCGTGCGGCGCTGGGACTTCGGCGAGATTCCGGAGGACGTGAGGATCCGCGCCGCGGGCGTGACGCTGCGGATGTTCCCGGCGGTCGAGGACGCGGGCAGCTCGGTTCGGCTGCGACTCTGTCCCGGTGCGGAGCAGGCGCGGACCGTGACCCGCGCAGGGATCGTCAGGCTCGCCGCGCTCGCCATGCCGCAGCAGCACGACTTCGTGCGGCGCATGTGTGCTTCCGATCGCGACTTCACGCTGCTCGCGGCGACGGCGGGCCTCGGTCGTTCACTGTTCGACGAGATCGCGGACCGTGCCGTTGCCGACGCGCTGGAACTGGAGGAGGCAGGAGGGCCGCGCACGGGGGGCGAGTTCGATGCGCTCGTGGATCGAGTGCGAGGACGAGTCGCCGATTGTGGTGCCGAGGTCGCGCGGGTGGCCAAGGCGGTGCTGATGTCGCACAAGGAGGCGCGAACAGCGGTGGCGACGCTCCGCGCGCCGGTCTTCGCCGGTCAGCGCGATTCGGTGGTCCGGCAGCTCGATGCGCTGCTCGCTCCCGGCTGGGTGCGGCACACGCCGGAGCCCTGGTTCCACCAGCTGCCGAAGTACGTGCGGGCCGCGGCGCGCCGCGCCGAGCGGATCCGCAACGAGATCGATCGCGACCGCAAGCTCCAGGCGCAGGTGATTCCCTACGAATCGGCGCTCAGGGAGCTCGACCGGGCGGCTGATCCGGCGCGTCCGGCGCGGGAACGCGAGCGCCTGCGCTGGATGATCGAGGAGTTCCGCGTCTCGCTGTTCGCGCAGGAGTTCAAGACGCTGATGCCGGTGTCCGCGAAGCGACTTGACGAGCAGCTTCGCCTCGCCCGCGCGGAAAAATAGGAAAAGGGGACGCTTCCCTTTTCCCCTGTTTCCCGGCGCCGGAATAGGGGAAAAGGGAAGCGTCCCCTTTTCCTATTTATCCAGGAAGGGACGGATGATGTCGATCGGCAGCGGGAAGACGATCGTGGTCGTCTTCTCGTTCGACAGGTCGGCGAGCGTCTGCAGGTAGCGCAACTGCAGCGCCTTGGGTTCGGCGCTCAGCGCCGCCGCGGCCTCGACGAGCTGCGTCGCCGCCTGCTTCTCGCCCTCGGCGTGGATGATCTTCGCGCGCCGCGTGCGCTCGGCCTCCGCCTGGCGGGCCATCGCGCGGATCATGCTCTCGTTCAGGTCGACGTGCTTGATCTCGACGTTGGCGACCTTGATGCCCCAGGCATCCGTCGACTGGTCCAGGATCTTCTGGATGTCGATGTTCAGCTTCTCGCGCTGCGACAGCATCTCGTCGAGCTCGTGCTGGCCGAGCACCGAGCGCAGCGTCGTCTGCGCCAGCTGGCTCGTCGCCTCGAACGGATTGGCGACCTGGATGATCGCCTTCTCCGGGTCCACGATGCGGAAGTAGACCACCGCGTTCACCTTCACCGACACGTTGTCGCGCGAGATGACGTCCTGCGTCGGGACGTCGAGCACGACGACGCGCAGGTCCACCTTGACCATGCGCTGCACGAGCGGGACGAGGATGATGAGCCCGGGTCCCTTCACGCCGGTGAATCGCCCGAACGTGAACACGACCCCGCGCTCGTACTCGTTCAGGACCTTGAATATCTGCGTCGCCACGATGAGTAGCAGGACGACCAGGAACGCCAGCGTTGCGAAATTGATCATGTCGGTGCTCCCTCGAGCTCAATCGCGATCAGGCTCCACCTGGAGCGTGAGTCCGTCCACCTTGCGAATGCGCAGCCGTTGCCCCTCGCGGACCGGTTCGGGGCTGACGGCGTTCCAGATTTCCCCGTGCACGCGCACGAACCCCTGGCGCTCGAACGACTCGACGGCCTCCGCATGGTCGCGCAGCAGCGCTTCCGCGCCGGTTGTCACGGGCCGGCGCCGAGCCCGCACCGCGAACGAGACGATCGCCAGCAGCACCAGTGCGCCGGCCAACCCCATCGCGCCGATGAGCTGCCAGGCGATCGTGAAGCCCGGCGCGCCCGAGTCGAGCAGCATGATCGAACCCATCACGAAGGCGATGATGCCGCCGATGCCGAGCGCGCCGAACGACGGCACGAACGTCTCCGCGACGATCAGCACGACGCCGAGCCCGATCAACGCCAGTCCGGCGTAATTGACCGACAGCACCTGGAACGCGAACAGCGCGAGCAGCAGGCTGATGGCGCCGACCACGCCGGGAAGCACCGTTCCCGGGTTGTAGCCCTCGAGCAGCAGCCCGTAGATGCCGATCAGCATCAGCAGGTAGGCGACGTTCGGGTTCGTGACGAGC
>VEPJ01000088.1 GCA_012026925.1 Gammaproteobacteria bacterium | reverse complement strand
GTATCGAGCGTGTTTCCGTGGTGTTCATGGTGGGGAGAGAAAACTGGTCGGAGCGGCGAGATTCGAACTCGCGACCCCTTGCACCCCATGCAAGTGCGCTACCAGACTGCGCCACGCTCCGACCGGGGGCGGATTATAGCGGATCGCGCTCAGCGCCTGAGGATCTTCGCGAGTTCCTCGAGCTCGGCGCGCAACTGCCGGGCGAGCTGGTGCGTCTGGGTCACGTCCTCGCGGGCTTCCTCGCCGTCGAGGCGGTTGCGGGCGCCGCCGATGGTGAATCCCTGGTCGTAGAGCAACGCGCGGATCTGCCGGATCACGAGCACGTCCTGCCGCTGGTAATAACGACGGTTGCCGCGACGCTTCACCGGCTTCAACTGCGGGAATTCCTGCTCCCAGTAGCGCAGCACGTGCGGCTTCACGCCGCAGAGATCGCTCACTTCGCCGATCGTGAAGTAGCGCTTGCCGGGGATTGCCGGCAGTTCGTCGTTATTGCTGGGTTCCAGCATAGGCTTCCACTCGCGCCTTGAGCTTCTGACCTGGCCGGAAGGTGACGACGCGACGGGCGCTGATCGGAATCTCTTCGCCCGTCTTGGGATTGCGTCCCGGGCGCTGGTTCTTGCTGCGCAGGTCGAAGTTACCGAAGCCGGACAACTTCACCTGCTCGCCCGTCGCAAGCGACGCGCGCAGTTCCTCGAAGAACAGGTCCACGAGCTCACGCGCTTCCCGCTTGTTGAGCCCGAGTTGATCGAACAACGCTTCTGCGATTTCGGCCTTGGTCAATGCCATCTTATTTATCTCGTATCGTGGCCTTGTGCTCCCGCTCCAGGTCCTTCACGACCCGCGCCACGACGGCATCTGTGTCAACGTCGGTAAGGGTGCGGGAAATATCCTGCAAATTCAAGCCCATCGCGACGCTTTTGCGACCCGGCGTGATGCCGGTGCCACGATAAATGTCAAACACGGTGAGCTCGGTGAGCAGCTCCCCCGCGCTCGAGCGCACGGTCTCCAGCAGTGATTGCACCGTGACCGCCTCGTCCACGATCACGGCGATGTCGCGGCGGACGGCCGGGAACCGCGAGATCTCGCGGTGCTGCGGCACGCGGGCCGCCAATCCGGACTCAGTCTCGATCTCGAAGACGACCGCGGAATATGTCAACTCGATGCGACGCTCGAGCTCCGGATGCAGTCGCCCGAGCCAGCCGACGGGACGGCCATCGCGCAGGATGCGCGCTGCCTGCCCCGGATGCAGTGCCGGGTGCTGGTCCGTGACGAACCGGAAGTCCCCGCTCGCTCCCGTGGCACGCAGCAGCGCCTCGACATCGCCCTTGACGTCGAAGAACTCGACGGCCTCGGTCTTCGCACCCCACTGCTCCGGGAGTGCCGCACCTGCCGCGATTCCGGCGACGACCTGCACTTCCACGAGGCCCGCGCCCGCCAGGTCGAACCGCCGCCCGATCTCGAACAGTCGCACGCGCGGCTGCTGCCGTCGCTGGTTCTCGAGCACTGCCTTCGCAAGCCCGGGCCACAACGAGAGCCGCATCGCCGCGAGGTCCGCCGCAATGGGGTTCGCGAGCTCCAGCGCTCTCGCGCCGGGACAGAACAGCGCCTGGAGCGCGGGGTCCACGAAGCTGTAGGTGATCGCCTCGTGGTAGCCGCGCTGCACGAGCAGGTCGGCTGCCGTTTCCAACGTCACCCGCGTCTCGGTGAGCGGGGGCAGCGACTCGCGCACGGCCGGATCCGTCTCGGGAATGCGATCGAACCCGTAGACGCGGGCGATTTCCTCGACCAGGTCCTCCTCGATCGCGATGTCGAATCGCCACGGCGGGCCGGTGACGTCCCAGGCCACGCCGCCGCGCCGCACATCCATGCCGAGGTTCGCCAGGATCCGCGCCATCTCGTCGTCCGCGACGGGCGCGCCAATCACGGTACGTGCACGCTCCGGGCGGAACCGCACGACGGTCCGTTTCGGCAGTTCGTCCCGCAGCTCCGTGACTTCGACGGGCCCCGGCAATCCGCCCGCGCATTCGAGCAGCAGCTGCGTCGCGCGCTCGATCGCACGCTCCTGCAGCGTTGGGTCGACGCCGCGCTCGAATCGCTGCGACGCGTCCGTGACGAGCCCGTAGCGGCGCCCACGACCGGCGACCGCGTCGGGCAGGAAGAATGCCACCTCGAGCAGCACGTCGGTGGTCGCATCAGTGATGCCGGAGTGGTCGCCGCCCATGACTCCCGCGAGCGCAAGCGGCTTCGCACGATCCGCAATGATCATGACGGACGGATCCAGCGTCACGTCGCGCCCATCGAGCAGCTTGAGCGCTTCGCCGTCCCGCGCCCGGCGGACGACGATGCCGCCCTCGAGCTCGCGCAGGTCGTACGCGTGCATCGGCTGCCCGAGTTCCAGCATGACGTAGTTGGTCACGTCCACGATCGCGCTGATCGGGCGCAGCCCGGCGCGACGCAGGCGCTCGCGCATCCAGAGCGGGGCCTGTGCCTGCGGACGCACGCCGCGGATGACGCGGGCCGCAAACCGCGCACACCCCGCACCCTTCTCGAGTTCGACCGGGAAGCGGTCCGCCGACGCGGCCGGAACAGCGTGCAGCGCCGGACCCGTGAGCTTGCCGTCGGTGAACAGCGCGGCTTCACGCGCAATGCCGAGCACGCTCATGCAGTCGCCGCGGTTGGGTGTCAGGTTCACCTCGAGGACCGTGTCCTCGAGCGCGAGCGCATCGACCAGGTTGGCGCCGGTGCGTGCCTCGGCCGGCAGTTCCATCAGGCCGCTCGCGTCCTCGGAGAGGCCGAGTTCGCGCGCGGAGCACAGCATGCCGAACGACTCGACGCCGCGGAGCTTCGCCTTGCGGATCTCCATGCCACCCGGGAGCTTCGCGCCGATCGTCGCCAGCGGCGCCTTCATGCCGGCACGGGCGTTCGGTGCGCCGCAGACGATCTGCAGCACTTCGGTGCCGGTGCTGACCTTGCACACGCTCAGCGTATCGGCCCCAGGGTGCTTTTCGCGCTCGACGATCTCACCCACGACGACGCCCGGCAGCGGCGGCGCAGCCGGCTCGACCGCCTCGATCTCGAGGCCCGCCATCGTGAGGCGAGCCGCGAGCTCGCGCGGTTCCGGCGTCACGCCGAGCCACTCGCCCAGCCAGTTGATGCTGATTCGCACGGTATCGTCCGTCCCTGGCTCAGCCGAACTGGCGCAGGAAGCGCAGGTCGTTCTCGAAGTACATGCGGATGTCGTTCACGTTGTAGCGGAGCATGGTCAGGCGCTCGATGCCCATGCCGAACGCGTAACCCGTGTAGCGCTCTGCGTCGATCCCGACGTTGCGGAGCACGTTCGGGTGGACCATGCCGCAACCCGCGACCTCGAGCCAGCCGGTGCCCTTGCAGACGCGACAGCCCTTGCCGCCGCAGAACACGCACTCGATGTCCACCTCGGCCGACGGCTCGGTGAACGGGAAATAC
>VEPJ01000074.1 GCA_012026925.1 Gammaproteobacteria bacterium | reverse complement strand
GTGATCAAGAAGGGGACGCTTCCCTTTTCTGAAAAGGGAAGCGTCCCCTTTGTCGTCCATTGTCGTCACGAAAGCTTCACGGAACGTTCACCGTTCCGACTCGTCGGTCCGGCAACCTGCCTCCCGTCAGACGCGTTCCACCCCCGGACGTTCCTGACCGCCTGAGGGATCGGCGAGAGGCAGCATCAGCCGACAGACGGCAGCAGGGACGGATGCACTAAGTCCTCGAGCTGGCCCCCGACGCCGGGGCAGGGAACCGCTCCTGCTCCGGCTTTCTTTTTGCACACTGTCTCTCGTAAAGAGTGACGCTTCCCTTTTCTGAAAAGGGAAGCGTCCCCTTTAGACGAGCAGCTGGTCGATCATCCGCTGTGCCTGGCCGAGGTAGCCGCCACCGAAGAGGTTGAGGTGGTTGAGTACGTGGTACAGGTTGTAGAGCGTACAGCGCTCATCCGCGCCGGGCTCTAGCGGCCACGCCGCTTCGTACGCCGCGTAGAACGACGCACCAAAGCCCCCGAACAGCCGTGTCATCGCGATGTCGGCCTCGCGATCGCCGAAATAGACGGCGGGATCGAAGATCACGGGCTGACCCGATGCGTCGGCCGCCCAGTTGCCACCCCACAGGTCGCCGTGCAGCAGCGACGGCACAGGCCGGTAGCGCTCGAAGAACGCGTTCACGCGTTCGCAAAGCAGCGCCCCGCGGTCAGTGAGCCGCCCGCCGTAGCCGTTCCGCGCCGCAAGCGAGAGCTGGAACCCCAGGCGCCGCTGCGTGAAGAATCGCACCCAGTCGCGGTCCGGATCGTTGTGTTGCGGGGTGCTGCCGATCGTGTTGTCGCGATGCCAGCCGAACTCACCGGCGACCACCCGATGCTGTCGCGCAAGCTGCTCGCCCAGCAGGGCTTCGCACCGGGTCGACGTGCGGCCGGACTCGATCCACTCCAGCACCAGGAAAGCGCGGTCTCCGCCGACACCACACCCAAGGACGCGCGGCACCCGCACGGCTTCGGCTGAGGCCAGTTCACGAAGTCCGTCGGCCTCGGCCTCGAACATCGGGAGCCGGTCCACCGCAGCCAGCTTCACGAACAGCGGCCCCTCCCGGCTCGGCCAGCGCAAGCACTCATTGATGCTTCCGCCACCGACACCGGATTCCGGTCCGGACGCAACGTGGCGGCCGGTCGCAGCAGACAGCGCCGCCGCGAGACTGTTCAGTCGGGGTTCCACACGCTCCTGCCTGGCCATGCGCGCCGCAGCTGCGAGCTCAGGTCGGCGCGACGAATCGCTGCAGCACCAGCGTCAGGGAAAAGCACGCCAGCGCCACGACCGCGGTGACGGGCTGTCCCGCTGCCGCAATGACGACCGCATCCCACAGGCAGATTCCGGCCAGCAGGTTGCCGACGGCGCGTGGCACGTCGCCGGGTCCGCGGCGCTTCAGGAACGACAGCGCGTAGAGCGCCCAGCCCGCAAAAATCACCCAGAGCGCCGCAACGAGCGCGCTGGCGAGCGCAGCGCGCGCACCCCACAGGAGCGGGAGCGCGAGGAACGCGAGCGGCCACAGGCTGCCGACGCGGTCGAGGTGCTCCTGTTTCGCGATGTACGTGAGCCCGATCAGGTAGGCGAGCAGCAGCAGCGCCATCGCGAACACGGCTCCCGGTGGCTGCGCCACGATCGCGTACGCCGCCGTGACGTACACCAGCATCCTGCAGAGTCCCATGATCAGCGGGCTCAGGGCATTCCGCTTGTGGTGGAGGTCGTAGAAGACGATCGTCGCAGCGAGCACCGCGCCCGCCGCGACCGGCTGCCACCCAGTACCGCCGTCGAATCCGTATCCGACCCACGCCAGCAGCAACACCCCGCCGGCGAGCATGCCGAACCCGACCGCGAATACGGTCCTTGCGCCGACCCGTCCCGCGGGGATCGGCCGCTCTGGCCGGTGTTTGGCATCGAAGTCGCGGTCGAAGGCGTCGTTCAGGTACATGCCGGCGACGTAGCAGAGCGAGAGTGCCAGCAGCAGCCACGGCACGCGCTCGTCACCGACCGCTCCGCCCGCGAGCACGACACCCGCGAGCGTGTTCGTCCACACCGTTGGCAGGTTCGACACCCGCCCGAGGGCCAATGCGTCCGCCCACTTCACTCGAGCGCCTCGCGGGTCCACGCGAGCTCGCGGGCAATCGCTTCCTCGATCGGCACGTCACGATACCGGGCCGGCAAGACCGACCAGGTATAGGTCTCGACTTCGAGATGCTCCGTCCGCGCGCGACGCCGATGCAGCGCGAGCACCTCGCGCACGAACTCCTGCGTCGAGTGGAACCCGGCCAGCGCCTCGAGAAACACCGGCACGTGGAAGTGAATGCGCCACTCGCTGGCGCCGTCCCGCCAGTCCTTCGAGCGCAGTGCCTCGTCCAGGTCTGCGTAGCGATTCAGCACCCCGGACCGCCGCTCGACGACCTGGTGGAGATACACCGCGTCTGCAAACCCTTCGAGCGCCGTCGCGGCGGACGCCGTGACGCATGGCACTCGAAGCCCCGCGGTAACCTGGATCTTCGCGACCTCGATGTCGGCCGCTTCGAGGAGGCCGACGCACCTTGCAGCATCCTCGAACTCTACCGCCGCGTGACACAGGTCGAGACAGACGCCGAGATGACTCCGCAACGCACGTCCGGCCTCGGCCGCCTCGAGTCCAGTCAGCTCCGCCACCCGCGATACCGACGACTCGGTGAAGACGTGCTCATCGAAGAACCGCACCGTCTCCTCGATCGTCTCGAGAAAACAGCACGGCTCCGGTTCGAGGGCGAGCACGATGCGGCGCCCGCCAGCGCGCTGCAGGGTCACGAGATGCGCCACGTGCCGCAGCAACCGTTCGACGATGAGGGCGACGTCACCGGGCGTCGCGGCATTCGGCTTGAACGCGCCGGGCACCGTGCTGACGCTGCCGTAGCGCGGCCCGTCCGCCGGCAACAACTGCGCCAGCAGATCGGCCAGGAGATTCGTGTACTCGAGACGCGCGTCGTCACGCCAGTCGGGCAGGTAAACGCCCTCCTTCACCCGCGTGCCGTGGAACGGGCCATAAGGAAACCCGTTGACGGTGAAGACATAGAGGCCTTCATCGCGCAGGAACCGCTGGAATTCCTGGAGCACCGCGGGCTCGCCCAGCGCCCGCGCCGCCACTTCCGACAGCCGCAGCCCGACGCCGAACGGAGCGTCCGGCGACACGCGCCGCTTCACCTGCGGCAGGTAGAGCCCGAGGTTGGCGCGGATTTCGTCCCAGGTCTCGCCCGGATGGATGTTCGTGCAGTAGGTGAGGTGGCCGGCGCCGACCTTCACTGCCCGACCTCTTTACGGCGCAACCACGCCATCGCGCGCAGGATCTCGGCGCGATCCATGCTGTGCACGTCCACGCCCTTGCCGATCTCCGTGAGCAGCGTCACCGAGAGCTCGCCGCCGAGGTGCTCGCGGAATTCGTCGAGTCCATCGAACAGGAGCTGGTGGCCGGACGCGTCCTTGACCTCCATCGCCGGATGCCAGAGGTGGAAGCCGATCCGCTTCAATGTGCGGTACACGCGCTCGTCGCCTCCCGCCGGAAGCATGCCGACCTGCACCGAGTAGCGCGCGTCGAGCGCGACGCCAATGGCGACGGCCTCGCCGTGCCGCAATTCGTGCGACGTGAGCGCCTCGAGCCGGTGCGCGGACCAGTGCCCGTAATCGAGCGGCCGGCCACTGCCGGACTCGAATGCATCGCCGCCCTGGGTGATCTGCCGCAGGTGCAATTCGGCGCAGCGACGGATCATGCGCGAGGTCGCCGCGGGCGCGAAGTCCCGCAGCGCCTCCGCGTTCGACTCGAGCCACTCGAAGAACGCGCGATCGCGGATCAGCGCCACCTTGACCGCCTCGGCGATCCCGGCAATGCGGTCCCGCGGGTGCAGCGTCCGGAGAAAGTCCGAATCGTTCAGTACGGCATGAGGCGGCGCGAACGTGCCGAGGAAGTTCTTGCGGCCGAACGCATTGACGCCGTTCTTCACGCCGATGCCGGCGTCGTTCTGGGCGAGCACCGTGGTCGGCAGCCGCACGTGCCGGACTCCGCGGTGCGCGGTTGCGGCGACGTAACCGGCCAGGTCGAGCAACGCGCCGCCGCCGATGCCGACGACGTACGAATGCCGGTCGATCGCGAGCTCGGCCATGCGTCGCTGCAGCCGCGTCACCAGCGCCGGGTCATTCTTCGCCTGCTCGCCCGCGGGCAGGACCTCGGGCGGCGCCGCGAGCTCGAGGGAGTCCGCGTGCTCCTGCGCGTAGGCCGCGATCGCGTGCGGCAGGCCGGGCCAGCTCGCTGCGACGTTGCCGTCGATGAACACGCAGAAGCGGTGCCGCTTGTTCGGCTCGCGCCGGCAGAGAGCGTGCAGGAACGTCTCGTTGTCCGTCCGGAACACCGCGGTCGTGAAGTACACCGGGTAGCTGTAGCGGAGCGCGAACTCCTGCTCGTAGACGGCTGCACCCGGCAGCTCGAGGATCTTGGCCGTGTCCGTGTTCATGTTGTTCTATCCCGCCTCGCCGGTCTCACTCGATGAGCAGGCGCTCGTCCCGCTCCGGAATCACGGGCAGCTCGTCCACGCGCGGCTCCTGGCCCCGCAGCACAGAGTTGCCCTCGAACAGCAGGCGCTCGTCGCGCCGCTGCGGCTCGAGCCAGTCCTCCTCCTTGAACCGTCCGCCCTGCCCGAACGCCACGAGCGCATTGCGGTAGCAGATTGCCTCGACGTCGGCGCGCGGAATGCCGCGCTCGAGCATCAGCCGCGCCGTCTTCGGCACGGCGAGCGGATCGGACTTGCCCCAGTCCGCGCTCGAGTCGATGAAGATGTGGTGCGCGCCGTACCTGCGCGCGATCTCGACCATGCGCTCGTTGCCCATCTTGGTCTGCGGGTAGAGCGTGAACGCGGCCCAGAAGCCGCGGTCGAGGACTTCGCGGACCGTCTCCTCGTTGTTGTGATCGATGATCACGCGGCCCGGCTCCATGCCCATCTCGAGGGCCACGTCCATGCTGCGGGTCGTGCCGCGCTTCTTGTCGCGATGCGGCGTGTGGACCTGCACGAGCATGCCGAGGTCCCTTGCGAGCGCGAGTTGCGCGCGGTAGTACTTGTCCTCCGCCTCGGTCTGGTCGTCGTAGCCGATCTCGCCCACTGCCACCACGCCTTCCTTGCCGAGGTACAGCGGCAGGATGTCCATCACCTGCTCGGCGAGCGCCTCGTTGTTGGCCTCCTTGCTGTTCAGGCCGATGGTGCAGTAATGGCGAATGCCGAACTGCGACGCGCGAAAGCGCTCCCACCCGACGAGGCTCGACAGGTAGTCCACGAACGTGCCAACGCTGGTGCGCGGTTGCCCGAGCCAGAACGCCGGCTCGATGACGGCGACGATGCCGGCCGCCGCCATGCGCTCGTAGTCGTCCGTGGTCCGGGCGCTCATGTGGATGTGCGGATCGATGAACAGCATGTTCGTCTCCAGGTTCGGGCTCACGCCGACTCAGCGAGCGTGTCCCACGTGAATCTTCCATCGCGCGCGGCGGCCGCGAGCTCGGGCTCGCCGTCGATGAGCCGTCGGCCCGCCGCATCGGGCGACTCGAGCAGGGCGAGCGCGGCCGCCTGCCGTTCGCGCTCGTCGCCGCCGGCGAGCAACCGGCGGAAGTCGTCGAGCACGTTGCCGACGGCGAACGGTCCGACACAGCGCCAGAGTTCCGGACTCACCGGTCGCGAGGCGGCCCAGCGCTCGTGCGCATAGTCGCACAGCATCCGGGCCAGGTTCGCGTTGCGCCGGCGGTCGAGGCCCACGACGAGATCGAGGCGTGTCCCGACAAAGAGCGCCTTGAGCACCATCTGGTTCCACGCCTGCTCGGCGAACTGCTCCGACGGGTAAGGATTGCGATGCGCCACTGCCTCGAACACGACGCGCATGTTCGAGCGCACGCCCTCCGCCGCGCGCAGCGCGTGCCGCGGCTGGTCCGGATACAGCGGCAGGCCGCGATGGAACGCGACGAGCTCGCCGATGTCCGCCGCGCCGCAGAGACGATCGAGGCGGCGGCTCGTCTCCGCGCCGTCCGGCGTGCTCACGAGCAGCAGGTACACGCGCGCAGCCTGGTCCACCGTCCAGTCGCTCGGGTCCCAGCCCGCGCGACTGGCGGCCGCAGCCTCGAGATCAGCGGCCTGCAGCCCGAGCGGCGCCATGCCCAGGCGCCGGGTCACGGCGCTCGTCAGCAGGAACAGGTCGCGATCGGTAGCGCCGGAGCGCAGTCGCGCGACACCCGCGTCGAACCACGCCGCGGATTCGCCCGACAATCTCGAGGCAAGCCACTGCCCGAGGAGCTGCACGGGCGTCATGCGTGCCTCCTCGTCCCGGCGACAGGCTCGATCGATTCGCCGAAGACGTGATCGAGAAGCAGCCGCTTCACGTCGGTCGCATGGACGGCCCCCTCGCCGAGCAGGTCCGGCCGACTCGTGATGAACAACGGCCCGTCCTCGGGCCGGTCCGTAGGACGGCCGTGGGAGCCCTTGACGAGCGAGGCATCGAGCGAAATGACGTCCATCAGGTACCGCATACCAAGCATCTTCTGCGCGAGCCGTGCCGCAATCCGCAGTTTCGGCAACCTGAGCGCCGGATCGACGAACAGCTCCACCGGGTCATAGCCGGGCTTGCGGTGGATGTCCACCGTCCGCGCGTAATCCGGTGCGCGATCGTCATCGAGCCAATGGTAATAGGTGAACCAGCTGCGGGCATCCGCGATGGCGACCAGCTCACCCGAGCGGGGGTGGTCGAGCCCGATCTCGCGCTTGCCGGCATCATCGAGCACTCGCTCGACCCCGGGCAGCCCGCGCAGCAGCTTCGCGACCTCGGGCACGAGTCCAGGCTTCGCGACGTAGACGTGCGCAAGCTGGTGATCCGCGACCGCGAATGCTTCCGAGGCACCGGCGTCGAGCTGCTCCCGGCCCAGCTCGTCGCGCACCCTGAGCCACCCGGCCTGGCGCAGCGCACGGTTGACGTGCACCGGGTTCGACACCTCGGTGATCCCGTACTCCGACAGGACCACGACCTCGGCCCCTGCGCCTCGCGCGGCATCGATCAGCTCCCCGCAGATGGCGTCCACCTGCGCGACGTCACGCGCGATGTCCGGGTGATTCGGACCGAGGCGTTGCAGGTTGTAGTCGAGATGCGGCAGGTAAACGAGCGTAAGCGTCGGACGCTCGCGCTCGAAGACGCGCAGCGCGGACTTTCCGATCCAGCGCGAGCACTCGATGTCGGCCGCCGGACCCCAGAACTTGAACAGCGGGAACTGGCCGAGTTCATGCTGCAGCTCGTCGCGCAGGCCGGGCGGGTGCGTGTAGATGTCCGGGAGCTTCCTTCCGTCGGCGGGATACATCGGCCGCGGCGTGACCGAGTAGTCCGCCGACGAATACATGTTGTACCACCAGAAGAGCTTGGCGCACGTGAAGGACGCGTCCCGGCGCTTTGCTGCATCCCACAGCTTCTCGCCGCCGACGAGGCGATTGCTCTGCCGCCACAACCACACCTCGGCGAGGTCGCGGAAGTACCAGCCGTTCGCCACCGCTCCGTGGACGCGCGGCAATTCGCCCGTGACGAACGAGGACTGCACCGTCGTAGTTACGGCAGGAGTCACGGTCGTGAGCGGACGCATGGCGCCGCCGCCAGCAAGCGCTCGGAGGTTCGGCGCATGCTCGAGCAGCGCCGGCGTCATGCCCACCACGTCGAGGACGAGGGCGCGTCTCACGCCAGACCTCCAGCCTCGTCCCGTGTCGCAGGTATGCCCACGCTGCGCAACTTGCCGCGCAGCTCGAGCAGGGTCGCGGAACCGGTTGCAAACATGCAGACGCGAAGCTCCTCGAGTACGCCTTCGATGAACTGGTACAGCGGCGCCTCTCCTTCGTCCGCCTTGACCAGGAACGGCCGCGCCATCGCACCGATGTCGGCCCCGAGCGCGATCGCCTTCGCCACGTCGAGGCCGCTGCGCAGGCCGCCGGACGCGATCAGCGGAAGCGTCGCCGCGGCGCGGCGCACGTTCACGATGGACTCGGCCGTCGGGATGCCCCACTCGCCGAACCGCAGCCCGAGCTCACGCCCGCGCGCGGTGGCCGCACAATGCGCCTCGACCCTGGCCCAGGACGTGCCGCCCGCGCCGGAACAGTCGATGCCGCTCACGCCACACTCGAGCAGGCGTCGAGCGGTGGCTTCCGTCATGCCGAAGCACACTTCGCGTGCGAACACGGGGATACCCTCGCGCTCGAGCTCGCGACACAGCAGCGCGAGCCTGTCGGCGACCCCGCGGAAGTCCCGATTGCCTCCCTGCACGGCCTCCTGCAACGGGTTGAGATGGATGAAGAGCGCGTCGGCACCGATCATCGCCACTGCGCGGCGCGCCTGCTCCACCCCGTAGCCGCGCGCGAGCTGCGCCGCCCCGAGGTTGGCGAACAGCAGCACGCTCGGCGCGACGTCGCGGACCTGGAACCACTCCTCGAGCGTCGGGTCCTCGATGGCGATGCGCTGGCTGCCGACGCCCATCGCGAGGCCGAACCGCTCCGCAGCGGCCGCGAGTCGGCGATTGATCTGCCGGCCGCGCTCGGTGCCGCCGGTCATCGGTGCGATCATCAGCGGCGCGCGCAGCCTGTGGCCGGCGAGCTCGCACGTGAGGTCGAGACTGCCGAGCGACAACTCCGGCAGGGCCTCGTTCACGAAATCGTACGCATCGAATCCCGCGCTCTTCCGGTACTCGACCGGCCGCGTGAGGCAAGCCTCGATGTGCCTCAGCTTGGATGCAGGATCGCGCGTCGCGTCGTCCATGGGTCACATCGCGGCGGATACCGAGAAGACCAGGTTGCGGCCCGGCTCGTTCACGCCGGAGCCGTGGATCCGGTACTCGGCGTCCGTCAGGTTGTCGAGCGCGAGCGAAAGCGCGAGTCCCTTGCGAACCTGCCACTCGCTGCGCAGGTTGAGCGTCGTCCAGGCCGGGGTGCCGCCTGGCGGGATGCGCTGGGTGTCCGCGATGTCGCGCGATGAGAGCTTGTCCTGCTCGTTCGCGTGGTCCACCAGCAGGTCGAACTGCAGGCGCGGCTGCGGCATTACCCATCGTGCGCCGACTCGCCACAGCGTGGGCATCAGCAGGTCGATCGGCTCCTTGACCGTCGCAGTCGACGTGGACGTCGGGAACGATTCCTGCCAGCCATCGATCCACATGCCGTCCGTATAGAGCGTGAGCTGGCCCATCACCTGCCACGACAACTGCCACTCGACGCCGTCCACGTTCGAGCTCGCGGCATTGGTCTTGGTGACCTCCTTCGATCCCGAGATGATCCGGCCGGTCGGAGTCCGGACGATCACGTCGTTGCCGTCCGTATTGAAATAGGCGGCCTGGCCGGCGAATACCTCGCCCTGGTACTTGATGCCCGCCTCCCAGGATTCGTAGGTCTCCGGCTTCAGGCCGGGGCTCGGCGTCTCGAGCTCGCCCGAGCGCGCCACGTCCTGCCGCGTGAGATCCGAGAGGTTCGGCGCACGGAATGCCTGCGACACGCCGCCGTAGAGCATCCACGGCCCGTCCTTGACCGGCATGTAGCCGAGCCGGGCGCTGCCGGAGAAATTGTCCCAATTGTCCGACATCGAGTACACGGCGAAGGTGACGGGATCCTCGACCTTGTTCGCGTCCACCGAAGCCCAGGTGTAGCGGCCCGCCAGCGTCAGGGCCAGCTGCGGCGTCGCCTGCACGATGGCCTGCACGAAGAGGCCCGTGAGATCGTAGGTCGCGTCGTCCGCGACCGGTCCCTGCGCGTGCGCGCGCCGTATGGAGCCGTTCGCGTTGTACTCGACGTTGTAGCTGTTGACGGCGTCGCTGTAGTAGTCGACGCCGTACACGAGGCTCGTGCGGCCCCACTTCTTGTCGAACTGCACCCACAGCCCGGTCGTGTAGACGTCGAAACCGAGCTCGTCCGAGCGCAGGTTCGACCGCACGCGATACTGGTCTTCGCTCTGCGACTGGTACGACGCACTAGCGAGCATCGAGTCGGCGGCGGAGCCCAATCCCTGGTGCCGTACCTGCACGTAGCCGAGCTGGCGCTGCTGGTCGAACTTGAGCACGCGGTCGGTGCCGACCTGGGTGCCGTTCCAGCTGATGCCGTAGATGGTGCGATGCGTGCGCCACGCGTCGTCCTGGTTCACGTACTGGTAGCCGAGCAGCAGTGTCGTGCGGCCCGTCAGGTCGTACTCGACTCGCGCATTGCCGTCATCCTCCGTGTAGCCGGTCTTCGGCTGTACGCCGACGGATCCTCCCGCCTCGACGTCACCGTAGTCCTTGTAGGTGTAGCCGCCCGTCGCCCGCAGCCGGGAATCGACGTACGTGAGGTCGCCGCGGATCGTGTTCGACGACTCTGCATCGGAATACCGGTACGCGACCCGCGGCGTGAGCCCCTGCTCAGTGCCAGCGGGAATGTTCGACAGCACGTTGACCGCACCGCCGATCGCGTCACTGCCGTAGAGCACCGACGCCGGTCCCTTGAGCACCTCGATGCGGCTTACGGAATAGGTGTCGACGGTGTTCCAGTACTGGTTCGGCCCGTCGCGGAAGACGGAGTTGTTCAGGCGGATGCCGTCGATGAGCATCACGTTGCGGAATCCCGTGAAGCCGCGGATGAAGGGCGAGCCCTGCCCGTTCGCGGTCTTCTGGACGAGTACGCCCGGGATCTCGCCGAGTGCCTCGGGCAGCGTGCGCGACTGGTAAAGCTGCTGCACGTCCGCGGCCGACTGCACGTAGACCATGGCCGGGACGTCGAACGCGCGGAGCGGCAGGCGCATCGCGGTGACGACGATCTGCTCGAGTTCGTCGACGTCCGGATCGACGAGGACCTCGGGTGTGGCGCCCAGGGCGGCCCCCCCACCCAGCACGAACACGATCGCCGACGAAAGAGCGCCTCGGCCCCGGATGGCCGGAATGCGCGACTCGAACCCAGTCATTCGGTCAACCTCCATGATGGGCCGGGTCGCGCCCGGCCGTTATTTCTTCTTCTCCGTGCCCGCGTCGGGCACGCTGATCGACAACTCGACTTCGGAACCGATCGGCGGCAGCAGCTGCGCGTTGCCATTGACCGAGCCATATGCGCCGATCCCGAGCCCGGACGTAGCCTCGATGACGCTGTTCGGATCGTGCACGAACCCGACCAACGTGCCCGTGACGTCCGCCGCGAACCGGTTGTCCTGCCAGTACTTCTGCGATCCCATGTACACCCATTCGACGGGCTCCGGGACCTTCTGCCCGGCATCGAACAGCGCGTCGGCCGCAGTCACCGTCACGGCCTTGCCTTCGTCCTTGCGCGTGATCGAGATGTCGACGCGCGGCCCGGCGAGCCGCTTCTGGCTGAACTGCTGGTAGGGCTCCACGCTCTTGTCGCGCTCGAGGCCGAGCAGGATGCACGCGAGATTGAACTCCGTGCCGGAGACATCCGCCTCGAGGAGCGACTCGTACTCCTTCATGCCGCCGGTCGTCGTCAGCAGGTATTCCAGCGGCCGGTCGACGATGTGCACGCGGGCGGGGAGCGTAAGGCGCTTCGCCTTGCGATCCACGACGATCTTGCCGACCTGGTAGCGCTCGTTGCCGAGCGGCTTCATCGGCGGAGTCGCTGGAGCGCCCGCCTGCGGTGTCGCAGGCGCCGCGGGCGACTGTGGATCCGCAGCCCCGGCCGGGAGCGCAATGAATGCGCAGGCCGCGGCCGCAGCCAGCAGCGGCCGGATCGGGCGGATGCCGGTCTTCAAAGGCACGTCGCGCAACGCTCTGTCGCAGTTATCCAGATCCAGAGGAGCAAGTCTCATGCCAGTTGTCCTCGCATGGCCGTGTCGTAGTTCAATGTCTGGAAAAACATGCGGATAGGCGCCGACCGCGGGCACAAGCGGGGTCCCACCCATTCGTGGCCGCGCACCATTCGCTGTACACAAAATGCCAGCCTTGGCCGGGTTCGGGCCATCCCATTCACGACAGGTGACCCGTCACCACCCGGTGGGGCATCGGCGGCGGAAGCGGCCGCACGCCAACGTCGCTGAAGCCGGCGTCGCGCAGCCAGCCCGCGACGTCTGCATCGGCGTGGACCGTGCCGTCGGGCGCGGTCAGTGCCATGTTGAGACCGAACAGCGCTGCGAACGGCGGCGAGCACCTGCCCTCGTCGGCGAACACGTCGCTCACGATCAGCAGGCCGCCCGGCACCAGGCACGCGCGCGCCTTCTCGATCAGGCGACGGCACGAGGCGGCGGTCTCGCGATGGAACATGCCGGACATCAGCACGACGTCGTAGCCGGTGCCGAATTCGGACCCGTGGTAGTCGCCGTCACGCAGCGACACTCGATCGCCCGCGCCGGCGGCGGCGACGATTTCGCGAGCGACCGCTGCGACACCCGGAAGCTCGAGCACGTCGGAATGCAGGCCGGGATGGCGCTGCGTGAGGAGTATCGAATACGTGCCAGGCCCGCCGCCGACGTCGAGCATGGACTTGCGCCCGCGCAGGTCGAGGACCTCGACGAGCACGCGTGCAATTCCCATCGCCCGGCCGTGCATGGCGTAGACGAACGTTCGCGTGCGCTCCGCGTCGTCGCCGAGGTAGGCCTCGGCCGACAGCGCGGGCTGGCCCGAGCGCAGCGCATCCTCGAGCCGCCCCCACGTGCCGTAGAGCTGGTCGCTGTAGCGCATGGCGCCGCCCATGTACGCCGGGCTCGATGACACCAGGAACGCATTCGCCGAGGCCGAGTTCACAAAGCCGCCATCGCGCACCTCGAGCAGCCCGAGCGCAACCAGGACCCGCATCAGCAGGTCCGTCATGCGGGCGTCGAGCCCGAGTGCTGCGGCCACCTGCTCGGGGCTCTTCGGATCGCCCGCCAGCTGGTCGAACAGCTTCAGGCGACTCGCCGTCAGCAGCGCCTGGCTGTCCCAGAATGCCGTCGTCAACCGGACGATCGGCGTCGGATCGGGCATCGCGGGACGGTTCATGCAGCCGCCTCCTGGCGATCGAGGTCGCACTCGATCTGCATGTAGGCGCAGCGATGGCACATGAAGCCGGGCGAGAAGTGCAGGTCGTACTTCTTGCGAATGTCGCTGTAGCCGAGGTTCAGCGCCTCGAAGTAGCCGCGGATGCGCTCGTGGTAATCGGGACGCTCCTTGCCGCCCGGCGGCCACATGAGCGAATAGATCGGGATGACGCCGCGCCGACAGAGTTCCTCGGCGCCTTCGAGCGCGAGCCGCGCGGCCTCCTGCCACTCCAGGCCGTGCTCGGGGTCGAGCTCGATGCCCGCGACCATCGCCGAATAAACGCGGCCTCGCCCGAACACGCGCACCGCGGTCTCGAGCGCCTCGATCCAGCGCTGGTAGCCGACGTAGCGGTTCTTGCCGGGGCAGACCTTCGCGAACAGCGGTTCGGACCACATCTCGAGGTTGAAGCAGACGAAGTCCACGAGCTGCTCGCGGCGGAACTGCTCGATCTGGTCGTCGGGAAGCGCGCCCGAGCCGAGCGCGACCGGGATACCGTAACGGTTCTCCCGTTTCACGAAGCGCGCGAGCTGCAGGAAGCGCTCGCCCTCCTTGCGCGCGTCCGTGAGCGAGCCGCCGACGAGGTAGATGTGGCGGATGGTCGTCTGGCTCACGATCGCGTGCAGCCCCTCGGCCATGCGCTCGAGCGTGCGCTGCGGGATCCCGACCTGGCCCGTCACCTGCCCGAGATGCGCGGTGCGCTCGTCGGGTGCGCCATACGCGCAGAACGCGCAACGCATCGAGCGCCCGTCGTGCTTGTGCAGGAAATACTCGCAGCCGGGCGCGACGTTGATCACGAGCATGTCGCCGTGCGTCTGCAGCCCGGCCTGAGCGAGCGGCATGCCGTCGCTCGTCTTGTGCGTCATCCACGGATCGAGCGGCTCGAAGCCGACCGGCTCCCGCTGTCCGGAACGATCATCGATGAGCACGTAGCCCTGCTCGCGATCGCCCTCGACGTGCCACGGTGAGTCGCCGTTGCCCAGCACACGGATCTCCGTGCCGTCGCGGGTATTGATCAGGTACGGGATCGTGGCGAGCCCCTTGCCCGTCGGGTCGTGCTCGCCCTGCTTGAATCGGTAGGGGTAGAAATTCGGCATCGAGTGCGTTGCCGCGCGACCGAGCGCGTCCGTGTAACGGATGCCCTCGCACATGACTTGCACCTTGAGTGCCGGCGAACCCTTGAGACCCTTCATCGACCCATCCCCTGTCGCGATGCGTTGCCGCTGGAGCCGCGCGAGCCGCTGCCTTCGCTGGCCCGTCCTGCTATCGTGCGGAGGTCGTGCGTCGCATCAACCCAATCCCGCTCGAGGGCCTCACGCGCGGACTGCTCATTATTGCCGCAGCGCTGTGCATTCCGCTCGTGCCCTTTTTCATAATCGGCGAAATTCCCGGTGAACGATGGCTTTCGGCCACGGACGAGCACGCCTGGGCATTCGCCCTCGTCGGCGCAGGACTGCTCACGATAGACATCCTGCTGCCGGTACCCTCCAGTATCGTCGGGACCATGCTCGGGGCCCGTCTCGGGTTCGCGGGAGGGTTCGTGGCGACGTTCGCCGGGCTGATGATCGGGCAAGCCATCGCTTATGCCGCCAGCCGCCGCCTGTTGCGACGTGAGAGCTCCGACCTGCCCGCGGCGCCGACATTGATGGCGATCTTCCTGAGCCGCCCTGTTCCCGTGCTGGCCGAGGCGATGGCGCTCGCGGCCGGCGCCTCGGAGCTGCGATGGAGCCAGTTCCTGGCGGCTTGTGGCGCAGGCAATTTCTTCTACGCGGCGGCGCTGGCACTGAACGGCGCCGAGCTCGTGCCGAAGGCGCTGCTGGGGCCGGGGCTGATCCTGCCCATGCTCCTGCCGGTCGCCGGCTGGCTCGTGTGGCGGCGCGTACGCAAGTCATCTTCGAGCGGAGAGTCGACCCATGCTGATATTCCTGATTAACCGCACCCGGGCCGGGCTCACGCCCGAGCAGTACGGCCAGCTTGCGGAGCGCGCAAAGGCGTTTTACGCGAGCGTGCCCGCGGGCGTGGCGATTCGCGGCGAATGGGCGGCCGCGGACTATTCGCGCAATTTCACGCTGCTCGAGGCGCCGGATGTGACCAGCGTCGAGCAGATGGCCGCGCCGTTTCGCGAGTTCGTGGACGTGGAAGTGATCCCGGTGAACGAGATCAAGGGGTGGACGGCGTCGTGACGCGCATGAGGTAGACGCGGCCCGGACCATTCGGGGTATTGACGTCCAGCGTGACGATGGGGACGTCGCTCCCGAATACGGACTGGAGGCGCTTGATCGCGGCATCCGCCGTCGTCACGGGTTGCCCCTGCACGAGCTGGATCTGGCTACCCGACGGCAAGTCGAGGACGGCCGCGACTCGCTGGGCCGCGACCAGCTCGTTCGTCTTCGCGGGCTTTCCTGATGACGCGCCGGCCGCGGCCTTGAGCTCGCGCGACACCTTTTCCGCCGAGACCTCCCGCGTGTACACCCGGTTTCGGTCATCGTTCTCCCTGGAAACGACGGCTGCCGAGGAGGGCGCGGTGCCCGTGTGGACGGTGCCGTCCAGCGCCAGGACCACGACACCGCCCGGCAGCGCGAGCTTGATCTCGCGCGAATCGACCGCCAGTACCTTGCCGCCGTCCACGACGCTCCCGGCACGGACGAGGACCTGTCCGCCCTCGGGCACCTGCAGTAACGCGATGTAGTCCGCGCCGACCGCGAGGGTTCCGGCGAGCCGATAGCCCTTGGCTGCGTCCTGGACGGACGCCGCGGCACCTTGCAGCCAGAATACGGCACACATCGTCGCGACGGCCGCGGCGACCCAGGTCCGCGCAAACGAAAAGGTCGGGTGGCGATTGCTCGCCACCCGGCCGGACCCTTCAGTGTCGGCCCGTCGTACAGACCGGCGGGCCGTCATGACGCGACTCGTCAATGGTCAGTAGTACTTCAGCGGCAACATGCCACGACCGACGTAGTAGCACTGCCAGAAGTCGTTGATGTCGATGATGCCCGCGCTCGAGCCCGTGCTCGCGTAATTCGCCCAGGCATTCGCCGACGTCACCTTCTGTCCTCGCAGCGCGTAGATCGCATTGACGTCGGCCATGGTGACCTTGCCGTCGCTGTTCGAGTCGCACAGCAGGCCGCCCTCGGGCGCCGGCTGATCCACACCGCCCGACGAACGCAGCAGGACGAGCAGCGCCCAGCCCATTCGATCCCAGGCGTTGTCCCAGCTGCTGGGCGCGGTGTTGCACGCGAAATTACCGTTCGCGCACTGGTGCGAGAGGATGTCGCTCGCAAAGTCGAAATACGTCGACTTGGCTTCGTCCTTATAGTAGTTACCGGGATCCGCTCCGAAGATCGTATTGCGCGCGACCGTCGCCGGATCCTTGTTGACCTGGCGAACGGGGCACGTGCCGGCGTACGCATCGGTCGAATCCGGATCAGCATCCGGAGCGAGCTTGCCGTAGGCGTCCGCGCCCAGGTTTCCTGCCGTGATCGCGGTACCCGCGTTCACCATGTCCTGGATCGCGATCAGGCCCTTCATGGCGCTCCACATGTAATACCAGTACGAACTGCTCGCCCAGTAGTTCCCCATGTCGTCGAGGTCCTGCCAACGGTAGTGGTTGCGGACCCAGCGCAGGAAAGCCTGGACACCAGCGTCATTCGGGCCGGCTCCACCAAGTGTCTGCACCCAGAGGCCGGACGCGGTCTGCTGCAGAGATGGGCTGTAGGACGGGTGATAGCCGAAGCCCTTCTCGGTCGCTTCGATTACGCTGCAAGCGCCGTTGTCGGAGCCCGTCCCCGCATTGGTCGCATAAGCCTTGCGGGTGGCGCTCAGCGCCGTCGTGATCTTCGAAATTCGCGCACCCGCGTCGCCGACGGCCTTGTAATAGGCTTTCGCCGCGGACAGACCTGCGGCTGCGAACTGCGTCGTCGACGAATCGTCGCCTGGCTCCGCGTAACCCCACATGCCGAGGCACGTCGAGCTGGCGCAGCCATTGGTCGAAGATCCCTGAAGCGTGAGCAGCGTGTCCGTCATCTTGTCGATGGCCGGAGCGAGGTCGATGAGCGCAGCGTCGTTCGGGATTTCCGCCGTCGAGCCTTTTCCGGGACCGCCCGTGCGCGCATATAGCGACAGGCCCATGAGCCAGTTGCCGTACGTATACACACGCACCGCTTGGGTATAGTAAGAATCTGATTGAATATCCTGAAGGATGCAGGAAACCGCTTTTCGCATCCTTGTCTGGTCGTCCGCGCTCGCGTTCTTGTAACCCTGCGGCTCGCTGTTGATGTCGCTGCTCACGCGCTTCTCGAGCAGCGCGAGGAGCGGCAGGCCGCGCACTTGCCGGCCGTAATAGCCCGCCGAGGTGCAACTCGGATACCCGGAGAATGCTCCGTTGCTATTCAGGTAGGCGAGTCCCAAGTCGATCGCCGAGTTCACGTCGGCGCCGAAGTTCGAAACCGTTGTCGCCGGCATCGCGGTCCCCGCCGCCATACAGAGGACGGCGCCTGCGAGCGCACTGACAATTTTTCTTTGCAACATAAGAACCCCTCCACTAGAGAGACACGCGCGCCCCGGCTTCCCCCCCGGGAATCCGTACGCGCTTCACAGTTCACGATGCATATTTTGTGCCCCTTCGAATCGTCGCGACTAATTCCATGAATACGTAGGAAATTCAGTTTGCGTTGCAAGGCCGCGACAGGCCTGGGATTCTCGTTGTGTAAAATCGGCCGACGCCGGAAAGTACCTATGCCGACGGCATGTTGCGACGCGATTTCTGCACCGCAACAAGCCGACCCGTCGCTCCGGGCGGCGCGCGTTTGCCGGCGCGCGCAGTCCTTCTGTAGCCTCGCTTCGTGGGCCGCCCGAGCAGCATCCGCTTTCGACTGACGCTCGCAGCGCTGCTGCCGCTGCTCGTCGCAATGGCGGCCGCGTGGGCGATCGCGACGGTCATCTTCACGCGCACGCTCGAGCAACGCGTCGCGGACCAGCTCTCCGACACCGCGAACGTACTCACTCGCACCGGACTGCCTTTCACGAAGGAATTGCTGCAGCGCGTCGCCGACCTGCAGCAGGTGCGGATCGCGCTGCTCGACGCGAACGGCGCGATCGTCACCAGCACGACGGGCGATCCGGCGGTCCAGCCGGTGCTGTCGCTCACGCGCCCGGTGCCGGCGGGCAGCGATCCTCGCGCAACGACGCTGGTCGTCACTGCGTCGCTGCGCGACGCCCGCGACGCGGCGCGACGGGCCGCGCTCGGCATGGGCCTCGCGGTGCTGGCGGCGGGCGCGCTGCTCGTCGCCCTGCAGTACTTCCTCGTACGCGGCATCACCGAACCCATCGGTCGTCTCGTGGCAATGGCGAACGCCATCGCTGCCGGGAAGCGCGACGTGAACGCGAATCCCATGCCGCACGGAGAACTGCAGGCGCTGGCCACCGCATTGAACGACATGACGGCGAAGCTGCAGTCGTACGAGACCGAGCTCGCCGACCGCAGCCGGCTCGCGGCCTTGGGCGAGATGTCGGCACGCATCGCGCACGAGATCCGCAATCCGCTCACCGGACTCAAGCTGCACCAGAAGCTGCTCGACGAGCGCG
>VEPJ01000209.1 GCA_012026925.1 Gammaproteobacteria bacterium | reverse complement strand
CCTTGAGGATGGCGAAGATGATGTCCTGCTTGCGCGAGCGGGCGAGGTTCTCCATCCCCATCGCCTGCGCCATCTTCAGCAGCTCGGGGATCGGCTTGTGCTTCAGCTCCGAGAGGTTCATCGACCGGCGGCTCGCCTCGAGCTCGGCCGGGCTGATCACGTCGAGGTCGTCGCCCTCGATGAAGTCGTCCGGCGGCAGCTCGTCCTGCCGCGGCCCGCGGTTGCCGTCCGGGCCACCGCCGCCACCGCGGCCACGCTTGCCGGGCCGGTTGCGGCCCTGGTTGCCGAGGTAACCCCTCACAGTTTGCTGTCCAGGAAAGCCGCGACGGCGGCCTTGCGGACCGCGCCGATCTTCTGGCCCTCGGCCTGGCCGTTCTTGAAAAGGATCAGCGTCGGGATTCCGCGCACGTTGAACCGCATCGGGGTTTTCGGGTTGTCGTCGACGTTCATCTTCGCGACGACGACCTTCCCCGCGTACTCCGCCGCGATCTCGTCCAGGATCGGGGCGATCATCTTGCACGGGCCGCACCACTCCGCCCAGAAGTCCAGGAGTACCGGGCGCTGACTCTTGATCACGTCCTGCTCGAAGCTCGAGTCGGTGACGTGGATGATCTGCTGGCTCACCAGAGATTACCTCCGCTGGCGTTTCGTTGACTGGGTTCGACAAGGTTGTTTCGGGGGGGATGAGGCAGGCCGCGCTGGAGTTATCGAGTGACGGCGCGGTCCGCGTGAGGCAAACTATCGGGATTGCTGGCTGTGACTAAAGTAATTCTGGAGCCCCGCTGCACCGGACGTGGGTGCCGGGCCCTGGGACCCGGCGAGCCGGCTGCGCTTGTGGCGGGAGCGGCTCTAGGCCGCGAGTTGCGACGTATTTGACCCCGCTTTGCGCCAATTTGCAAGACCACAATCACGAATTTCGAACTGATGGCCGACGCACACCTGACTGACGTCTCGTTCACGAACCTGCACCTGCCGGAGACCCTGGCGCGCGGCATCGCCGACGCCGGCTTCGAGCGCTGCACGCCGATCCAGGCGCAGACCCTGCCTCGCGCGCTCGCCGGCTTCGACGTCGCCGGACAGGCGCAGACGGGCACCGGCAAGACGGCCGCGTTCCTCGTCGCCCTGTATTCGCGGATCCTCCGGAGCGAGGTTCCGCCAACGCGCAAGGTGAACGCGCCGCTCGCGCTCATCATCGCGCCGACGCGCGAACTTGCCGTGCAGATCCACCACGACGCCGAGATCCTCGGCCAGTACACGGGCCTGAAGCTCGGGCTCGCCTTCGGCGGCGTCGACTACGAGAAGCAGCGGCGCGAGCTCGAGGAAGGGGTCGACGTCCTGATCGGCACGCCGGGCCGCCTGATCGACTTCTACAAGCAGCACGTGTTCGACCTGCGCTCGGTGCAGGTGCTGGTGCTCGACGAGGCCGACCGCATGTTCGACCTCGGCTTCATCGCCGACATCCGCTACATCATGCGGCGCCTGCCGCCGCCGGACCAGCGGCTCAACCTGCTGTTCTCGGCGACGCTCGCGCAGCGCGTGCTCGAGCTCGCCTACGAGCACATGAACGACCCCGAGCTGGTGCGCATCGAGCCTGACAAGATGACCGTGGACCGCGTGCGCCAGGTGATTTATTTCCCCTCCATGGAGGAGAAGCCCCGGCTGCTCGTCGGGCTGCTGCGCTCCATGGACCCGCACCGCACGATGATCTTCGTCAACACGCGGCGCGGAGCCGACGAACTCGAGGGGCTGCTGCGCGCGAATGGCTTCAACGCCCAGGCGATCTCCGGCGACGTGCCGCAAAGCAAGCGCCTGCGCCTGCTGCGCGACTTCCACAGCGGCGAGCTCGCGATCCTGATCGGCACCGACGTCGCGTCGCGCGGCCTGCACGTTCCGGAAGTGAGCCACGTCTTCAACTACGACATGCCGCAGGACCCCGAGGACTACGTGCACCGCATCGGCCGCACCGCGCGCGCGGGCGCCGAGGGCGACGCGATCAGCCTCGGCTGCGAGGACTTCGTCCAGTCGCTGCCCGACATCGAGGCGTATATCGGCCGCAGCCTGCCGCGAGCGGCGGTGGCCGAGGGCCTGCTCGCGGACATCACGGTTCCACCGCGCGAGCGTCGCAGGCACGGCGGCGGCCCCGGCGGCGGGCGCGGATTCGGTGGTGGCCGCGGCCACGGGGGACGCGGCGGAGAGCGGCGCGAAAGTCGTCGCGGACCGCGTGAAGAACGCCGCGGTGAGCGCCGCGGCGACCGCGTTCCGCGCCCAGCTCCGGCGACACCCGGGCCCGCAGGCGCCCCGCCGGGCGAATCCGCTGCGCCGGACGCCAAGGGCGGCGACCAGGCGCCGAAGCGTCGGCGACGCAGACGGGGTCGCGGGAAGGGTCCGGAGGGCGGCGGCGACTCCGGCGGCGCGTCCACGCCCCCGAGCGAGGGCTGATTTCCGGGACCACCCTCAGGGCACCAGGTCCCGAAGCGCGCGGATGCCGGTGAATCCGGGCACCTCGAGGTGCGGGGGCAACGTCGAGTCCGGCTGCAGGACCTGGTAGAGCCAGCGCACGCCGGCGTGCCGCGCCGCGGTCAGCACGGCGATGCTGTCGTCCACGAACAGCGTCGTGTGCGGGTCGACGCCGTGGCCCTGCGCGAGTCGCGCCCAGAATTCCGGTGACTCCTTCGGCACGCCGAACTCGTGCGACGAAATGAGCTCGTCGAAATGGCGCTCGAGCCCGGTCTGGCCGTTCTTGATGCCGAGGCTGATGGGGTGGGCGTTCGTGGTGAGCAGCACCCGCTTGCCGCGCTCGCGCAGGCCATCCAGGAACTCGACGGCCCCGGGAAGGTAGCGGACGTGGCTCCGCATGCTGAGCTTCAGCGCGGCGACGTCGAACCCGAGCTCCTCGCTCCAGTGGTCGATGCAGTACCAGTCGAGCGTGCCACGCTTGGCGTCGAACCGCGGCTTCAGTTGCGCGAGCGACGCGCGCTGGTCCAGCCCGCGCGCCTCGCCCCAGCACCGCGGCAGTTCCTCGAGCCAGAACAGGTTGTCGAAGCGCAGGTCGAGCACCGTGCCGTCCATGTCGAGGCACACGGTCTCGACGGCAGGCCAGTCCGGCAGGGGCGGGCTCTTCAAGCTGGCTGCGGCGTGCACGGCGCATCGGGGTAGCTGGGGGACGGCTATCATAAGGCTTGCCTCACTGTCCCCTGGAGCCTCGCTTGGCAACGGATCCCGCCCGACTGCTGACCGGCGTTCTCGACGCGGTCGCGGCCGCATCGACGGCCATCCTCGAGGTCTACGCTTCGTCGCACGACGTCGAATACAAGGCGGACGAGTCGCCGATCACGCGCGCGGACCGGGCCGCGCAGGACATCCTCGCGGCGCGCCTTGCGCTGCTGGCGCCGGGCATCCCGATGCTGTCGGAAGAAGCGGAGGCCGCCCACGACTTCGAGGTCCGCCGCCGGTGGGGCGAGTTCTGGCTCGTGGACCCGCTCGACGGCACGCGCGAGTTCATCGGCCGCAACGGCGAGTTCACCGTGAACGTCGCGCTGGTGCGCGAGCACGAGCCCGTGCTCGGCGTCGTTGCGGCGCCCGCGCTCGCCCTCACCTACTACGCGGCCCGCGGCCACGGCGCCTTCCGGATCCAGGGCCACCCGCAGCCGGAGCCCATTCACGTGCGACCCGCTGCGACGCCGCTCGTGGTCGTGGGCAGCCGGTCCCACCGCGGCGACTCGCTCGACGGGCTGCTCACGCGGATCGGGCCGCACGAACTGCGGCCCATGGGCAGCGCGCTCAAGTTCTGCCTCGTCGCGGAAGGCTCGGCCGACTTCTACCCGCGGCTCGGGCCGACCTCCGAATGGGACACCGCTGCCGCGCAGGCCGTGCTCGAGATCGCGGGCGGCGCCGTGACGACGCTGGACGGGAAGCCGCTCCGTTACAACCAGCGGGACACGCTCCTCAATCCCCACTTCATCGCCTTCGGCGACCGCTCGCGCGACTGGCCGGCGCTGTTCTGAGCGATGGAACTCTCGTGGACCATCCTCGGCCTGCTCGCGCTGGGCCTCGCGGGCGCCTGGTACTGGTACGACAGCCTCGGCGCGCGTGAGCGCGCGAACGAGGCCGCGTTCGACGCGTGCCGCAGCACCGGGGTCGGCCTCCTCGACGGCACGGTGGCTTTTCGGCGGATCTGGCCGGTCCGCGGCGACACCGGGACGCTGCAATTGCGGCGAACCTACGTCTTCGATTACACCCGGGACGGTTATACGCGCGAGCAGGGTTTCGTCATCCTGACGGGGCGGTCCGTGGACAGCGTCGGGCTCCAGGCGCGACCCGGGGCCTACCCCTTTTGACGCGCGCGGGGCTAAGCTACCGGACCTGAACTCGATCGGCCGCAGCAAAGTCCCACCGATGGCGGAAGCGAGCGACAACGTCGACACGGAAGGTTTCCGGCACCTCGAGCGCCTGCGCCAGCTGAGGATCGAGCACCGCGACCTCGACGACGTGATCCACCGGCTGCAGCTCGACCTCTACGTCGACCAGGTCCAGCTGCGCCGGCTCAAGAAGCGCAAGCTGCTGCTGAAGGACCAGATCGCGCGGCTCGAGAGCCAGCTGATCCCCGACCTCAACGCCTGACCCGATGCAGCAGTCACTGCAAGCGGCAGCCGGGGTCGTCGAGCAACTCCTCCTGCCGGTGAACCTGCTGCAGTTCGCGGTCATCGCCGTGTCGATCCTGCTCGCATGGTGGATCGCCGGCCTGCTGCGCCCGCGCCTCGAGCGCGCCGAGCCTCCAACGGACCTCCGCGGCCGGCTGCGCGAGGCGGCGTGGGTAACCGCGCCTTACGCGGTCGCTCCGGTGCTGCTCGCAACCACGGACGGCATGCTGCACGCGACGGGAATGCCTGCGCAGTTCGTCAACGGCGCGGTGCAACTGGCCGCCCTGCTCCTGCTGATCCGCCTCGCGGTGTACGTGGTCCGCGTGTCGCTCGGCGCACACGCGAAGATCAAGGGCTGGGGCACGCCGATCGCCTTCGTCCTCTGGGTCTTCCTTTCGCTGCGCCTGCTCGGGTGGGGCGACGCCGTGATCGAGCTGCTCGACGGCATCGGCATCACGGCCGGCCGGACGCGCATCTCCGCCTGGTCGGTGATGAAGCTGCTGGTGACGGTGAGCCTGTTCGTCATCGTCGCGTTGTGGATCGCGCGCTGGCTCGAGCGCCGCGTGCTGAAGCTCGACGCGCTCGCGCCCAACATGCGGATCGGCATCGCCAAGTTCATGCAGGCGTTCCTGGTCGGTCTATCGGTGCTCGTCGGCCTGAACGCCGCGGGGCTCGATCTCACGACCCTCAACGTGCTGACCGGCGCGATCGGCATCGGCCTCGGCTTCGGCCTGCAGAGCATCGCGGCCAACTTCGTCAGCGGCTTCGTGCTGCTGATGGACCGCTCGATCAAGCCCGGCGACGTGATCAGCTTCACCGGCACCACCGGCACCACCACCGAGGGCTTCGGCTGGGTGGAGGAACTGCGTGGCCGGTACGTCGTCGTGAGGGACCGCGACGGCGTCGAGACGCTCGTACCGAACCAGCACCTGATCACGAATCCGGTGATCAACTGGAGCTACACCGACCCCCGCGTACGCCTCAAGCTGCCGGTGCGCGTGAGCTACAGGGACGACCCTGAACTGGCGATGCGGCTGATGATCCAGTCCACTGCCGGCCACCCGCGCATCATCAGGGACCCGGCCCCCGTCGCGCGCCTGATGGCGTTCGGCGACAGCGGCATCGAGCTCGAACTGCGCTTCTGGATCCCGGACCCGGCCGCAGGCGTCAATAACGTCCGCTCCGACGTCAACCGCGCGATCTGGCGCCTCTTCCGGGAACACGGCATCACCATCCCGGTGGCACAGCACGAGATCCGCGTCGAAATGGTGAACCCGCGCGCGGACCCTCTCGAGCCCGCCCGCGACGCCTGAGCCCCGATGCCCATCGCAATCAGCGGCGCGCTCGCGATTCCCGACGAGCTGGTCGAGTGGCGCGCCGTGCGCGCTTCCGGTCCCGGCGGGCAGAACGTCAACAAGGTCTCGAACGCGGTCGAGCTGCGATTCGACTCGGCGGCGTGGCCGGCGTTGGCGCCCGCCGCCCGCCTGCGCCTCGGCCGGATCGCGGGGCGGCGCATGACGGACGCCGGCGTCATCGTGATCGACGCGCAGCGGTTCCGCTCGCTCGAGCAGAACCGCGCCGATGCCGTCGAGCGCCTCGTGCAGATGGTTCGCGCCTCGCTCGTCGAACCGAGGCCCCGGCGCCCGACGAAACCGACGCGCGCGTCGAAGGAACGCCGCCTCGCCACGAAGGCCCGCGACGCACGCACCAAGAAACTGCGCCGCCCGGCGCGGCCCGAAGACTAGCTCAGGCGCCCGCCGTCACTTCTTCTCGGGCCCGCTCGGCATCGACCACGTGCCCTTGGCGGCGTCGAGCTTGTGGCAGCTCGTGCACTCGCCCTGGTACTCGGTCATGAAGCGGTTCTTGTCCCCGCCCACCAGGTGGATCCGGTGGATCATGCCGGCGAGCGGCGGCGCCTTCTTCGAGTCTCCCGAGTGGCAGTCGGCGCACGCGGCCGGGATGTCGTCCAGCGAGTCGGTCGCGTCCGGGTGCCTGCCCTTGAGCACGAGACCGGCCGGGGCACTTCCCTGGACCGTCGCGCGCAGCGCCGGACTCACCTTCCCGGCCGTCCACTCCTGCAGCTGCGTACCGAGCCGCGCATCGGTGGGCGGCTTCAAGACGTGGCAGTCCACGCAGCCCTTCGGGAAGGCATCCGGGGCGTTGATTCCCGGTATCCTGCGCGCAGGCTGAGTCGCCCCCTGCGCAAGGCCGGCGAACACGAGCAGGGCCACCGCCGCGGCGGCCGCAATGGACGTCATTCTCCGCATGGTTCCCTCCTGTACGACTAACGGTGCACGACCTGGAGGATCGAGTTACGGATCTGCTCGTGCAGCACGAGCTGCGCGTCGTTGACGATCGCCTCGAGCATGACGGGCTCGAACGTCAGCCTGCCGTCGGCGCTCTCGCCGAGCACCCGGCGCGCCCGCAGCAGGTCGAGGAAATTGCCGAACAGCGCACGGTCGAAGAACTCGGGAGAGTTGAGCTCGTAGAGCATCGACATGCGCTGCGCGGTCAGCTGGCACTGGCGCTCGAGTGCGTCCTGCGTGAGCCTGCCGCTGCCGGCCTTGAGCAGCAGCGAGACGGCGATGTAGTAGCGCTCGATGATCGGCACGGTCGCGCGCGCGAGCACCGACAGCTGCACCGCTTCGGGCGATTCCGCGGGCGGGCGCCGCCATTCGCTGCGGTCCTCCGAGGCGGCGAGCAGGCCGTGGTTGAAGAGGTCCTCGAGCATGCGGTCCACGACGCCGGGCACCTCCGCCTCGCTCCACCGCAGGAAATACTCGTCGGCCACGTACGGGTAGACGCGGCCCGCGAGGCGCAGCAGGTCGGCGCGCGCGACCTTCGGGTTGTTCAGGAATGCGCAGGCGATCAGCGAGGGCAGCAGCAGCAGGTGCAGCGCGTTGTTGCGGAAATAGCTGGTCAGGACCGAGGTCTCCTCGGACATGTACAGGATGTCGCCGAGCTCGTGCGGCTGTCGCTTCAGGATGCCGAGCGACACCCCGTAGCCGATCATGGACTCGCCATCCATGTCGGTCACCCAGACCTTGTCGGAGTACGGAGCACGCCGCAGCAGCGAGGCATAGAGCTCGAGCATGCGGGCGAGGTCCGCTTCGCCCATGCGCTGGCGGGGAGTCGCGAGCAGCACGAGGCCGATCAGGTTCACGGGCGTGACGCAGGCCGCCGCGTTGATGCGCGTCATGATCGTCGAAGCCAGCTCGGTGACGACCGGGCTGAGCCATGCAGGCCGGTCGTCCGAGCCGGAGGGCTCGCGGTCCCACGCCGGGTTGTGCTTCAGGATCACGGGGTCGAGCGGCAGTGGCTCGCCGAAGCTCACGTACACCTTGCCGAAGCGACGCCGCAGCTCCGGGATGGTACGCAGGAGCATGAAGACCGATTCCTTTTCCTTCGGCCGGCCGGAGAGCTCGCCGATGTAGGTCCGTCCTTCGACCAGCCGCTCGTAACCGAAGTAGACCGGCACGAAGACGATCGGGCGCGTCGGCTCGCGGATGTAGCTGCGCACGGTCATCGCGAGCATGCCGGTCTTGGGCTTGAGCAGCCGCCCGGTGCGGCTGCGCCCGCCCTCGATGAAGTACTCGATCGAGTGGCCGCGCGCCATCATCAGCCCCAGGTACTTCGTGAAGACGGCCGAATAGAGGGCATTTCCCGAGAAGCTGCGGCGCATGAAGAACGCGCCGCCCCGCCGCAGGAAGGAGCCGATCACCGGCAGGTTGAGGTTGATGCCGGCGGCGATGTGCGGCACCGCGAAACCCTTGTGGTACACCACGTAGGACAGCAGCAGGTAGTCCATGTGGCTGCGGTGGCAGGGCGCGTAGACGACCTCCGCACCGTCCTCCACGGAGCCGAGGCTCGAGAAGTTGGCGAGCTCGACGCCGTCGTACAGGCGGTTCCAGAGCCGCCCGAGCACGCCCGACATGAACACGACGAAGGTGTGGGAGTAGTTCGCCGCGATCTCGTACGCGTAGCCCTTCGCGGCCTTGAGCGCATCGCGCCGCGAGAGGCTGCGTGACTGCATCTCGCCGCGCACGTTCTCGCGGACGAGTTGCGTCCTGAGCACCTGGGCGACGATGGTTCGCCGGTGCGAAAGGTCGGGCCCGATCGTCGCCGTACGCTGGTTGCGGAACTGCGTCCGCAGCTGGCGCCACAGCCGGCGCGGGCTCCGCGGCGCCCCGCGCGTCTCGTCTGCACCGGGCTGGACGGGCAGCGGCTCGCCGATGAGCACGAGCAGGTTGCGGCCGTTCACCACCAGCGACAGGAGCTTGCGGAAGCGCCCGCCGATGTCCCAGCCCTCCGCGACCCACAGCCGCAGCCAGGACCTTTCGCGATCGGGAGCACGGCCCCAGAACAGGCTCACTGGAACGATGTCGGCGTCGAAGGCGGGGTCGGCCGTCGCGAGGCCATTGATGGTGCGCAACGCATCCGGCATGCGCCGGTCGATGCGTTGCCCGAGGAAGCCCGCGCGCCGCGCCATGAACAGCACCGACTCGGGCAGGAACGCGCCGGAGCCGAGGGGCGCGAGCGGCATGGGCAGCGAGCGCTCGCTGCAGACGTACTCCAGCACCGCGAGGTCGATCACGCTGCGCTTCTCGAGCGCGTAGAAGACGGGGCGCTCCTTGTGGAGCGCCTCCGTGAAGTTGTCCGGAAGGATCGACGGACGCACCCAGAGCGCGACGAAACGGCGTACGAGCGGGAGGAGAAGACGCTCCATCGCCGTGAGATCGCTCATCCCGGCAACCGTCCTGCCACCAGCAGGTGGCGGTCGGAGACGAGGCGGATCCCGAGCGAACCGAGGCCGCAGGCCTCGAGCTGCTCCCGCACCTCGCCCGGCTCGAACGCGGCGCAGAGCGAATTGAAGAAGTCGCGCTTCAGGACCTCGGGCTCCTCCCCCGCGTAGGCCTCGACGATCTCCTGGGCGACACCCGTCGAGGCGGGCCGGTACAGGTCCATCACGAGCACGGGTGCGCGCGGCGCACCGAGTTCCCGGACCGCGCGCCACAGGACGAGCGGATCGTGGAGGTGGTGCAGAAGGCTGTTGCTGACCACGGCGTCGTACCGCGGCAGCGGCAGTGACGCGCCCGGAAGCAGACCCTCCACGAAGCGGACCCGCGCCTCCAGGGCGGGTTCCGCCCGGAGCCGTGCCCGTCCGAATTCGAGCATCGCGGCCGAACCGTCGAGCCCGTGCACGCAGAGTTCCGGGTGCCGCCGCGCGAGCCTGAGCACGATGTCGCCTGGCCCGCAGCCGAGGTCGAGCACGGTGCCGCAGCGCGGAGGCTCGATCTCGGTCTCGAAATAGCCGACGAACCGCTCGTTCGGCTCGCCGAAATCGGCCTCAGCGTAGGCGCGGGCCTGCTCGAACTCGTCCATGAGCTCGGGTTCGGGAATGCGCTGCATGTGGAATTCCTGCGGCGGGCCGGCTCCGCCGGCCGCTTACCGTTGCTCGTCCTTCGAGTCGCCCTCGGCCCGGTCGATGGCGGCGTCGGTTGCGGCCTTGCTCGCCATCGTCACGTCCTCGACGGCGCGCGCCTTGTCCTGCGTCTGGATCATGTCGTCGAACACGGTCTTGTCCGTGTCGCGACCGTGCGCCTTCGCTTCCGCGTCGTCCTGGGGCTCGGGGCTGCCCCCGCCGCAGCCTGCGACGAACGCGAGCAATACGCCGCAGAGGGCCAGTCTTGCGCTTGGTTGCATACGGTTCCCCCGGGCCTTGTCCGACGGCCATCTTACCCGATGAAGTCGCGAAATCAGGGGACATTCTGGATTTCGCCGCCCGGGCGGCGAAATCCAGGATGTCCCCTCCGCCCCTACAGGAACTCGTCGATGGAGAAGAGGAAGTACGCGAAGAAGTGATTGATGGCGCGGATCTGGTCGAGCAGCTGGTGGTCGGAATCGAGGACGTGCAGCGTCGCCTTCTGCTCGCGGGCAAACCGGAAGCTGTTGTCGACGGGGATGACCTCGTCGCGCCAGCCATGGATGATCGTGGTGGGGCACGCAGCCGGTCGCGGGCTGAACTTCTCGTAGCCCGGCATGTACAGCGCCGGGGCGAGGAGGAACATGCCGCGCGCCTGGAGCAGCGACGAACCCGCCACCGAGACGTAGCCGCCCATGCTCGAGCCGACCAGCACGAGCGAACCACGCAGGTCCTTGCAGAATGCCAGCAGCCGCGTGACGCGGTCCTCGGGCTTCTCGATGCCGCGGTAGTCCACGGACTCGACCTGGAAGCCTTCCTCGCGCGCGATTTCCGCCATCGCCGCGATCTTGTTGCCCCACGGCTCGCTGTCCTTGCCGTGCGAGAAGACCACGTAGCGTTCAGTCATGCCGCGCCCCATGCACCCATCCCGGCGCCCATCATATGCCGCGCCCGGCCCGGAATCCGGAATCAGTTCTCATCGCCGACGCGCCAAAGCCATGCGTCGAGGTCCACGGCCGGGCTGCGCCATCCGAAGCGGCGCAGGTCGACGCGGCCCGCCGACACGTCGACGCCTTCCTGCCGCAGGCGACTCATCTGCTTCTCCCGCGCGCGGCTTCCTTCGGGGAGGGCGATGCGCCCGCCGGCGGCCACCACCCGGTGCCACGGCACGTGGCTCCCGGCGGGCAGCGCGCCGAGCACGCGCCCCACGAGCCGGGCCCGCCTCGGCCAGCCGGCCTGCTCGGCGACTGCACCGTAGGTCGTGACCTTGCCCCGGGGCACGCGCGCCACGACCGCGAGTATCGATTCCGCCGCGCCGTTCATGCGCAGCGATGCTAGGCGTGCGCCGCGCCGGCGCACAAGGCGCGTCGTTTGCGGCGATCTCGCGCTGCGTGCGAAAGTGCCCGGATGACGGCGGCAACTCCAATCCGCGGCTGGCGTTTTGCGATCGATCGTGGCGGCACCTTCACGGACGTCGTCGCGTGGGACCCGGACGGCCGCGTGCACACGCACAAGGTGCTGTCGCGCGATCGCAGCCATCCGGGCGACCCGGCCGTCCGCGGGATCGGCGAGGTCCTCGAGCGAAACGGCGCCGTCGACGACGTCGTGGCCTCGGTCCGGATGGGGACCACCGTCGCGACGAATGCCCTGCTCGAGCGCAAGGGCGAACCCACGCTGCTCGTCACGACGCGAGGCTTCGGCGACGCCCTGCGCATCGGGTACCAGAACCGGCCGGACATCTTCGCGCGCGAGATCCGGTTGCCCGCGATGCTCTACTCGGCGGTAGTCGAAGCCGACGAACGTGTGGACGCCTCCGGCGCCGTGCTCACGCCGCTCGACGAGGCCGGACTCGCGGCCGCCCTGGGCGCTGCGCGGCAGCGCGGCCTGCGCTCGGTCGCCATCGCCTTCCTGCACGGCATCCGTCATCGGCAACACGAGCAGCGCGCGGCGGAACTCGCAGCGGTGGCCGGGTTCGAGGAGATCGTCGCGTCGCACGCGGTGGCGCCGATCGTCGGTCTCGTCGCACGCGGCGACAGTGCCGTGGCCGACGCCTACCTTTCGCCGGTGCTCCTGCGCTACGTGCGGGAGTTCCGGAGCGAACTGGCGGATCGCCACGGCACGGGCGAGCTGCTCCTGATGCAGAGCAACGGCGGTCTCGTCGACCCGCCCGGCTTCCGCGGCATCAACAGCGTGCTGTCGGGACCCGCGGGAGGCGTCGTCGGGCTCGCGGCCGCGGGCGAGGCCAGCGGCCTGCGACGGCTCATCGGATTCGACATGGGCGGCACTTCGACGGACGTCAGCCTGTATGCCGGCGAACTGCCGCGACGTTTCACGACGGAGATCGACGGCGCGCGTCTGCAGGCACCGATGATGGACATCCACACGATCGCGGCCGGCGGCGGCTCGATCGTGCGCTTCGACGACGGGCGCCTGCAGGTCGGCCCGGAATCCGCGGGCGCCGACCCGGGACCCGCCTGCTACCGGCGTGGCGGACCGGCGACCATCACCGACTGCAACGTCGTGCTCGGACGCATCCGGCCCGACCGGTTCCCGCGCGTCTTCGGCGAATCCGGTACCGAGCCGCTCGATGCCGAGGCGTCGCGCTCACGCCTGCGCGCGATCGCGGCCGGGATGGCGGCAAGCACAGGGCGCGCGCTCGGCATCGAGGCGCTTGCGGACGCCTTCCTGCAGGTCGCGGTGGCTCGCATGGCGATCGCGATCCGCGAGCTCGCGCTGCGACAGGGCCACGACCCGGCGCGATTCACGCTCCTGCCCTTCGGCGGCGCCGCCGGCCAGCACGCGTGCGCGGTCGCCGAGGACCTCGACATCGACACGATCCTGCTCGACCCGCTGGCGGGCGTGCTCTCGGCGCGCGGCATCGGCCTGGCGCTGCGACGCTGCGTGCGACGGCGCAGCTGCGGGGAGCCCTGCGACGAAACGGGCGCCAGGCGTGCTGCGGACAGCATGGCCGAGCTCGAGGCCGAGGCGCGGCGCGAGCTGCTGCGACAGGCGGTGAGCGCCGAGGACATCGAGACGCGTGGCAGGGCCCGACTGCGATTCGCGGGCTCCGACTCCAGCCTCGAAATTCCATGGGCATCCGCGGACGACATGCGCGCCGCCTTCGTCGCGGCACACGAGCGGCTGTACGGATTCACGAGCGACGCGCAGGAGATCCTCATCTCCGAGCTCCTGTCCGAAGCCGCGGAACGCGAGCCCCGGCGCGCGGCCGAGGAAGCACGGCCTGCCGCTGCGGCAGGGAAAGCGGATCCGACGCGCAAGCCCGCGGGGCAATCCGCAACCGTCGAGGCCTGGACCGGCGAGGCATGGCAACCCGTCGCCCTGCACGCTCGCGACGATCTCGCGGAGGGCGAAGCGATTGCCGGGCCTGCGCTCATCATCGAGCGAGGATCCACCGCGTGGATCGCGCCCGGCTGGCTGGCAACGGTCGTCGCCGAAGGCCGGCTGCTGCTCGGGCGCCGTCGCGCGACGGGCGGGAAGCGCGCCCCGCACGATCTCGCCGCCGACCCCTTGCGGCTCGAAGTCTTCAACGGCCTCTTCATGCACGTCGCCGAGCAGATGGGCGTCGTGCTGCGCCAGACCGCGAGCTCCGTGAACATCAAGGAACGCCTCGACTTCTCGTGCGCCATCTTCGACGGCGAGGCCGGCCTCGTGGCGAACGCGCCGCACATGCCGGTCCACCTCGGCTCCATGGGCGCAAGCGTCGCGGCCGTTCGCGAACGGCACGGCCCGGACATGCGGCCCGGCGACTCGTTCCTCGTGAACTCGCCCTATCACGGCGGGACGCACCTGCCGGACATGACCGTCGTGACGCCCGTATTCGACGCGACCGGTCGCCACGTGAATTTCTACACGGCCTCGCGCGCCCACCACGCCGACATCGGCGGCATCACGCCCGGCTCGATGCCGCCCGGCAGCCGACACATCGGCGAGGAGGGAGCCCTGTTCGAGCCGGTCCGCATCGTGCGCGCGGGACAGCTCGACGAGCCCGCGGTGCGCGCCGCGCTTGGCGCGGGCCGCTGGCCGGCGCGCAATCCGTCGCAGAACCTGGCGGACCTGCGCGCGCAACTCGCCGCCAACGCCCGCGGCATCCGCGAACTCGAGCGCGCGGCCGGGGAGCACGGGCTGCCCACGCTGCTCGCCTACATGCGACACGTGCAGGACAACGCAGAGGCGTGCATGCGGCGCGCCATCCGGCGCCTGCGCGACGGCCGGTTCCGCTACGAGCTCGACAACGGCCAGTGCATCGAAGTGGCCGTGAGCGTGGACCCGCAGGCCGGCACTGCGACGGTGGACTTCACCGGCACGTCGGAGCAGCAGGAGAACAATTTCAACGCGCCGCGCGCCGTGACGGTGGCCGCCGTCCTGTACGTCTTCCGTACGCTGATCGCCGAGGCGATCCCTCTCAACGCCGGTTGCCTGCGGCCGCTCGCCATCGTCGTGCCGCCGGGCTCGATGCTCGACCCGACCTACCCCCACGCGGTGGTCGCCGGCAACGTCGAGACCTCGCAATGCATCGTCGATGCGCTCTACGGGGCACTCGGGCTCCAGGCGGCGTCGCAGGGCACGATGAACAACTTCACGTTCGGCAACGAGCGCTACCAGTACTACGAGACGATTGCCGGCGGCGCGGGTGCCGGTCCGGGCTTCGACGGCGCGAGCGGCGTGCAGACGCACATGACCAACTCCCGGCTCACGGACCCGGAGGTCCTCGAGAGCCGTTTCCCGGTGCTGCTGCGCCGATTCGCGCTGCGCGGCGGGTCCGGTGGCCGCGGCGCATTCCGCGGCGGTGACGGGCTCGTTCGCTGCGTCGAGTTCCGCGAGGCGATGACTGCCGCGATCCTCTCGAACCACCGGCGCGTGGCGCCGTTCGGCCTCGCGGGCGGCGGGCCGGGGCAGCCGGGCAGCAACGTGGTGCAGCGTCGCGACGGACGCCTAGAAACGATCGCCGCGACGGCCCAGGTCGCGGTGGAACCGGGCGATCGCATCGAGATCGCGACGCCCGGCGGAGGCGGATTCGGTCGGCAGCGCGGGCGCTGACGGCGCTGGCCGCGGCTCGCGGTAGTGGCCGAAGAGTTCCTGCGCCAGCGTGCGGGTGCGCCGCGAATCCTGCTCCTGCGCCTCCTCGTCGAGGACGTCCACCGTCATGCGCATGCCGGGCGGCAGCCGGTTGGAGCGCACGGTGCGCACGCGGCTGCCCGCGTGCGAGTGGGTCACGAGGAACGACTGGTACTCGCCTGCACGCGCGGATCGCAGGCCGACGAGTACGCTCACGCGCCCCTCGTGTACGTCGTGCGCGGGATTGACGCGTTCGTCGCAGATCACGTGGCAGGCATCGGCGGCGTCGCCCGTTCCGAAAAGCCCGGCAGCGGCGAGCGGCTGCAGGAAATCCTGCACCTGGCGCCGGACCTTGTGCCACACGTTGCGATCCCCGGCCTCGAACACGGCCCAGCGCGTGCCGCGCTCGATGCTGTTCATGATGAGCAGCGCGCGGCGCCTGGGCGTGAGCAGCGAACTGTCCGCATTGCGACCCGCGCCGCCGGCGAGCGTCCTGAGCGGCAGCAGCTGCGGATTCGCGGCGCGCAGAGACTGCAGCGGGTTGACGCCGTGCGCCGCGAGCCGCGCACGCTCCGCCTCGTTGAGCGCCAGCACCGGGCGGGTCCCCGGACGCAGCAGCAACTCGTCGTCCGCGCCCGGCTGCCACGGCGAACGCTGCTCGTCGAGGCGCGCGAGCACGCCGGCAACGGCGCCGCAGTTGGCGAAGGGCTCGTAGCGGCCGCGCAGCCGGTCGAATGCCAGGATGCGCGGGAAGCACATCAGCGCGTGGTCGCTCTGGAAATCCAGCTCGCGCAATCCCTTGAGCGCATCGTCGCAGGTGTCCCACGCCGCCGGCGGATCGACGATCAGCATCGCGCGCAGTTCCTGCGCGACCCGCGCCGCGACCACGAGCAGGCCCGGGCCGACGTCGCGATCCCGCGCGGGCGGCGGGACGCAGATGAAGTGGACGTCGTCGCCCGCGTGGAGCGCGAAGAGCCCGGTGCCGCGCTCGCGCGACCCGATCAGGTCGTAGTCGGTGAGCGGCGCGCCGTCGTCGCCGTCCGGGTTCGAATCGACGTAACCGATGGGGTGACGGGCACCGGGGCGATACGTGCGATCCGGCCGCACCGCGGGTACCTCGCCCCGCACGCGCACCAGCGTGGACTCCTGCAGTGCCGTCGTGACGAACCGGGTCGTGCCCGGCACGATCGAGAGGCGGCGGAAGATTTCCTGGTCCTCGATGTGCTCCGAGCCGGCGGATCGGACCCGCTGCACCACGAGGTTGAAGCGGTCGTCCTCGTTCGCCCCGACGTTGTCGTAGTCCACCGACGCCCGCAGCGCCTCGCGCGAGCCGGGACTGCGCGCCTCGAGCGTGAGCGAGCCCTTGCCGCACGGCAGGGTGATGGTCGCGGGCGCGCCCCCGTTGCACACGCGCACTATCACGGCGTGTCGGCCACCGCTCTCGAAGAACTGCTCGACGGCGTAGGGCATCGGGCTCGGCTGCCACAGCCCGCCGAACACCTGCTGGAACTCGGCGAAGCTGCGCACCGCGACGGGATGGTTCACGGGCCCGCGGAGCGTGCGCCCGACGAATGCGCAGACGCACGACGGCAACCGTGCAATGGCGTGGTCCGCTCCCGGCGCCTCCGCCACGACGATCCCGTTCATGTTCGGCTCTGGCAAGTCCATCCCCCGGTCGGGCCGCACGTAAATTAGCACAAGTTCTTGTATCCTTGGCCGCCCTCCGCCCCTAGCCATTGATGCACGCCACCTCCGGACGCTGGAAACTCGGCCTCGCGCTCGCCCTCGTCACGGCCGTGTGCTGGGGCCTGCTGCCGATCGCGCTCAAGGTCGTGCTCGCGCGCATGGATGCCGTCTCGATCACCTGGTACCGCTTCGCCGCGTCGGCCGTGGCGCTGGGGCTCTTTCTCGCGTGGCGCCGCAGGCTGCCGCTGCGCTCACCGCTCACGCGCAGCGGGTGGGTGCTCTTCGCCGTCGCGCTCGCGGGACTCCTCGGCAACTACGTCCTCTACCTCGTGTCGCTCGAGCACACGAGTCCCACGGCGGCGCAGGTCCTGATCCAGCTCGCGCCGATGTTCCTGCTGTTCGGCGGGCTGGTCGTCTTCCGCGAACGATTCGCGCCGCTGCAGTGGCTCGGCTTCGGAGTGCTGGTCTGCGGCCTGCTGCTCTTCTTCCACGACCGGCTGGGCGAGGTCTTCGCGCCGCGGACGCAGCTCGGCTTCGGCGTCGCGCTGATGGTCCTCGCGGCACTCTCCTGGTCCGTGTACGGACTGGCGCAGAAGCAGCTGCTGACCCAGCTCTCATCCCAGCAGGTCCTGTTCCTGCTCTACGTCGGGGCGGTGCCGCTGCTCCTGCCCGCCGCGCATCCCTCGCAGGTGCTCGCGCTCGACGGCCTGCAGCTCGCGATGCTCGCGTTCTGCTGCGCCAACACCGTCGTCGCCTACGGCTGCTTCGCCGAGGCGCTGGAGCACTGGGAGGTATCGCGGGTCAGCGCGGTCGTGACGATTGCGCCGCTCGTGACGCTGGCCGGCATGCACGTCGCCAGCCGGATCTGGCCGGGCAACGTCGCGACGGAAGGGCTGACGGCCCCGAGCGTCGTCGGAGCGCTGCTCGTCGTGACCGGGGCGATGACGACGGCGATCGGCGCGCGAGCGGTCAGCGTCGAGCCCGGGCCCCCGAATCGACGACCGGCGTGACCTTGTCGGCGGCCGCCGGCGTCTCGTTGCCGTCCCAGTTCGACCCGTCGGGCAGCACGTTCTCCACCTGCGGGAGCGAGCCGAGGTAGGAGTCGAGCGTCAAGCCGTGCCGGGTGATCGGGACGGCGACGCCGCGGGCCTGCGTCACCACCTGCTGGACGAGCGCCCAGTCCACCGCTCCGGCGTGCGGCTTCGCCTGCTGCCAGATCGCGTTCTCGACGCGGTCGTCGTAAACGACCGGGGGCGGCGGCGCGGAGTCGTCCTTGCCCTCGACGGGCGGTGGATACGACTGCACGAACAGCGCGTTGTGCTGCCAGCCGTAGAGCAGCGGCTGGTTCACGACCGTCACCTTGGTGCCGACCGGCACCTGGTCGAACAGCGAGGCGATGTCCTCCGGGTAGAGGCGGATGCACCCGTGGCTCGCGCGCATGCCCACGCCCGGCGGCTTGTTCGTGCCGTGGATGAGGTAGCTCGGCCAGCCGAGGTTCATCGCGAACAGGCCGAGCGGGTTGTCCGGTCCGGCCGGCACCCGGGCCGGCAGCGGATCGTCGTTCTCGGCGTGCTCCCTGCGGACCGACGCGGGCGGCGTCCACACCGGGTTCGCGCGCTTCGAGACGACCTTGGTCGTGCCGATGGGCGTCGCCCAGCCCACCTTGCCGATGCCGATCGGGTAGGTGACCACGACGCGTTGCTCGCCCTTGGCGGGCTTCGGGAAATAGAACAGCCGCATGGCCGCGACGTTGACGACGATTCCCTCGCGCGACGCTTCGACGTGGGTTACGACGAACTGGTTCGTGCCAATCCGGGCGTGGACACGTGGCTGCCGGGGGAGGGCACCCGCATCGTGCTGCCGACGCAGTGGGTG
>VEPJ01000128.1 GCA_012026925.1 Gammaproteobacteria bacterium | reverse complement strand
CTTCGTCATCAAGCTCGCCAACGTGAACGGCACCGGCTCGGCCAGTGCCAACACGTTGCTGATGAAGGCCATCTTCCGGATGGGCGTGCCCGTGATGGGGAAGAACTACTTCCCGTCGAACATCCAGGGCCTGCCGACCTGGTACGAGATCCGCGTGACGAAGGACGGCTACGTCGCCCGCTCGGGGCGGGTCGACCTCATGGTCGCGATGAACGCGGAGACCTACCAGAAGGACGTCCGCGAGGTGTCGCCGGGCGGCTACCTGATCTACGACTCCACCTGGCCCCGCTCCACGCTGCTCGCCCGGGAGGACATCACGATCCTCGGCGTGCCGCTCGCGAAGCTCTGCAACGAGAACTTCGTCGGCGTGCGCAACCGCATCCTGATGAAGAACGTCATGTACGCGGGCGTGCTCGCCGCGCTGCTCGACATCGACGTCGAGGTGATCCGCGGCCTGCTCACCGAGAGCTACGCGAAGAAGCCGGCGCTCGTGGACGCCAACATGAAGGCCGTGCAGCTGGGCTACGACTACGCGAAGTCGAACCTGGCCTGTCCGCTGCCCTTGCGCGTCGAGCGCATGGACAAGACCAAGGGCTTCGTGATGATCGACGGCAACACGGCAGCCGCGCTCGGCTGCGTGTACGCCGGCGCGACGGTGGCGCCGTGGTACCCGATCACGCCGTCGACGTCCCTGATGGACGCGTTCAAGAGCTTCTGCCAGAAGCTGCGCGTCGACCCGGACACGGGCAGGAACAACTTCGCGGTGATCCAGGCCGAAGACGAGCTCTCGGCGATCGGCATGGTCCTCGGTGCCAGCTGGAACGGCGCACGGTCGTTCACCGCGACGAGCGGCCCCGGCATCTCGCTGATGAACGAGTTCATCGGCCTCGCCTACTATGCCGAGGTCCCGGCCGTGATCTTCGACGTCCAGCGCGTCGGCCCCTCGACCGGCATGCCGACGCGCACGCAGCAGTGCGACCTGCTCCTCTGCGCGTACGCCTCCCACGGCGACACGAAGCACATCCTCCTGTTCCCGTCGAATCCCGAGGAGTGCTTCTACATGGCGATCCAGGCGTTCGACCTCGCCGAGCGCCTGCAGACGCCGGTGTTCGTGATGTCGGACCTCGACATCGGCATGAACGACTGGATGTGCAAGGACCTCAAGTGGGACGACAGCTACCGGCCCGACCGCGGCAAGGTGCTGACGAAGGAAGAGATCGAGGCGCTGCCGAAGTTCCACCGCTACCTCGACAAGGACGACGACGGCATCCCGTACCGCACGCTGCCGGGCGTGTCGGCCAAGGGCGCCTACTTCACCCGCGGCTCGGGCCACAACCAGTACGGCGGCTACACCGAGGACTCGGCGGAGTACCAGGTCGTGCTCGACCGCCTGCTGCGCAAGTTCAAGCGTGCGCGCACGATGATGCCGCCACCGGTCATCGAGGCGACGGGCACCAGCAGCATCGGCCTCGTGGCCATCGGCAGCAGCCGCGGTGCGGTCAACGAGGCGCGCGACATCCTCGCGAAGCGCGGCATCCCGATCGACTACATGCGCATCAAGGCCTTCCCCTTCACCAAGGAGGTCGAGACCTTCATGGCGGAGCACGAGAAGATCTTCGTGGTCGAGCAGAACCGCGACGCACAGCTCAAGTCGCTGCTCACGCTCGAGACCGACGTGCCGAAGTCGAAGCTGCATTCGATCCTGCACTACAGCGGCCTGCCGATGACCTCGAAGGAGATCGTCGAGGCCGTGATCGCGGAGCTCGGGGACGCGAAGCGCGCCTCCCTCGGGATCGCCGGGAAGTGACCAGTGACTCGTGACCAGCGGTCAGCGCTAGCTTGCCGGCCTGCGTCGACAACGAGTCACTGATCACGAGTCACTTATCACCAATCACCAGTCACTTCCGATGTCATTCATCAACAAGCCGAAAGTCCGTCACCCCGACCTACCGACGAACACGATCGGGCTCACCCGCCGCGACTACGAGGGCGCGATGTCCACGCTGTGCGCCGGCTGCGGGCACGATTCCGTAACGGCTGCGATCATCGAGGCCATCTGGGGGCTCGGGATGCGGCCCGAGCAGCTCGTGAAGCTCTCGGGCATCGGCTGCTCGTCCAAGACGACGGCCTATTTCGCGAGCGGCGCGCACGGCTTCAACGGCGTGCACGGCCGCATGCCTTCGGTCGCCACGGGCGCCAACGCCGCGAACAAGGACCTGTACTACATCGGGGTCTCGGGCGACGGCGACTCGCTGTCGATCGGCTTCGGGCAGTTCGCGCACGCCATCCGGCGCAACGTGAACATGCTCTACCTCTGCGAGAACAACGGCGTGTACGGCCTCACCAAGGGCCAGTTCTCCGCCTCGGCCGACATAGGCACGAAGTCGAAGAAGGGCGAGGAGAACCTGCAGGCGCCCGTGGATCCCTGCCTCGCCGCGCTCTCGCTCGGCGGCACGTTCATCGCCCGCAGTTTCTCGGGCGACAAGGAGCAGCTCGTGCCGCTGATCCAGGCGGGGCTCATGCACAAGGGCTTCGCGATGATCGACATCATCTCGCCCTGCGTGACGTTCAACGACCACGTCGGCTCGACCAAGAGCTACACGTTCACGCGCGAGCACTACCACGAAGCCGTGCACGCCGATTACATCCCGCCGCGCCAGGAGATCAAGGCGTCCTACGGCGAAGGCGAGGCATTGCCGGTGCAGATGCACGACGGCAGCCAGATCGTGCTGCGCAAGCTCGACAGGGACTACGACCCGACCCATCGCGGCAAGGCGTTCGAGTACCTGCGCACGAAGCTGCGCCAGGGCGAGCACGTCACGGGACTCATCTTCGTCTCCTCGAGCGGTCCCGACATGCACGCGATGTCCGGCACCACCGACGTGCCGCTGAACCAGGTGCCGTACGGGAAGCTGCACCCGGGCTCCGAGGGCCTCGCGAAGATCCTCAAGCGCTACGCCTGACGTCGCGGCGGAGGGCGCGTCCCGGACTGCAATGGTGAACGAGCGAGCCACCAGGTCTGTGCCGAGTACGGGAACCGCGCCCGCCGCGCTCGTGTTGCTGATGCTGCTGTCCGGCACGTGCTTCGCCTCATCGACGGTGTACAAGTGGGTGGACGAGTACGGCACGGTGCACCTTTCGACGTCGAAACCGCCGGCCGGCGTGCAGTACCAGACGCTCAACCTCGGCTCGTCGTCGTCGAAGGGCAGCGGCAAGGCCTCCGGCGGGGGCACGACCGCGCCTGGCTCATCGTCCGTGTCCCCGGCCCAGGCGGCGCAGCGCTCGGAGGTCCTCTCGAACCTGCAGAACCGGGAGTGCGTGATCGCGCTCGAGGCGCTCGATCGCCTGACGAGCGGTACGGCGCCGACGAGCGCGACGGAAATCACCCGGCTCAAGCAGACGACGGAGATCAATTGCAGCAAGGACCCCGCGAAGCGACGCGAGCAGGAGCAGATGGCCGCGCGACTCCGCGTGGCGAACGGGCCGGAATGCGTCGCCGCGCGCAACAAGCTTGCCGACATGACGAGCGCCGGATCGAAGTCCTCGCGCGAGCAGGTCAAGGCGCAACAGGCGTTCGTGGACGAGCACTGCATCCCGCCCGTGAGGTGATCCGCGGGGGCGTGCCGCCCGACCGGGACGGGAGCTCAGAGTGACTTCGGGCCCTGCGCGAGCAGGTGCATCAGCTCCGCCTGTGACTGCACTTCGCACTTCGTGAAGATCTGCTTCAGGTGCGTGCGCACGGTGTTGACGGACAATCGCAGCGCGGCCGCCGTCCGCTCGACGGTGCGACCCACGAACAGCTGGCGTGCCACTTCGGCCTGCGCATTCGTCAGGCCATAGATTTCCCGCAGCAGCCCGGTCGAGATGTCGCGTCGCTCGTCGGGCGCGTAGACGAACACGGCGACTGCGACATTCCGTGCGTCCGTGTGCGGCGGAATCGGGATCGCCACCACGAAGTACGCCTGGGCACGCGGTCGCGGCAGTCGCGCGGCGATGGCCCGCGTCGCGGCAGCCGGGTCGCGGCGCCGCTGCGCGATGAGTTCCGCGAAGCGCCGATCGAATGCAGCGTCCGAAAACGTGAGCCGGTCATTGCGCACGTTCATTCCGTTGCGGCCATCGAGGATGCGCATGCCGGGCAGGTTCGCATCGAGGACCGCGCCGTTGGCGTCCAGCACGATGACACCGCGATCGAGGTGATCGAGAACGAGCCGCCCGAGCGGCGTGATGATGCGACCCGGCCTGCTCAGGACAGTTGCGCGCGACGCCTTCCCTGGCACCGCGCGACGCCCATGGGTGGACTTTCCGGGACCGCCTGCTCTGCTCATTCGACCGGGGGCTGCTTCCTCGCCCACCCTCTGATTTTGTGGTCTGACTAGACCATATTCCATCGTGGAAGGAATCACCTGAATAGGTGACTTGCCCCATCTGCGCGAACCTGGAGCCCTCGGAAAACCGCAGCGGCCTGAAATTCAAACCTCCGTCACCGATTTGCCGCGGCGCAGCATGGACAATGCCGGCTGGTCCCACCGCGCCGCCTCGGCGCGACAGGAGTACCCGATGATGGAACTCGCCGCCCTCGTCCTGTTCAGCTCGGTCGCGCTCTGGTTCGTCGGGGAGGCGAGCGGCCCGCAGGGCCTCTAGAACGGCAATCGGTGCCCGGGGTAGAGGGTCCGCAGCACCTCGGCGCTCGCCGCGCGCACCTGTCCCAGGAGCCGGGGCTCCAGCTGGGTTTCCGGCGTTCCCTGCGACGCGCTCCGCCACACATCCTCGAGCTCCAGCCTCCGCACGGCCACCTCCCGCTCCACGATCGGCGGCCACTGCGGCGGATACTCGGCCTGCACGAAGTCTCCGCGACCGCGCCCGAAATGTGCGACGGCCAGGTAGCGAAGGACTGCAGCCGTGACCCGTCCGGTCAGGAAGTCGGGTGACCAGCGCAGGGCCGTGGAGTCCCGTCCCCGTGCCACGTTGTATGCGCGCGCGAGACCGTGGGCGCCGGCCGCGCCGACCAGGCCACCGAGCAACGCACCGGCACCGAACGTGAGCCCGCCGGCCGCGAGATCCGCGGCGAGGCCGCCGAGGGCACCGCTCACGGCCGCGCCGATCACGCTCACCTTGCCCACGTTCGCAGCCTGGTCGACCGCATACGCGGCGCCCATGCGGTGCGTGATCTCTTCTGCGGCCCGGCCCGAGAGTCCGTGCAGCCCGATGAGCTCGTTCGTGGATGCGCGGAGGGACGCGTCGAGGCGCCCGGCCAGCGCGGCGCGTGCGGCATCGAGCGCAGGATCGCCGCGCGGCTCGCCCGTCGCTACGCCGCTCAACCACGCGCGCGCCGATTCTCCGAGCGACCGCATCGGCACCGTCGCCTCGTCGACCGCGGCCGATGCGAGGTGAGCCGCCAGCACGCGCATCGCCTGCTCGAACGTCTCCGCGTTGCGCGCGTCCCATGCCCGGGCGAGTCGCGCGAACCGCGGCCTCTCGTCATCGGGCAGGAGCAGGGCAATGCGATCGAGCAGCGCCTGTTCCTGCACCCAGCAGCGCGCAAAAGCGTCGAAAGCCATGACACCGCGGACGCAGTCGAAATTGCGCAGGTGGGTGGACCAGCGCTCGACCTCGCTCGCGTCGTGCTCCTGCGACCTCGGGGGTCCGAGCTGGTTCAGCAGCACGAGCACGGGTTTGCCGACCCAGCCCAGGATCTCCATCTCGGCCGGAACGTAGCCGGCACCCACCGGATCTTCGCTCGCGTTCACGAGATAGAGCACGACGTCGGCCGTGTCGCGCACGTTGCGGATGGCCTGCTGGCTGCCGAAGAACGGGCGGTCGGTGTAGCGGTCCCAGACCCGGGACAGGAACCACCCGATCGGGTTGCCGGCCTGCCGGAGTCGCCGCAGGAGCCGCGCGCTGTCGCCGAATCCCGGCGTGTCCCACAGCTCGAGCACGTCGCCCACGTCCGTCTCGATGAGCGGGTAGGGCTCGGCCAGCTCCGTCACGTGCGGCGCGTCACGCACCTCGCCCACGTCGCGCTTCAGGAGCGTGCGTGCAAGCGTCGTCTTGCCGACGTTCGTGTGCGAGATCAGGCTCAGCCGGATGGCGGTCATGTCGTGGCCGCGAGGGGCGCGAACGTCGCCTCGAGGCCGTAGCCGCGCACGAAGCGCCGCCACAGGTCCCGTCTCTCGTCCAGTCGGCCCGCCATCGAGGGATCGCCCGCGAGACGCGACGCGTACGGCGACTCGTCGACCAGCACCCGCAACTCTCGTTCCGGCCTGGCCATCCGCGCCGCGTCGCGCGCAGCAGTGATCGCGAGCCCGTGGTTCTCGGATTCGGGGGTGGCCGCAAGCGACACGAGCACGACGACCGCTTCCGCGGTCCCGGACACCGGGTCCTCGAGCGCGCTGCGCAGCGCGGCCTCCTCGCCGTACGGCGCCATCGCGCGCAGGCTGGCGTGCGCACCCTTGCCGTAGGTGGTCTCGAGCCACCGCTGCAGACCGGCACGCGTCGTGGCGGATAATTCGTACGCATAGGGCACGACGAGAACCGCACCGCTCCCGCGGCCCACTGCGGCTGCACCGAGGGCCGAGCGCGCGTAAGCGAGCAGCGTCTCCGGCAGGCGGTTCGCCCGGCGCCACCGCCACGCATCGAGACGCGCGAGCCCGGCGAGCGCCAGCCGCGGTGCGATGACGCAGATTGCGAGCGTCACCGCGATCAGGTGGATCCACGGGGCTGCATCGCCGCCGCCGCCGCTCTCCGTCCAGCGCAGCGCCGCGACCGCGTCATCGGTCTGCGGCAGCGCGACGTCCGAAAGGGCGGCCGCCGGCGAGAAGACCAGATGCAGGATGTGCCGCACAGATCGCGGGCCGAGGAACGTGCTTTCCCAGCCGGCCTCGTACCGAAAGACGACGCCTCGCAGGTACAGCCCGGTGATCATCCCAAGCGCGAGCGCGGCGGCGCCGAGGTGGAACAGGCGCCGGGCGTGCGCAGCGAGCAACGGGCCGCCCGCCTGCGCCCAGTCCGTCGCGTAACGCGTCACGACCTCGCCGAGCTTCGCGTGCACCTGGGAGGTCATGCCAACGAGTCCGGACAGCCGCCGCGTGATCGCCGTGCCAGTCCAACCCGGCGCCGTGCGTGGGCCGGCCGGAGGACGCCGGCATCCGCGGATGGCGCCGGCCGCCACCGCTGCGTACACGGCGAGGTTCCAGGCGATCACGCCGAGGAACGGGAACGCCAGGATGTTGATGCGGCGCGAGCCGTCGAGCGACGCAAGCCCGATGCCGCATGCGAGTGCCCCGGCGAGGATCGCTGGGCTCAGCCAACCCGGCGGATGCGAGCGCTCGAGAATGTCGCCCAGGACCGGGTAGCGTTCGGCGAGGGGGCCGAACAGCCGTTGCGCCCGTTCGCCGAGCAGCCGCAACACGCGCCCGTCGCGAGGGATCCTCGCGTCGCCGGCGGCGCCACCCGTAGCGTCTCCGGACCGCAGCACGGCGCGGGTCGCGTGCTCGCGGTCCGCAAGCGGCAGCAATTCACCCGAGCGATCCGTCTCCTCGATGGCCTTGACGAGCAGGATCTGGCCGAGCACGTCCTCCCTCATGCGAGGAATGCTACTGAATCGCCGCGCTGATTGGCATGGGCGGTCTCATGGCGCCACGCGATTCTTGCTCTGCGGCGCGTCGGTTTCCTCTGCCCAGAGGTCCGTCACGCCCGAGGGAAGGCCGCGCACGTTGGCCGACACGACCGGCACGCGGCGGCGTCGCGCCCTGGCCCGTGCGCGCTCCTCCTCCGCGCGCCGTGCAGCCCGCCTGCGCGTGACGCTTGCAGCGCAGAGCGCGGCCACGAGCAGCAGCAATGCCGTGAGGGTGAGCGCGTTGACTTCCATGTCGCCCTTGCGTCCGCGAATCGCGCGGCTCCCTGCCGCGCCGCTCGTCGGTGGCATGCGGATCATCACATGCGCAATCGCACGGACGACAGTTGCATTCGTCGCGATTCGTGACAGAAAGTCAGTTGCCGTAGAAGAGTTGCGCCCGGTTCGAGTTCGGGTAGTAGCGGCAGATCGCGCGCACGTTCGTTCCACCGCGCGTCCCCTGTACCGTCGTCTCCCAGAAGCTGCCGCGCAGCTGCGGTGGCGTCACGGACCTCACCGATACGCCGTCACGCGCTGCCTGGGTCCGGCACTGCACTGCGGCTCGCCGCTGCTGGCCGGTGTTGCCTCCGCCGCTGCTGCCGCCGCTGCCACCGCCGGAACGCAGGAGCTCGAAGCGGCCCTTGCAGCCGTAATTGACCCAGATGAGCCCGTCGCGCGTGCCCCACGCCCCGGCATTGCGGCACTTGCCGCCGGAATCGTCGCTGGCCAGGCGCCCGACGTAGCCGCGCGCGATCGAGCACTCGCGATACTTCTGCTGCTCGGAGCGGCACTCGACGTACCCGCCGCCGACGCCTCCGCCACCGCCACCTCCCGCCACCACGACCTCGAACTTCGCGCGGCAGCCGTCGTCCACCCAAACGCGGTCGCCGCGCTGGCCCCACGAGCGACTCTGGACGCAGGGCGCGGCGGACTTCTGCTTGACGAGCCGCGCCCTTCCGTTCACCGGGAGCTGACACTCGCGGTACTTTCCTTCCACGGACGCGCAGTTGAACTCGTACGGGCTGCCGCTGCCGCCGCCCCCGCCGCCGCTGCCCCAGCCGAATCCATAGAGGCTCACGTCCCCCGTGCGCGTCTCGACGAAGCACGAACCCCACGAGACCCGCCCTGCGTAGTCGCGCGCCTGGAGATCGAGCGACCAGCCGTCCTTGTACTGCTGGTAGTTGCGGGTCGCGAGCACCGTGTAGCCGCGGCGCGCCGCTTCACGCTGGCAGTCGCTCTGCGCCGAGCGAGCCGCGGGAGTGCCTGCCTGCGCGTGGACGCTTCCGGCGGCCGCAAGACCAAGCCAGGCGGCGGTGCACAGTGCCGCCATGCGGAGACCGAACTGCACGCTCATGCCGCCTCGCTGACGATGCTCCCGGTGTTCCCGTCCAGTGGTGTTACCAGTGGATGCCGCGCATCAGCGACGCGAAGATCAGCGCCTCGCGGGTCGGCGGACGCGGCTCCGCCCCTTCCTTCCTGCCCTGCGCGGCCGCGGAGTCCGGGAACATGCGGTAGGCGGAGTTCATCACGACCTCCGACATCTTCGGCATCACCAGGTGCATGATCTCGGCCATCACGCCGAGGCGCGTGGCGATGCGCTGCGGCCTGCGGATGATGGCGTCCGCGATCATGTCCGCCGCCTCGTCCGGCGTGATGATGGTCGGCATCTCCTCGTAGATCTTGGTCGGCGCGATCATCGGCGTGCGCACCAGCGGCATGTTGATGATCGTGAAGTGCACGCCCTCGTCGTGGAACTCGGAGGCGGCGCAGCGCGCGAACGACTCGAGCGCCGCCTTGGACGCGACGTACGCGGAGAAACGCGGCGCGTTCGTCAGCACGCCGATGGACGACACGTTGATCACGTGGCCGCTCTTGCGGGCGGTCATCGAGGGCAGCAGGTTCATCGTCAGCCGCACGCTGGCGAAGTAGTTCAGCTGCATCGTGCGCTCGAAGTCGTGGAAGCGATCGTAGGAGAGCGCGAGCGAGCGGCGGATCGAGCGGCCGGCGTTGTTCACCAGCACGTCGACCTGGCCGAACTCCTTCAGGATGTCCTTCGCCAGCTTGTCGTTCGCGGCGTAATCGGTGATGTCGCATGAATAGGTCTTCACGGAACCGCCGCCGTCCTGGATCTTCCTGCGGACCTCGGCGAGCTTCTCCTCGTCGCGCGCCACGACGACGACCTTGCCGCCGGCCTCCGCGATACGGAGCGCCGCCGCCTCGCCGATGCCCGACGACCCGCCGGTGATTACGACGACCTTGCCCTTCACGGCGCCACGGAGGCTGCGGTCGATGGAGAGATCCGGGTCGAGGTGGCGCTCCCAGTAGTCCCACAGGCGCCACGCGTAGTCCTCGAGCGGCGGCACGTGGATGCGCGCCTTCGCGAGCAGCTTCTGCGTCGCGGTCGAGTCGAAGCGCGTCGGGTAGTTGACGAACTCGAGCACCGACTTCGGCACCTGCAGGTCGCGCAACAGCTGGTCGAAGACGTTCTGGATGGGCCTGGTGCGCTCGACGGTCTTGCGGACCGCTTCGGGGACCAGGTCGAAGAGCTTCGGGTCGAGCCGGAACGCCATCTCGGGCGCGTGCGCGGCGCGCGCGAAGATGTTGAGCACCTGGCCCATGCGCCGGACCTTCGGGTCCGTCAGGTGGAAGCAGCGGCCGTCGAGCCCCTTCGCGTGCGCGAGGAACACCATCGCGTCCACGACGTAGTCCACCGGCACGAGGTTGATGTAGCCGCCCTCGATGCCGACGAGCGGGATCGCGCGCGGCCACGATTCGCGCAGCTTCTGCAGCGCCTTGAAGAAGTAGTAGGGGCCGTCGATCTTGTCGATGAAGCCCGTCCGCGAGTGGCCGACCACGACGCCCGGGCGGTAGATGCGGAACGGGGTGCGGCCGTTCGCCCGCACCATGCCTTCCGAATCGTGCTTCGTGCTGTGGTATGGGTGATCGAGTTCCTCGGCCTCCTCGAACATGTCCTCGGTGAACGTGCCGCGGTACAGGCCGGCGGCGGCGATCGAGCTCACGAGGTGGAAGCAACCGGCGTTGATCGCGGTTGCGAGGTCGAGCGCGCCCTGCGTGCCGACGATGTTCGCCTTCTGCATCGCCTCGGCGCTCGCTTCGATGTCGTACACGGCGCCGAGGTGGAAGAAGTGCCTGACCTTGCCCTTCAGCTTGCGCAGGTCGCCGGCCGACACGCCGAGCTTCGGCGACCCGAGGTCGCCCTTGATCGGCACCACGCGCTTCACGCTCTCCTTGCCCCAGAACGCGCGCAGCTCGTCGAGCTTGCCGATGGACTTCGGCCGCACGAGCACGTAGATCGTGCCCGTGCCGCGCTGCAGCAACGACTGCACCAGGAAGCGGCCGATGAAGCCGGTCGCGCCGGTGACGAAATAGGTCATGCAACTCTCCCGGTCGATCTGTGACGGCGGGGCAGGCCCGCGGACCCGCCCCTTTTTGGGCTACCTTAGGGGCCGGGCCGGAGAAGGTCAACGAGGGGAGCGACGCATGACCGCCGCACACGAACGCATGTCCAGCGTGGACACCGCGTGGCTCCGCATGGACGGCCCGGGCAACGTGATGATGATCGTCGGCGTATCGGCCACCGCGACGCCCATCCACCCGTCCGACTTCCGCCGCATGATCGAGCAGCGCCTGCTGTGCTTCAGCCGGTTCCGGCACCGCCCCGTTGCCGATGCGCTCGGCGCGTCCTGGGTCGAGGACCTCGAGTTCGACCTCGATGCCCACGTTAAGAACGTCGTCCTGCCCGCGCCGGCCGGCAAGGCCGGACTGCAGGCGCTGGCCGCCGACCTCGCCGGCACGCCGCTCGACCCCCGCCGCCCGATGTGGCAGTTCCATTTCGTCGAGAAGTACGAAGGCGGCAGCGCGTGGATCACGCGCGTGCACCACTGCTACGCGGACGGCATCGCGATGATCCGCGTGCTGCTCTCGATGACCGAGCAGGATTCCGGCCCGGCGCTTGCGGGCCACGCCCCCCGGGGCGGGAAGGGCTCACGCAAGGCGACGCCGGACGTGCTGCCGGTGCTGAGCTGGATCGGGCGCTTCGCACAGCCCGGCGGCGACGTCCTCGAGCATGCCCTCGCCGAGGGAGCGAAGCTGCTCGAGGGTGGCATCCACCAGGTCTTCCACCCGCAGAACGCCGCGACCGTCGCCGCCCAGGCCGGGAGCATGGTCGGCGAGTTCGCCAAGGTGCTCGCGCTCCCGGACGATCCCGACACGCCCCTGCGCGGCCGGCTGACCGGGCGCAAGGTGGTCGCGTGGGCCGAGCCGATTCCGCTGCACGAGGTGAAGACCATCGGCAAGGCGCTCGACTGCACGATCAACGACGTACTGATGTCCACCGTCGCAGGCGCGCTCGGCAGCTACCTGCGCGACGAAGGCTTCGACACCGACGAACTCGTGCTGCGCGCTTCGGTGCCGGTGAACCTGCGTGCCGCCGACGAGCCGCTCACGCTCGGCAACAAGTTCGGTCTCGTGTTCGTCGACATGGCGGTCGGCCTGCACAATCCCCTGCAGCGCGTGTTCGCGATGCACGAGACGATGGCGGCGCTCAAGGGCTCGCTGCAGCCGCCGATGACGCTCATGGTGATCGGCCTCATGGGCCTGTTGCCGGCCGCGCTGCAGGCACCGGCGATCGAGATCTTCAGCCGCAAGGGTTCGGCCGTCGTGTCGAACGTGCCGGGCCCGCAGTCGCCGCTCTACATGTGCGGCCAGCGCATCACCGAGATGTATTTCTGGGTGCCGCAGAGCGGGACGATCGGCTTGGGCATCAGCATCCTGAGCTACGCCGGAAAGGTCTACTTCGGGGTGATCGCGGACCGCAGCCTGGTGAAGGATCCGGGCAAGGTCGTCGAACGGTTCGCGCCCGAGTTCGAGAAGCTGCTGCTCGCCGTCACGGTCGGCGCGCTGGCGGCCAAGGAAAAGGAGGCCCTGGAGCGGCGGACTCGCGAACGCGCCGGCCGCAAGAGCGCGGCTGGACGGAAGACGGCGGCGAGCCCCGGTGCCCGCAAGAGAAAGTCGCCACGAGCGCAGTCCTGAACGCACTGCGGCAACTACGTATGCATCGGATTGACACAGTGCAGCAGGCGCTGCGCTTTGGGGGAGAATATTCCCGACATCCAGCTGCGGCCGCCGCCGCGAGGGGATCCCGATGGTTGCACGCAAGAAAAAGGCCCGGCTCGAGACGACGTTGATCGAGGGGGTGCAGCAGATCTGGCTCGCCGGCATGGGCGCCATTGCCAGGGCGCAGAAGGAAGGACCCTCGGCTTTCCAGGACGCGGTCGCCGAGGGACTCAAGCTCCTCGGCAAGTCGCGCACGCAGGCCGAGAAGATGGTGCGCGAGGCCTTCGAGTCGGCCCAGGACACCGTGCAGACACGCCTCGACAGCGCGCGGGACCAGGCGAACGAGACCTGGGACAACCTCGAGTCGCTGTTCCAGAGCCGGGTGCACAAGGCACTGCAGCAGATCGGGGTGCCGAGCGCGGAGGAGGTCCGCTTGCTGGCGAAGCGCGTCGCGGAGCTCAACGCGAGCGTGCAGTCATTGTCGGCGAAGCCGAAGCGCGGCCGTGCCAGGGCCGTGAAGCGGGCGCCGGCTCGCAGGCGGCGTGGCCCTGCTCGCGCCAAGGCGGCACGAACCCGCTGACTGATCGACGGCAGACCGTAGCCAGGCAGGTGACGCCATGCTCGACCTGCAACCCGCTGTCCAGGACGCCCGGGCCAGCACTCGAACGTTCGGCCTCGCCCTTGCGGGCGGCGGCCCGATCGGCGCGTTCTACGAGGTCGGAGCGCTGCATGCGATCGCCGAGGCCCTCGACGGCATCGAGCTGACCCGCCTCGACATGTACGTGGGCGTGAGTTCCGGCGCGATGATCTCCGCCGGGCTCGCGAACGGGTTCGACACGACGGACATGGGCCTGGTGTTCATTCACAACGCGTCGAGTGAATATCCGGCGGGCCCCGGCCTGTTCCTGCAGCCGGCTTTCGCCGAGTACCTGCGCCGCATCGCCGGCATGCCCGGGCTCGTCGCCGACATCGTCACGCAATACCTGCGGGATCCGCGCAAGGGCTGGGCGGAGGCACTCGACCCGCTCGGGCGCCTGCTGCCGCCGGGCCTGTTCGACAACCGCCCGATGGAGCGCTTCCTGCGCCACATCTTCACGACCCAGGGCCGCACGAACGACTTCCGCGAGCTCGAGCGCAAGCTCTATATCGTCGCCACGGAACTGAACAGCGGCGACTCCGTGCGCTTCGGCGAAAAGGGCTTCGACCACGTGCCGATTTCGCGCGCGATCCAGGCGAGCACGGCGCTGCCCGGCCTGTATCCGCCGGTGCAGGTCGACGGCGGCACCTACGCCGACGGCGCGCTGATGCGCACTATGAATGCGGCGGTGCTGATGGACGCGGGCGCCGACCTGGTCATCTGCATCAACCCGCTCGTCGCGTTCGACGCGTCGAGCGTGCCGCGCCGACGCGGCCACGACCGCCGCCAGCTGAACCTCACTCGCGGCGGCTTCCCGACCGTGATGAGCCAGACTTTCCGCGCGATGATCCAGTCGCGCATGCTGGTCGGCATGCGCACCTACAAGCTCGACTACCCGGACACCGACGTCCTGCTGTTCGAGCCGGACCGCGGCGACGAGGCCGTCTTCTTCAAGAACCCGTTCAGCTACGCCGAGCGCAAGGGCGTGGTCGAGCATGCCTACGCGCGCACGCGACGCGACCTGCTGGCACACGCGAACGGACTGCGCCGGGTCCTGGCCCGCCACGGGATCCGGCTGCGGATGGACGTGCTGCGGGATCGGTCGCGGACCTTCTACGCGGCGGTCGCAGAGCGGCGGCGGCGGCGCGAGCCCGTGACCGGGCCGCTCCACGAGACCCTCGATCGCCTCGAGGCAGCGCTCGCAGCTCGCGCCTGACCGCATGAAGATCCTCGGCATCGAAACCGGCGAACGTCCCGCGGGTGAAGAGCCGGGACACCTCGGTCAGCTGCTCCGGCGCAACGCGGAGCTGCGGACGGTGTTCGCCCGGGAACCCGCGCTCCAGGCGCGGCTCGAGGAACTGCAGCAATGGCAATCGCAGCGCCTGCTGCGCAGCCACGCGGACCTGCGCGCCGACCCGCGGTATCGCCTGGCCGTCGAGTTCTTCTTCGGCGAGCTCTACGGCGGCGGTGATCCGCACGCGCGGGACCGCGACGTGATGCGCGTGCACCGCGTCATGGAGAGGCTGCTGCCCAGGGAGGCATTGCACGCCCTCTGCCTCGCGATCGAACTCGAGATCCTGTCGCAGGAACTGGACGCGGACGTCGTGCGCAACCTGCCGCCCGGCCCGATCACGGTCGAGACCTACGCCGACGGGTATCGCGGCGCCAATCGGCGCCCCGACCGGGAGCGCCAGATCGAGCTCACCGGCATCATCGGCGCCTACCTCGACAACGTCGTGAAGAAGCCGATCATCCGCGGCCTCGTCCGGCTCGCGCGGGGACCGGCGCACGCGGCCGGATTCGGGGCTCTGCAGGAGTTCCTTGAACGGGGTCTCGTCGCGTTCGAAACCATGCACGGGGCCGGTGAATTTCTCGCTACCATTCGCGACCGTGAAGTGCGCGCGATGGAGCGTATCCTTGCCCGCACGCCGGATCCGTTCCAGTTCGGGGAGCGCAGTCGCCGCGGCAAGGACTGATGAGCGAGAAGAAGAAGTCCCAGCGATCATTCCGTCTGCGCAAGCCGGCCGAGCAGGTCGACCTCCCCCTGCCCCCGCCGCCGGGACCGCCGCTGCCGGCCCCGGAGATCGAACTCGCCTGGTGGCAGCGGCCCGCGGCGGTCGGCTCGATCGCGGCGCTGGCGATGCTGCTCGCGGTGGCGACGCTCGTATCGCAGGTCGCGGCCCACCGCGATCGCGACGCCGCAGCAGCCGCGGAAGCCAGGGTAAGGAGCCTCACGCTGCGTGCATCCACCGCAGAGCACGCCCTGCGGATCGCACCGAACCCGCGCAGCTGGTCCGCGATGCCGGATGCCACGATCCAGTGGCCCGAGCCCCCCGAGTTGCTCGATCTCTACCTGCCCGTCGGGTATTCCGACTTCACGACGTTCGGCCTGACGATCGACAAGGTGGACGTCGGGCGGGTGCTGGTCGTGCAGCGTATGGCCCCGGACTCGAACCGTGAGTTGAGGCTCACCCTCAACAGCTCGGCGTTCGGACGAGGCGAGTACCGCATCCGCATCGACGGCTACACGTGGCGCGGCGACCGGGCCGAGGCCGGGTGGGTGCGGCTGGTCATCAAGTGAGGTGAAGCACATGTTCACGGAAGCCCGCTCCAATCGCATGCTCCCGCTCATCGCGACGTTCGTCTTCGTGCTGACCGGAACCGGACGGGCGCTTGCGCAGGACATGCACCCGCACATGCAGATGCAGGACGGCACGGCCGTCGCGCAGATGCAGCTCGACGCCGGGAAGAAGTGGCCGACGGACGCCTCGCTGCGGTCCGGCATGGCCGCGATCCGCCGGGCGTTCGACGCCGACCATCCGGCGATCCATGCCGGCAAGGAGACCGACGCGCAGTACGACGCGCTCGCCGCGAAGATCGAGGCGCAGGTGAACGACATCGTGAAGAACTGCAGGCTGCCGCCGGCGCCGGACGCGAACCTGCATCACGTCGTCGCGGACCTGCTGCAGGGCGTGAGCCTGATGCGCGGGAACGACGCGGCCCGCAGCCGGCACGACGGTGCCGCCCTGGTGCACGGCGCGCTGATTGCGTACGGCAGGTATTTCGACGACCCGGGCTGGACGCCGTAGCCCGCCGAGGGCTGGAGACCCGCATGAATCAATGGGACGAGCGATACGGGACGACGCGCTATTACTACGGCACGGAGCCGAACGATTTTCTCCGGGAGAGATTCGGACTGATTCGGGCGGGCGGCGACGTGCTGTGCCTCGCCGAAGGCGAGGGTCGCAATGCCGTATTCCTGGCCCAGCAGGGGTTTCGCGTGGCCGCCGTCGATCAGTCGGCGGTCGGCCTCCGGAAGGCGCAGGACCTCGCGGCGGAGCGGGGCGTCGCGATCGCCACGGTAGCCGCGGACCTCGCCGAATATCGCATCGAGCCCGCGCACTGGGACGGCATCGTCTCCATCTGGTGCCACCTGCCCGCCCCGCTCCGGGCAGCCGTGCACCGGCAGGTGGTTCCGGGGCTGAAGCCCGGCGGCGTCTTCCTGCTCGAGGCGTACACGCCGGAGCAGCTTCGCTACGGCACCGGGGGACCGAAGAGCGCGGACCTGATGCCGACGCTTGCCGAACTGCGACGCGAGCTGGCCGGCCTCGAGATCGTCTACGCCGCGGAGCGCGAACGCGTCGTGCGCGAGGGCGAGGGGCACACGGGCCCGAGCTCGGTCGTGCAGGTCGCGGCACGGCGCTTGTCGGGGCCGGGCGAGCCTGCTTGAATCGAACACCCGGCCAGTCACCGCACATGAGACCACGCGCTTCCGCCTTCATCGCCACGAGCCTGGACGGCTTCATCGCCCGCCCGGACGGGAGCATCGACTGGCTCGACGAGGCGCAGAACCTGATCCCGGACGGCGAGGACTGCGGCTATCACGCGTTCATGGCCGGGATCGACTGCCTCGTGATGGGGCGGCACTCGTTCGAGCGGGTCCTGACGTTCGACCCGTGGCCGTACGGCAGCCTGCCGGTCCGGGTCATGACGCACTCGCCGGTCGCCATCCCGATCGCGCTCACGGCCACGGTCAAGTCGTTCGAGGGCACCGCCGAAGCGCTCGCGTCGCACCTCTACGACGAGGGTGTCCGCCACCTCTACGTGGACGGCGGCCTCACGATCCAGAGCTTCCTGCGCGCCGGCCTGCTCGACGACATCACCGTCACCCTGATTCCGGTCCTGCTCGGCGCGGGTCGACCCCTGTTCGGGCCGATGACGCAGGACGTCGAGCTCACGCTGGTGAAATCGCGTACCTACGACTTCGGGTTCGTCCAGCTGACGTACGCGATCGAGACGCCCGCGTAGCCTTCCCGTCCCGCCGCGCCTAGTTCTGAGCCTGTCGCAGCGTCGCGACCGGCGGCTGCGTGACGACCGATCGCGCCGCCAGCATCCCGGCGATTCCCACCAGCGCCGCGCCGCCGAGGACGCCCGCGATCCAGACCTTCGGGTCGGGCGAGTACGTGAGGTTGAAGATCCTGCGCGCGAGGAAGTAGCCGGCGACCGACGCTCCGGCCGCGGCGAGCAGGCCCGACAGCAGGCCGAGCGCGATGAACTCGGCGGCCACACCTTTTAACACCACGCCGCGGCTCGCTCCCAGCGTGCGCAGCATCGCACTCTCGTAGCGTCGCTCGTCGCGCGTGGCCTGCACCGCCGCGAGCAGCACCATCAGGCCAGCCGCGAGCGTGAAGAGGAAGACGTACTGCACCGCGAGCGCGGCCTTGTCCATCACGTCGCGAACCTGCTTCAGGAGCGCGTCGATGTCGATGATCGTGACCTCCGGAAACCGGCGCACGAGGTCCACGAGCACCGGCCGCTGGCCGGGATCCACATGCACGCTCGTGATCAGCGTGCCTGTCACGCCCTCGAGCACGCCCGGCGAGAACACGACGAAGAAGTTCGGCTGGAACGAATCCCAGCGCACGTCGCGCAGGCTCGAGATGCGCGCGCTGACGGGTTCGCCGGCGACGTCGTAGGTCAGCGTGTCACCGAGCTTCAGGCCCAGGCGCTCGGCATAGTCCTGCTCGACCGACACGCGCGGCCCGCCGCCGTCGCCATCGACCCACCAGCGCCCCGCGACGAGCCGGTTGTCGTCGCGCAGTTTGGCCGACCAGGTGAGGTTGGCCTCGCGCTCGACGAAACCCGCGGCGCGCTCCGACTCGAAACGGATCTTGTCGACCGGCATGCCGTTGATGGCCGTCAGGCGTGCGCGGACCAGCGGCACCAGTTCGGTCGGCGGCAGGCCGCGATCGGCGAAGAAAGCGCGCAGTGCGTCCCCCTCGTCCGGGCGGATGTTGATCATGAAGTAGTTGGGCGCGTCGGCCGGCAGGCTCGCGCGCCATTCCCGGAGCAGGTCGTCGCGGACCAGCGCGAGCAGCAGCAGCACCATGATGCCGAGCCCGAACGCGACGATCTGCACGATGCTGTCGCGTCCGCGGCGCGCAATGTTGG
>VEPJ01000151.1 GCA_012026925.1 Gammaproteobacteria bacterium | reverse complement strand
TCGAGCAGGCGCCCGTGTCCGTGTCGAGGCTCAGCATCTTGTAGTGCATGCCCTTGGGGAACCCGGGCAGGGTCATCTTCTTGAACGGGACGTCGCGGTCGACGAACGGTTCGATGTGCGGTCTGGCCATGGTGTTTTCCTCTGGAAGCGGCGCGGATCAGTAGACGACCTTGAACTTGCGCTTCGGCTTCTTCGGGATCTCCTCCGGCTTGATCTTGCGCAGCATGTTGAAGTGCACGTTGTAGCCGCGCGTCTGGATGCGCTGCAGGAATTCCTCGATCCACTTGTCGCGCTGCCTGGCGATCGTCACGTTCATCTCGTGCTCGATCTTGCGGTAGCGCGTCTTCTGCTCGGCGATCTCTTTCTTGAGCCAGGCCTGCGCTTCGCGGCTGCGCTCGTGCTTGATCAGGTCGGGCATCGTTCCCCCTGCGGTGTTGCGACTGGGCTGGAGCCGGCCCCAGGCGACCGGACGTCCGCCGCAAAAGATACCGCAGTTCGCGCACGCGTGGCGATAGGCGCGGCGCAAATGTCCGGACAGGTGCCGGACGGGGTCAGTGCGGGTGGCGGTGGCGCAGGATGTGCGGCCGCTCGAGGCCGTGGGCGAGCATCAGCCGCTCGTCGTCGAGCAGCTTACGCGCAGGACCGTCGGCCACGATACGGCCGCCGTCGAGCACGATGGCACGCGGGCAGATCTCCACCACGAACTCGAGGTCGTGGGTGGCGATCAACTGTCCCACCGGCAACCGGGTGAGCAATCCCATCAGCTCGCGGCGGCCGCGCGGGTCGAGGCCGCTGGTGGGCTCGTCGAGCACCAGCAGGCGCGCGTCGCAGGCCAGCAGCCCGGCCAGGCACACGCGCCGCTTCTCGCCCCGGCTCAAGTGGTGCGGCAGACGATCCTCGAAGCCGGCGAGGCCCACCTGCACCAGCGACTCGCGCACCAGTTCGGACTGTCGCGGCTCCCGGATCCCGAGTTGCTGCGGCCCGAATGCCACGTCCTCCCACACCGTGGGACAGAACAGCAGGTCGTCCGGGTCCTGGAACAGCAGCCCCACGCGACGGCGCACCTCGGGCAGGTTCGCCGCCACGAGCGGCAGGCCGTCCACCGTGATGGCGGGCTCCGCCGCCGGACGGTCCGGCAGCAGGCCGTTGAGGTGCAGCAACAGCGTCGATTTGCCGGCGCCGTTCGGGCCGATCAGCGCCACGCGCTCGCCGGGCGCGAGCGTGAACGTGAGCCCGCGCAAGGCTTCGTGGCCGTCCGGATAGCGGTACGCGAGGTCGCGGACGCTGAGCAGGCTCACGCCTTCCAGCCCCGCGCGCACATGGCGAGGTACACCCGCTCCGCCCGTTCCGAGGTGCGCACGAACAACTGCCCGGCCACCTGGGCCGAGTTGCGCCACGCCGAGGTGCGGCCCGCGACGAACGTCCGGCTGCGCCGCGCCCGCTGCATCCGCTCCATCTCCTCCACCAGCACGAACAGGTAGCGGTGCATGAGCGCGAGCGTGGTCACGAGCAGCGCCGGCACGCGGATCCGCCAGAGCACCGCCAGCAAGTCCGAGAATCGCGTGGTGGCCGTGAGCAGGATCATGGTCGCGAGGCACAGGGTGCTCTTGGTGAGCATCGACAGGAACAGCGGCACGCCCCCCGGCTTGAGGAGCGCGAGCAACGCGATGCCGAGCACGAACGGCTCGAGCAGCAGCAGGCGGATGAGCATGCCGCGCAGGTCAGCCCGTGCAGCCAGCGAGACGGCGATCAATCCGACCGCGATGGCGGCGTACGTCCACCACGCACTGCGCGGCAGCAGCACGATCAGGAACACGCAGCCGACCGCCGCCAGGAGCTTGGCACCCGCGGGCAGCCGGTGCACCGCACTCGAGCCGTGCCGGTACGGACTGAGGAGACGATCGCGCAGCACGTCGAGGTCAGCGGCGTGCGGTCGGATGGACCGGGGCCGCCAGGACGCGCGCAACGAACCAGGCGACCGCGAACGCCACGAGCGCGCCGAGTGCCCCCGCGAGCACGGTCGCGAGCCACGGCGACGCCCCGGCGAGGGGAACGAGCGTGTAGTCGGGCAGCGGGGCCGGCTGGCTGGCCGCCGCAAGGCTGGCAAAACCGAAGCGCTCGGCGACGTGCTCGAGGCCGTCCGGCAGCGAACTTGCGAAAGGAGCGACGAGCACCATGAGGCTGATCGCCAGCGCGGCGCCGTAAGCGACCGCCCTGCGGTGCGTCCGCGGCATCGTCGGCACCGCGGGCGTGATCAGTTCAGGCCGCGCACGCATCACGACCGCGACGATCAGCATGGTGATCACGGCCTCGCCGAGTCCGATCAGCATGTGCACGCTGCCCATGGCCGCGAGCGCGGTGCCCCACGCCACGACGCCGGACGCCGCAAGCTGCGCCGCACAGGAGAGCGCTGCCGCCATCGTCGAGCACCATGCGGCGAAGCCGGTCGCGAGCAAGGTGGCTTGCTGGCCCTCGCCCGCAATGCTGCGAACGCCCCGGTACACGCCATGGGCGACCAGCGGCGCGATCACGGCCAGGTTGAGGACGTTGGCGCCCAGCGCGGTGATGCCGCCGTCGGCGAACATCAGTGCCTGAAGCAGCAGCACGGCGGTCATCGCGACGATCGCAGCCGCCGGTCCGAGCAGCACGGCCGCAAGGGCCGCCCCGATCAGGTGGCCCGAGGTGCCGGCGGCGACCGGGAAGTTCAGCATCTGGGCCGCGAAGACGAACGCAGCCGCCAGGCCGATCAGTGGCACGCGCCTCGGTGGCAGGTTGCGGCGCACTTCCCGCAAGGCCAATCCCAATCCGACCGCGGCGAGACCGGCAGTCGCGGCCAGCGTACGTGCGTCGAGAAACCCGTCGGGAACGTGCATGCTCGGTCAGGACCCCCGCCTGGCGGCCACGGGAATGTGCGGTTTTGTCGTGATCGTCATACTATCGGCCGGCCGTCACGGGCGGCAACCCGTTGTTTACCGAAGCCCGGTGGCCTTGTGGCCCGAGGAAACCGAATGCTGAGCGCGATCGTTGCCGTCACCCTCCTCGTCCCGGACGTCGATGCCGCGGCCCGTGCGTACCAGGCTACGCTCGCGTACGAAACGGTCGAGCGCGGGCACGTCGCGCCCGAGCAGGCCGCGCTCTGGGGTGCCGAGCGCCTGGCCGGCCGCGAATTCGTCGTGCTCCAGCCGCAGAGCCGCGAACCCGTGTACCTGCGCTTCGTCGAAACCGATGCCGAGGCGGCGCCGGCCATGAAGGCGCTGGGCTGGAACGCCACCGAGATCCTGGTGGAGGACCCAGTGCAACTCGAGCCCAGGCTCGCGGGCACACCGTTCCGCGTGATCGGGCCGCCGGCCCCGCTCGAGTTCAACCCCAAGGTGATTGCGATGCAGGCGCTCGGCCCGGCCGGCGAACTGCTGTACTTCACCCGCATGCCGCCGGGCGCGTCGAAGTTCGGCCTCGGCAGCGCCACCACGTTCGTCGACCGCGTGTTCATCGTCGTGCTCGGCGTGCACGACATCCGGCGCACGCTCGACTTCTACG
>VEPJ01000213.1 GCA_012026925.1 Gammaproteobacteria bacterium | reverse complement strand
GACCACGCAGCGCGGCCGCGGGGCGGCGTGGCTGGCGTCGACGTCGACGATGTCCGGCCTGGTAGCGAAGACCTTGCGGATCTCGGCGGTCAGCTTCTGCTGCGACTGCTGGAACGGCCCGTAGACCTCGGCGACCAGCGGCGCCTGCACCGGCGGGCCGGGCGGCACTTCGACCACCTTCACCGATGCACCGTGGCGCCGGCCGATTTCGGCCAGGGCCGGCCGCATCTCGAGAGCGATCTCGTGGCTCTTCAGGTCGCGATGGTGCCTGTCGACGAGGTTGACCTGGATGTCGCCGACCTCGTGGCCGGAGCGCAGATAGTACTGGCGCACCAGGCCGTTGAAGTTGATCGGCGCCGCGGTGCCCACGTAAACCTGGTAGTCGGTCACCTCGGCGCGCTCGGCGATCCTCGCCGCCAGCTCGTCGAGCACGGCGCCGGTCTCTTCGAGCGCCGTGCCCTCGGGCATGTCGACGACGACCTGGAACTCCGACTTGTTGTCGAAGGGCAGCATCTTCATCACCACCCACTGAACGACGGCCAGCGACACCGCGAGCGCAATTGCCGCGACCACGGCCAGGTAGAGCTTGTGGCGATGACTGCGCGCGTCGTCGCCGCGCAGGAACGGCGCCATGATCCGCTCGAAGAAGCGCTTCAGCCGCGCGTCGCGCGGGTCGTCCGGGCCGTGGCCGGCGGCGGGCTCGTGCGACAGCATCCGCTTCGACAGCCACGGCGTGAACATCAGCGCGATGGCGAGCGAGATCAGCATGCCCATGCTGGCGTTGATCGGGATCGGGCTCATGTACGGGCCCATCAGGCCCGATACGAACGCCATCGGCAGCAGCGCCGCGATCACGGTGAAGGTGGCCAGGATCGTGGGTCCGCCCACCTCGTCGACGGCGCGCGGGATGATCTCCGCCAGTCCGCCGTGGCTGATCGCCATGTGGCGGTGGATGTTCTCCACGACCACGATCGCGTCGTCCACCAGGATGCCGATCGCGAAGATGAGCGCGAACAGCGACACGCGATTGATCGTGAAGCCCCAGGCCCAGGACGCGAACAGCGTCGCCGCAAGCGTGATGATGACCGCCGCACCGACGACCACCGCCTCGCGCCAGCCGACCGTGAGCCAGACCAGCAGCACGACCGAGGTCGTCGCGAACGCCAGCTTCTCGATCAGCTTCATCGCCTTGTCGTTGGCGGTCACGCCGTAATCGCGCGTGACGGTCACCTCGACCCCGTCGGGGATGTAGGTGCCGCGCAGCAGCTCGACGCGCTTCATCACAGCCCGGGTGACGTCGATGGCGTTCTCGCCGGGCTTCTTCGATATCGCGATCGTGACTGCAGGCGACGTGCCGCCGGACGCGATGCCCTTCTGCGCCGCGGCCGGGCCGGTGCCGAACGTCACGTACTGCTCGGGCTGGTCGGGACCCGCGCGGACCGTGGCGACGTCCTGCAGGTACACCGGGCGCCCCTCGTGCACGGCCACCACGAGCTGCGCGACCTGGTCGCGATCTGCGAGGAACTCGCCGGCCTGCACGGGGATGTCGCGACCGTTCGCGACGATCGAGCCGGCGTGCTGCACGACGTTCGCGGCCTGTAGCGAAGCCGCGAGCTCCGTGACCGTGAGTCCGTAACCCGCGAGGCGCTGCGGGTCGAGCGTCACGTGCACGGTCTCGTCCGGACCGCCGATCGTGTAGACGTTGCGCGTGCCGGGAACGCGCTTGAGTTCCGGCTCCATGGCGTGGGCGACCTGCCGGAGCTCGTGCGCGCCGCGCGTCGGGTCCCTCGTCCACAGCGTCAGGCTGAGGATCGGTACGTCGTCGATGCCCTTCGGCTTGACGAGCGGCTGCAGCACGCCGAGTCCCGGTGGGCGCCAGTCCTGGTTCGAGTAGATGGCGTTGTAGAGGCGGACGATCGCGGACGTGCGCTCCTCGCCGACCTCGAACTGCACGGTCACGACCGCCACGCCGGGGCGCGACACGGAGTAGATGTGCTTCACGCCCGAGATCTCGGCGAGCACCTTCTCCATCGGCGTCGCGACGAGCGTCTCGACCTGCTGCGCGCTGGCCCCGGGGAACGGCACGATGACGTTCGCCATCGTGACGTTGATCTGCGGCTCCTCCTCGCGCGGCGTGATGAACACCGCGAAGAGGCCGAGCAGCAGCGCGGTCAGCCCGAGCAGCGGCGTGAGCTCGCTGTCGAGGAACAGCTTCGCCACCCTGCCGCTGAAGCCGAGCTTCTCAGTCATGCTGCGTCGCCTGCTGGCGCGCCCGGGCCGCCGCGGCCGCCGGATCGGTCGCGACGGTCTCGCCGCTCACGAGGCCCGCGAGCACCTCGATCTCGTCGCCGCGGGAATGCCCGAGCCGGACCTGGCGCAGGGCCACCCGGCCGTCCGGCTTGACGACGTAGACGCCGCGCATCTCGCTGCGCTCGATGACTGCGCTGCGCGGCACGAGCAGGAGGTCGGCCTCGCCCGTCACCAGGCCGACCTTGACGAACATGCCGGGCGCGAGGCCCTGGACGCCCTTCGGCAACTCGATCCGGACGCGGAACGTATTCGACTCCGGCTGTGCGGCCGGATAGAGCGTGAGGCCCGTGGCCTCGATGCGCTTGCCATCCACGTACACGGCCGCCTTCTGCACCCTGCGCACCTGGTCCACCACGCTCTGCGGCACCTCGGCGACGACGCGCAGCGCGTCGAGCGAAGCGCCCGCCATGAGCGGCGTGCCGGGCGCCACGGACTGGCCGAGGGTCACCAGCTTCTGAGTCACCACGCCCGAGTACGGCGCGCGGATCTCCGTGTAGGAGACACCCTCGCGGGCCGCCTCGAGGCCGGCCTTCGCGGCGATGAGGCGCGCGACGGCCGCGTCGCGAGATGCGCTCGCCTCGTCGAGGGTGGCCTTGGCGACGACCCGCCGCTCGTACATGTCGTGGATGCGCGTGTAATGCGTCTGGGCCTCGGCCTCGCGCGCCGTGGCCTCCTTGAGTCCGGCCTCCGCCTGCGTCAGGTTCGCGACCTGCTCGGTGCTGCGGATGCGGATGATCACGGCGCCGGCAGGCACGAAGTCGTTCACGTCGAAATTGATCGCGACGATCCGGCCCGCGGTCTGGGCGGACACGGTCGTCTGGTTGACCGCTTCGACCGTCCCGTCGAGGAGACGCTCGGCCGGGAGCGCGGTCGGGGCCACCTTGAACGTGGCGAGCCCTGCGGCCGGCGCAGCGGGCGCGTCGGCGGCCCTGGCCGCGAACCACGGCGCCAGCGCCACCAGCACGAGCAGGGACGCCGACCCTCGTACCGCCAGGACTGCCCGTCTCATGTACCTGCTCCCCGGCTTCAGAATGCAGCGCCGGACTTCACGCCGGCCTTGCGCAGGATGAGCGCCAGCGGGCAGAAGCCCGAGAACGCCGACTGGAACAGGTTGGCGCCGACGAAGGCAGTGAACCAGAACCAGTAGTGGCTGACGTATACGCCGAGCAACAGGCTCACGAGGATCATCACGCCCGCGAAGGCCATTACGAACCGGTCGATGCACATGGTATTTCTCCGGAGTCCGTGTTCAGCGGCGGCCGTCGTCCACGACGCGGCCGGTCTGGGGATCGATGCGGATGACGGGCAGGCCCGCCGCCTTCCACGCCTGGATGCCACCGAGGAGGTTCGTGACCTGCGCGTGCCCGGTGGCCTGCAGCTTGTGCGCGGCCATCATCGAGCGCTTGCCCGACGCACATTGCAGCACCAGCCGCGGGCCCCGGGTCGGCAGCGCGTTCGGGTCGAAGGTGGACAGCGGGTACAACACGGCGCCGTGGATGCGCTCGAACGCGTACTCGTTCGCCTCGCGCACATCCACCAGGAGGATCTCGCCTTTCTGCAGCCAGGCATGGACCTCGGCAGGGGTGGCGCTGGTGATCTGGGTCTCGGGATGGGTCATGGAAGTGATCAGTGATTAGCGGTTAGCGGTTAGCGGTTCGTGACTGGTGATCAGTGGTCAGAGCGGCCGCCCGAGGACGTTGAGCGGAACGCGCAGGTAGCTCACGCCGTCCGCATCCGTGGGTGGCAACCGTCCGGCGCGGATGTTCACCTGCACGGACGGGATGATCAGGTTGGGCACGTCGAGCGTCGCGTCGCGCTTGCGGCGCATCTCGACGAAGGACTCGGCGCTCACGCCGTCGCGGACGTGGATGTTCGCGGCGCGCTGCTCGCCGATCGTGGTCTGGCAACGCGGCTCGCGACCGCCCGGCGAGTAGTCGTGGCACACGAACACGCGGGTCTCGGACGGCAGCCGGTAGAAGCGCTGCACGGTGCGGTACAACTCGGCGGCGTCGCCGCCGGGGAAGTCGCAGCGCGCGGAACCGCCGTCCGGCATGAAGATAGTGTCGCCGACGAACAGTGCGTCGCCGAGCAGGTAGGCGACGCTGTCGTTCGTGTGGCCCGGCGCGGCCATGACGCCGCCCTGCATGCTCCCGACCTCGAAGGTGTCGCCGTCCGCGAAGAGCCGGTCGAACTGGGTGCCGTCCGCCACGAAGTCGTCGCCGAGACCGAAGAGGCGCTTGAAGGTGGCCTGCACCTGCCGGATGCCCTGCCCGATCGCGATGCTTCCGCCGAGGCGGGACTGCAGGTAAGGCGCCGAGGACAGGTGGTCGGCGTGCGCGTGCGTCTCCAGGATCCACGCGACCGCGAGCCCGTGCGACTCGCAGTGCGCGACGACCGCGTCCGCGGACTTCGTTCCCGTGCGCCCGGAGCGCCAGTCGTAGTCGAGCACAGGGTCCACGACCGCAGCCGCCCGCGTGGCGGCATCGGCGACCACGTACGTCCACGTACCCGAGGGCTGGTGGTAGAAAGGGGTGACGACCGGGGCTGCTTTTGGCTGGCTGTTCATGTCAGGGCCGGCAGCATATTAGCGCTTGCTAATTTAGTCAACCTTGAAATAAAATGGCGCCATGCCAGACGAGGGACCGAGCATGTCGCCTGCCGTCCGCCGCCGCGCCCAGCCTCCGCCGCCCGCTGTCGTCGACCAGATGAAGGGGCACGTCGCCGAGGCGGCGCAGCTCCTGAAGGCGCTCGGCAACGAGCAGCGCCTGCTGATCCTCTGCAACCTCCTCGAGCGGCCGATGTCGGTGGGTGAAATCAACGAGCGCATGGACCTGAGCCAGTCGGCCCTTTCGCAGCACCTCGCGCTCCTGCGCGAAGCGGGCCTCGTCGAGACGCGGCGTGAAGCCCAGTCCATTCATTACTCGCTGCCCCCCGGCCCGGTGACGCGGGTGATGGGGGTGCTGCAGGAAATCTATTGTGCGCCCGGACCCGGCCGCGGACAGCCCGCAGAATCCACGGGGTCCCGCCGTGTGAGCTGCCAGGGCTAGCGCCGGGACGGACGGGGCCCTTGCTTCTCGCCCTGGTGGGTGCGCTCGCGATCGGCCTCAGCCTCGGCCTGCTCGGCTCGGGCGGCTCGATCCTGACCGTCCCCGTACTGCACTACCTCGTCGGCCAGCCCGACAAGCTGGCCATCGGCGGCTCGCTCCTCGTGGTCGGCCTGATCGCCGCGGCCGGCTCCGTGCCGTACGCGCTTCACCGGCAGGTGGACTGGCGCAACGTCGCGTGGTTCGGCCTGCCGGGCATGGCGGGCGCTTGGCTGGGCGCGACGCTGGCGCACTGGGTTCCGGGCCCCGTGCAGCTCGCCGTCTTCGCCGGTGTCATGCTGCTCGCCGCGTGGCGGATGCTGCGTGGGTCGGCCGTGACGCGCACGGACGACGAGCCGCACCGGCTCGCCGTGGTGGCAGGTGGGACGGGGGTCGGCCTCCTGAGCGGCCTCGTGGGCGTCGGCGGCGGATTCCTCATCGTACCCGCGCTCGTGCTGCTCGCCGGCGTCCCGATGTCGAGCGCCGTCGGTACGAGCCTGGCCGTCATCACCCTGAATTCCTTCAGCGGCTTCGGCAAGTACGTCGCGGTGCTCGAGCACGAGGGACTGGCCCTCGATTGGCGGATCCTGCTGACGATCGCGGCCGTCGGGGTCGTCGGCAGCTTCGCGGGTCACCGGCTCGGACGGAAACTGCCCCAGGCCACGCTGCGGCGGCTGTTCGGGGTGTTCCTGGTCCTGATGGGGATCTTCATCGCCGCGGACGTCGCGCCGCGGCTGTTCCACTGAACCGCGTCGTTCACCCCTTCCCCTCGAGCTGGGCCAGCCGCTTCTCCAGGGCGGCGAGTCTCTCCCGCGTCCGCTTCAGGACGGCGGCCTGCACGTCGAATTCCTCCCGGGTGACGAGGTCGAGCTTCGCGAGTCCGCCCTGCAGCACGCCCTTGAAGTTCTGCTCGAGGTCGCGCCGCAGCGCCACCACGCTCTCGGGCACGGTCCCGGCGAGGCGTCGCGCGAGGTCGTCGATGATTCGGGGGTCGAAAGCCATAGGAGAGAGTGATCAGGAAATGGGGGGTAGGGACTAGTGTAAGAGATTGCGCTCCGCGGTGAGGCGGGCGCCGGTGCCCGGCGCTCCAAGATGGTGCAGCCCCGCGGCGACCGACCGCGGAAAGCCATGGCCCGAGCCGTGCGGGAACGGTGGCACGCTTCCTGCATCGAGGTCCCCGGAACCCGTTGTCCGCCCCGGAGGACCGCCGCCGATGAAGCTCATCACCGCGATCATCAAGCCATTCAAGCTCGATGAGGTGCGGCAGGCCATCGCCGACATCGGCGTGCAGGGCGTGACCGTGACCGAGGTGCAGGGATTCGGCCGCCAGCGCGGCCACACCGAGCTCTATCGCGGCGCCGAGTACCGCGTGGACTTCCTGCCGAAGACCAAGGTCGAGATCGCCGTGGACGACACCGTCGTCGAGCAGGTGATCGAGGCGATCACCAACGTGGCCCGCACCGGGAAGATCGGCGACGGGAAGATTTTCGTGACGCAGCTGGACCAGGCCGTGCGCATCCGCACGGGCGAGAGTGGCGCCGAGGCCGTCTGACCCGGCAGCCACCCGCACAGTCATCCATTCAGACAGACCGACCGACAGGAGAACGCCAGTGAACACGCTGACCGCCGCGCGAAGCCGCCCCTGGGCCCTCGCGCTCGCCCTGGGCGCCATGCTCGCGCCCGCCCTCGGACTCGCGGACACCCCGGTCCCGAACAAGGGCGACACCGCCTGGATGCTCACCTCGACCATGCTGGTCATCCTGATGACCATTCCCGGGCTCGCGCTCTTCTACGGCGGCATGGTCCGCTCGAAGAACGTGCTCTCGCTGCTGATGCAGGTCTTCATGATCTTCTGCGTGGTCGCGCTGCTCTGGGCGATCTACGGCTACAGCCTCGCCTTCACTTCGGGCAACGCCTTCATCGGCGGCTTCGACCGGCTCTTCATGAAGGGACTGACCACCGACGCCGTGGCGGCGACCTTCAGCAAGGGCGTCTACATCCCCGAATACGTTTACTTCATCTTCCAGCTCACGTTCGCCTGCATCACGCCGGCGCTGATCGTCGGTGCGTTCGCCGAGCGCATCAAGTTCAGCGCGGTGCTGCTGTTCACGGTGCTGTGGTTCACGTTCTCGTACCTGCCGATCGCGCACATGGTGTGGTTCTGGGCGGGCCCGGACGCGTACACCGACGCCGCGGCCGGGGCGGCAGCCACCGCGGGCGCCGGCTTCCTGTTCCAGAAGGGCGCCCTCGACTTCGCGGGCGGCACGGTCGTCCACATCAACGCGGGCATCGCGGGCCTCGTCGGCGCGCTCATGATCGGCAAGCGCGTCGGCTACGGCACCGCGTCCATGGCGCCGCACAACCTGCCGATGGTGATGATCGGCACCTCGCTGCTGTGGGTCGGCTGGTTCGGCTTCAACGTCGGCTCCGGCCTCGAGGCGAACGGCTTCGCCGGCATGGTCTTCGCCAACACCATCCTCGCGACCGCCGCAGCCGCCCTCGCCTGGTCGTTCGCCGAGTGGGTCCACCGCGGCACGCCGACGATGCTCGGCGCCGGATCGGGCGCGGTCGCCGGCCTCGTCGCCATCACCCCGGCCTGCGGCTGGGTGGGCCCGATGGGCTCGATCGCGATCGGCGTGATCGCGGGCCTGGTCTGCCTCTGGGCCGTCGCGAGCCTGAAGCACAAGCTCGGCTACGACGACGCGCTCGACGTGTTCGGCGTGCACTGCGTGGGCGGCATCACGGGAGCGCTGCTGACCGCCGTGTTCTGCTCGCCCTCGCTGGGCGGTACCGGCGTGTACGACTACGTCGCCAACGCGGTCGGCGAGTACTCGATGGCGGGGCAGTTCAAGTCGCAGGCCTGGGCCGTGGTCCTGAGCCTCGTCTGGTCGGGCGTGGTCGCCGCGGTCGCGTTCAAGATCGTGGACCTCGTGGTGGGCCTGCGGGTCGCCGAGGACCAGGAGCGCGAGGGCCTCGACACCGTGTCGCACGGCGAGCGTGCCTACAACTGATCGGGTCTGAGGGAGGCGGCCGGTTCCTGGTTCGGCCGCCTTCGCCCCCACTTGCGGACGCCTCGGCGTCCGCTTTTTTTTGGTCGCGCTGGGGCGTCCGTCGCAATTTCGGCGCCGGCGCTACGCCCGGCCCCGAGACAAGCCCCCCGGTCCTGCTAGACTCGGCCGGTCGCAATGGAGGCTGCCTGCATGAAACCGACATTGACGCTCGTGGTCGCGCTGCTGCTGTCCGCCGGGGCCCAGGCGGGCGACGTCTACGTGACCAGGGACGCCAAGGGGAACGTCGTCTACACCGACGTGCCGCAGACCATCCCCGCCGAGAAGATCGGCATCGCCAGTGCCAGCACCGATCCCGCCGCGGTCCAGAAGCGCTATTCCGACCAGATGAAGCAGTACGCCCAGGACGACGCCGCGGAGTCCAAGGCGAACGCCCAGCAGGCGAGCGCGCAGAAAGCCAGCGAACTCTCTGCCGAGGACCGCGCCAAGCGCTGCACCGATGCCCGCCAGCGCTACGAGACGCTGATGAATTCGTGGCGGCTCTACGAGCAGGGTCCGGACGGTCAGCGCCGCTACCTCACGAGCGAGGAGATCGACGCGGCCCGGGCGAGCGCCAAGCAGTCGATGGACCTGTTCTGCAGCGGCAAGTGACGTGACCCTCGCGACCGGATTCGCCGGCCTCGGCGCCATGGGCCGCGGCATGGCCCGCAACCTGCACAAGGCCGGCCTGCTCGCGGGCGTGTGGAACCGCACGCGCGATCGCGCCGTCGAGCTCTCAGCCGAGCTCGGCATCCCCGCCGCGGACAGCCCCTCCGCGCTCGCGGCCGCGTGCGACGTGATCGTGCTCTGCGTCTCGGCGGACGCCGACGTGCTCGAGACGGTGGAGGCGATGCTGCCCGGCCTGAAGCCCGGCTCGATCGTCATCGACTGCTCGACCGTGGGCTCCAACACGGCCCGGTCCGCCGCTGAGCGACTGGCCGCACGCGGCGTCGAGTTTCTCGATGCACCGGTGAGCGGCGGCGTCGAGGGCGCCAGGGACGGGACCCTTGCCATCATGGTCGGCGGTTCGCCCGAGGCGTTCGCGCGCGCCCAGCCGGTGCTCGCGGCGATGGGGCGCACGATCACGCACTTCGGCCCGACAGGCTCCGGCCAGGCCGCCAAGGCGACGAACCAGATCATGTGCGCGGGCATCATCCAGGCCGTAGCCGAGGCGATGGCGTTCGCCAAGGCCGAAGGCCTGCCGCTCGACAGGCTGATCGAGACGCTCGGCAAGGGCGCGGGCTCGAGCTGGTACTTCGTGAACCGCGCGCCGAACATGGTGCGCAATGCCTATCCGGCCGGGTTCCGAGTGCGCCTGCACGAGAAGGACCTGAGGATCTGCCAGGACATGGCCGCGCGCCACGGGGTCGAACTCCCGGTCGTCGAGACCGTGCTGGAGCACTACCGCGCGCTCGTCGAGCTGGGCCACGGCGACGACGACATCTCGACGCTGTTCCGCCTGAAGGATGCGCTCTTCACGCAGCCGGGCAGAACCGGCAAGGTTCCGCCGCGCCGATGAGCGCCGAGCGGCCGGCGCCGGCTGCCGCCGCGGACGCGCGCAGCTCCTACCTGCCCGATTTCTGCGAAGCACGCGCCGTGCTCGCGGTGGTGCTGGTTGCGGCGATCATCGCCTTCGTGCTCGCCCTCGCGCGCCAGAGCGTGCACGGCGAGTTCTGGACCGAGCTCGCGCGCACCTCCGCCTACCTGCTCTGGACCGGACTGCTCTGCGCCGCCGTCCTGTGCAAGGCGCGACCGATGCTCGCGCGGCATTCGCTGCGCACGTCGTCGCTCGGCGCGCTCGGCCTGATCGTCGGCACGGTGGCCCTCGTTTCCGAGTGCGTGTACTGGTTCGGCCGGCTCTGGGCCGACCGCTTCGGCATCACTTCCGATCTCTTCCCGGAGCGGCACTGGTCGTTCCTGCTGCCCAACCTGTTCATCGCCGCGATCGTCGGCGCACTCGCACTGCGTTACTTCTACGTCGCCAACGAATGGCGGCTCAGCGTCGAGCTCGAGGCTCGCGCGAGGGTCCGCGCGCTCCAGGCGCGCATCCGGCCGCACTTCCTGTACAACAGCCTGAACACCGTCGCCGCCCTCACTCGCTCCGACCCGGCGCGGGCCGAGGAGGCCATCGAAGACCTCGCCGACCTGTTCCGGGTCAGCCTGAGCGACTCCCGTGCGCAGATCTCGCTGCGCGAGGAACTCGAGGTCGCGCGCATCTACCAGCGCATCGAGCAGCTGCGCCTCGGCGACCGCCTGCAGGTGCGCTGGCTGGTCGGCGAGTTGCCGCCGCACGCGGGCGTCCCGAGCCTGCTGCTGCAGCCGCTGCTCGAGAACGCGATCGGCCACGGCATCGAGCCTCTCCCGGAGGGTGGCACCGTGACAGTCATCGGGCAGCTCGACGGCGAGGAGGTCACGATCGAGGTCGCGAACCCCGTGGCCCCGGTGGCACGAGCCGTGCGCTCGGGAAACCGCATGGCGCTCGACAACATCCGGCAGCGGCTCGAGCTCGTGTTCCCGGGCCGGTCGGCGGTCGAAGTGGTGGATTCCGGCGAGGACTACCGGGTGCGGCTGCGCTTTCCCCTCGTGCTCGGGGCGGTCGACCCGCTCGCCCGGAAGTGACAGGCCGGGGCGGGCCAGCAGAAAATGCCGTCCTGCCCATGCCACAGACCTCCCCATCCGCCGAACCCCTGCGCGCGCTGATCGTCGACGACGAGCCGCCCGCACGCGAACGCCTGCGCAGCCTGCTCGGGGAACTCGACGACGTCACCGTCGCCGGCGAGGCCGCCAACGGGCGCGAGGCGCTCGAGATGTGCGCGCGGCTCGATCCCGACGTGGTGCTGCTCGACATCCGCATGCCGGGCATGGACGGCATCGAGGCCGCACGGCACCTGGCAGCGCTCGAGGACCCGCCTGCAGTGATCTTCACGACGGCCTATGACCAGTATGCGGTCGAGGCGTTCGAGACACAGGCGGTCGGCTACCTCCTGAAGCCGGTGCGTCGCGAAAAGCTCGAGCGCGCGATCCGGCACGCGGCACGCGTCGCCGGTTCGCAGCTCATGCGCATCGCCGAGCGGTCGGACCTCGGGCGGCGCCGGACGCAGATCTGCGCGCGGCTGGGAGACCAGCTGCGGCTCATCCCAGTCGAGGACGTCTTCTACTTCTCCGCGGGCCAGAAATACGTCACCGTGCGGCATCGCGGCGGCAGCGACCTGATCGACGAGCCGCTGCGAGCGCTCGCGGACGAATTCGCGCCCGACTTCGTGCGCATCCACCGCAATTCGCTGGTGGCGACGCGCCACCTGGGCGCGGTGGAACGCGGCGCCGAAGGACAGTATCTCGTTCGCTTCAAGGATTGCGACGAGACCCTGCCGGTCAGCCGGCGACTCGCCGCGGACGCCCTGCGGCAGCTCAGAGGCGGTCACTGAGTGGTCAAGCCCACCGACGACATCGGCGAGTCCACGATCACGCTGCCGGACGACGGTGGCGGGAAAGAGCGCCGTTTCTACATCCGGCTCGGCGCCGTGCTGCTGCTCGTCGTGCTCGGCTACCTCGTCTGGCGCATCGTCTCCCCGTTGTGGCAACCACTGCTGTGGGCGGTGCTGCTCGGCTCGTTGCTGGCACCGTTCAACTCGCGGCTCACGAGACGGCTGGGCAACCGTCCGCGGCTCGCGAGCGCGATCACTACCCTGCTTGCGGTGACGTTCTTCCTGCTGCCGGTCGCTATCATCGCCGGTGCCGTGACTGCGCAGGCGGCACAGCTGCTCGGCAAGCTCAACTCGCAGGTGCCGCAGATGGGCAACGTGTCGAGCTTCGACCTCGGTCAGGTGCCCTGGCTGCAGGAGCCGCTGCGGTGGCTCGACGAGCACACGAGCCTCTCGGTCCTGCAGCTCCAGGACTGGCTGATCGCGGCCACCAAGCGCGTGCTGCAGACGCTGGCCTCGACCGGCGGCACGTTCGTGCTCGGCGCGCTCGGTACGCTCGTGAGCTTCGTGCTGATGCTGTTCGTGCTGTTCTTCGTGCTGCGCGACGGCCCCGAGGTGGCGCAGCGAGTCGTGACGATGCTGCCGATCGAGGAACGGCGCCGCACGCGCCTGTCGCAGCACCTCGCCGACGTCACGCGCGCCGTGTTCATGGGGATCGGGCTCACGGCGCTGGTCCAGGGAACGCTGGTCGGCATCGGCTTCTGGATTGCCGGATTGCCCTCACCGCTCGTCTTCGGCGTGCTCGGTGCCCTGTTCGCGCTCGTGCCCGTGGTGGGCACCGTGATCGTGTGGGGCCCCGCGGCCGCGTGGCTTGCGTTGCACGGCGACCACGGCCACGCCATCTTCCTCGCCCTGTGGGGCATGATCGCCGTCGGCTCCGTGGACAACTTCCTGCGGCCGCTGCTGATTTCCGGCCGCTCCGAGGTGCCGACGCTCGCGGTCTTCGTGGGCGTGATGGGCGGCCTCTCGGCGTTCGGTTTCATCGGCCTGTTTCTCGGCCCCATCGTGCTCGGCCTGCTCGTCGCGCTGTTCCGCTTCGAGAGCGAGGAAGCCGCAGCCCGGGCTTCGCGTTGAATTCCGATTTCCTGGAGTCCCAAGTGTCGCAACCGATCCGCATCGCCACCCGTCGCAGCAAGCTCGCGCTCTGGCAGGCCGAGCACGTCGCCGCCCTGCTGCGCGCCGCCCATCCGCAGACTCCCGTCGAGCTGGTGCCGATGAGCACCCAGGGCGACCGCGTGCAGGACCGCGCGCTCGCCGAGGTCGGGGGCAAGGGGCTCTTCGTGAAGGAACTCGAGGTCGCCATGCACGAAGGCCGCGCCGACATCGCGGTCCACTCCATGAAGGACGTGCCGAGCGAGCTCCCGCCGGGCTTCTGCATCGCGGCCGCGCTGCCGCGCGCCAACCCGCACGACGCCTTCATCTCGCTCCGTTACCGCCGCTTCGCCGACCTTCCGCAGGGCGCTCGCGTCGGGACTTCCAGCCCGCGCCGGCAGTCGCAGCTGCGCCACGCCCGGCCGGACCTCGCGCTCGAGCTGCTGCGCGGCAACGTGGACACGCGACTGCGGCGGCTCGAGGAGGGCGCCCTCGACGCGATCCTGCTCGCGTGCGCCGGCCTCGAGCGGCTCGGACTCGGCGAGCGCATCACCGAAGTGCTCGCACTCGACCTGTCGGTACCCGCCGTGGGCCAGGGCGTGATCGGCATCGAGTGTCGCGAGGACGACGCCCGCAGCCGCGATCACCTCGCGGCCCTGCACCACGTGGACTCGTTCGTACGGCTGACGGCGGAACGCGCCTTCGCGCAGACGCTCGGCGGCAGCTGCCACTCTCCGATCGCAGCGCACGCGTCGCTCGACGGCGACACGCTCACGTTGCGCGGCTTCGTGGGTGCGCCCGATGGCACGGAGGTCTACCGCGACCACATCAGCGGATCCACGGCGGATGCCGCGCAGCTCGGGCGTGCCCTCGCGGGCCGCATGCAGGCGGCCGGAGCCGGCGCGCTGCTCGAACGGCTCCGCAACGAGGCCATCGCAGCGTCGTGAGTCGTCCACTCGCCGGCCTCGTCGTCGTCGTCACCCGGCCGGCGCGGCAGGCTGCCCGATTCATCGACCTGCTGCTCGAGCAGGGGGCCGACCCCGTCGCGTTCCCGACCATCGCGATCGAGCCGGTCGTGCTCGATGCCGCCACGCGCGAGGCGCTCGGCAGGACGCAATTCGACTGGGTGATCTACACGAGCGCGAACGCGGTCGAGCAGGGCCTCGCGCAACTTGGCCGGCCGGCGCCGGCGAGGGTCGCGGCGATCGGTCGCGCCACCGCCCGCGCGCTTGAAGCGGCGCAGGTACCGGTCGACGCGCTGCCGGCGACGGGATCGGACTCGGAGGCATTGCTGGCGCTGCCCGAGTTCGGCGACCCGGCGGGCCGGCGCGTCCTCGTCGTCAAGGGCATCGGCGGCCGGGACGCCCTGCGCCCGGCCCTCGAGGACCGCGGCGCGACCGTCGAGTTCGCCGAGGTCTATCGTCGGCGACCGGTCGTGCCGACCCCCGGAGCCGTCGCCGACCTGCTGCGGGCCAGCGCGTCGCAGGCCGTCGTCGTTGCCGTCACCAGCGTCGAGATCCTCGACTCGCTGCTGGCGCTCGCGCCCGACCCTGGGTTCCCCCGGCTGCGTGATGCCCGCCTGCTGGTGCCGGGAGAGCGAGTCGCAGCGGCGGCCCGCCGGCTCGGCTGGCGCGGCGAGATCCTCGCGGCCCGCAGCGCCGAGGACGACGCGATGCTTGCGGCCCTGCTCGAGCACCCGCGCGGGAGCCGCCCCGCCCCTGCGTGATAGGATCGGGGCGGAATAATCCAGCGCGCCTGCGCCCAGCCGATGTCCGCCGAAATCGAATCCCTCTCGACCGAGATGAACGCCCGGCGCACGGGCGGCGGCTCGAGCCCCATGCTCGTCGCGTTCGCGGTCATCGCGCTGCTGCTCGCCGTGTACGCGCACTGGCGTTTCGGTCAGTTCGACGAACGCATCGACCGCGTGCACGGGCAGGTCACGCAGCTGCGCGGCACGCAGGATCGGCTGGCCGGCCAGATTGCCACGCTGAACGCGCGCCTCGACACGTCGCAGAACGCAACGCGCAATGAACTGCGCGGCCTGCGCGAACTGCCGGCGCAGGTGGGCGAGCTCGGCCGCAGCGTGGAGGAATTGCGGACCCGGACCGAGGCGCCGCAGCGCGCCTGGGTGCGGGCGGAGGCGATGTACCTGCTCGATCTCGGCGCGCGCCGTCTCAATCTCGAACACGATGTCGTGACCGCGATCGTCGCGATGGAGACCGCGGATGCGCGTCTCGCCACGCTCAACGATCCGGCAGTGACCGAGGTACGCCGCCTGCTCGCGCAGGAACTGACCGAGCTGCGCGCCGTCCCGGCGCCCGACCTGCCGGCGGTACTCGCGCGCGTCGCCGCGATCGAGGACGCAATTCCCGCGTTCCCGGTGCTCGGCGTCCCGGTGACGAGCGCCCGCCGTGCGCCCGCGGAGCCGGCGCCGCAGGGCGCGTTCGAGCGTGGCATGCACCGGCTCGCGCAGGCCCTGCGCGACCTCGTTTCGCTCAAGCGCATCGACCCGGCCACGACGCGGCTCGTGACGCAGGAAGAGGAATCGCTGCGCCGGCAGCACCTCGAACTGCTGCTGTTCGCGGCCCGCGTCGCGGCCATGCAGCCGGATGCCGCCGCATACCAGGAATCGTTGAAGGCGGCGTCGGCGTGGCTCACCGAGTTCTTCGACCCGTCGTCGCCGGCCGTCAAGGGCGCGCAGGGCGAGATCGCAGCGCTGCGCGACATCAGCATCGCCCCGCCGCTACCCGCCGTCGGCGCGGCCGCGCGGCAGCTCCAGCGCGTGATGGGCGGCACCCCGGCTTCCCCATGAAAGGCGCGGTGATCGTCGCATTGGCGCTCGTGGCCGGCGGCCTGCTCGCGCACCTGCTGCTCGGCGACCCGGGCTACGTCGCGCTCCGCACCGGTCGCTTCCTGTTCGAGACGACGCTGCCGGTCTTCCTCCTGCTGCTTGCGGGCGCGTACTTCGCCGTGCGTGCGCTCGTCGGCGCCGTCAGCGCGCGCCGGAGGCTCGCAGAATTGCGCGCCGTGCGGCGGCGGCGACGCGCGCGCGAGGACACGCAGCGCGGACTGCTCGACCTTGCCGCCGGCAACTGGCGGAGCGCCGAGGAACTGCTGGCCCGCGCGGCGCCCGAAGCGGACTCGCCCGCCGCGAATTACCTCGTCGCGGCGCGCGCCGCGGACCTGCTCGACGCGATCGACCGCCGCGACGAGTACCTGTCGCTCGCCCAGGAGGACGCTCCCGAGGAGCGCGCCGCTGCACTCGTAACGCTGGCCGAGATGCAGATGCGTCGCGGCCAGGACGAAGCGGCCCTGCTCACGCTCGAGCAGCTCGAAGCCTCGGGCGATCTCAATTCGCGGGGCATCGAGCTCATGGCGCGGCTGTACCAGAAGCTCGGGCGCGGCGAGCGGCTGATCGCGCTCGGGCCACGGCTGCGCAGCGCCAAGGAGCTCCCGGAATCCCAGGTGAACGAGCTGCTCGCGCAGGTGCAGCTCGAGGAAATCCGCGCGGCGGGCGAGCGTGCCGACCAGTCGCGGCTCGAGAAGGCGTGGTCGGGCCTCCCGCGCGGCGTGCGTCGCCTGCCGCAATCGATCGTGACCTACGCCCGCGCAGCGATGGCATGCCAGGACCACCCGACGGCGGAGAAGGTCCTGCGCGAGTTGATCGAGGACACGGCCGACGCCGCGGCGACGCGACTCTACGGCGATCTGGCGCTGCCCGATCCGCTCGTCCCGCTCGATCGCGCGGAGACGTGGCTGCGCAAGCGCCCGGAAGATCCCGACCTGCTCGCGACCTGCGCGCGGCTCTGCCTGCGGGCCGAGCTGTTCGGCAAGGCCCGGAGCTACCTCGAGGCGAGCATCGCCCGCCGGCCGAGCAACGAGAACAGCCTGATCCTCGCCAACCTGCTCGAGGAGATGGGCGAGAAGGCCAGGGCGTCGGAAGTGCTGCGGCGCTCGGTCGCCCAGTCGGTCGGGCGCCGGACGAACCTGCCCCGCGTGCGCCTGCGCCGTCGCTGATCGCCGCGGGGATCAGCCCGACCCTTGCCGCGCCTTCATGCGCGCGAGCGTGTCGGGCGCGTAGTCGAAGGAGTCGAAGAAGAGCTGTCCGCGAGGCAGCCCGTGCTCGACGAAGCGCGTCCGGATCGCTTCGATCATCGCCGGCGGGCCGCTCGCATAGACGTCGTGGCCCGAGAGGTCCGCATGGTCCGCCAGCACGGCCTCGTGCACGAGGCCGTGCCTGAGTCCGTCCTCACCGAGGGATGGTCCGGACAACACTGGCCGGAAAACGAAGCCCGGGCGCGACGCGACGAGCCCCGAGAGCCACTCGTGCTCGTAGAGCCCGGCTGTCTCGCGCGCACCCCAGTAGAGAGTGACGGGCCGCCTGTCGCCCGTCGCGATCAGCTGCCGCAGCATCGCGCGCAGCGGTGCGTAACCCGTGCCACCGCCGACCATCAGCGGCGGTCGCGGGGACTCCGGGCGGAACCAGAACTGGCCGAGCGGTCCCTCGATCCGGAGCAGCGCGCCGGTGCGCAGGCTGTCGAACAGCTGCCCGGTGAACCCGGATTTCGACGCGCGACGCACGTGCAGCTCGAGGTGTCGCCCGTCGGCCGGCGCGCTCGCAATCGAGAAGCTGCGGCGGCGACCTTCGGACAGCATGACGTCGATGTACTGGCCGGGCCGGAAGTGCATTTCCTCGACGGCCGGCAGGCGCAGGACAACGGCGATGACGTCCTCCGCGAGCCGGTCGAGACGCTCGATACGGCAGGGCAGGCTCTTCACCTCGACGTCGGGCGCCGGCCGCACTTCGCGGGTCTCCACGCGCAGGTCGGTCAATGCGCGCGCCTGGCAGAGGAGCGCATACCCCTCGCGGACTTCGCCTGGAGTGATGCCGGGTGGCACTTCGCCGGCGTAATCCACGGTTCCTTCGAGGATCCGCGCCCTGCAGGAGGCGCAATGCCCGCCCTTGCAGCTGTGCGGCAAGTTCAGTCCGGCACGCAGCGCGGCGGCAAGCACGGTCTCGCCGTCCTCCACGAGAAAGGCCTGGCCGGTCGGAACGAGGGTCACCCGTGGCATGGGTTCAGGATGCCACGACGCGCGGCGAACTGCGGGTCATTCGGGACCATTCGCGTATGCTTGCCGAATGGATCGCCGTTGCCTCATCGCGGGCTGCGGATACGTCGGCCGACGCCTGGCTGCGCGGCTGCAGCCGCCCTGGCAGGTCGTCGCGCTCGCCCGCTCGATGGCGAATGTCGCTTCGCTTCGCGCCGCGGGGATCGACACGATCGTCGCGGACCTCGATGCGTCGCCCCTGCCGCAGGAAATCCGCGCCCGGGCCGAAGGAGCCGCGATCGCCTACCTCGCGCCGCCGCCGGAATCCGGCACGACCGATCCCAGGATCGCGAACTTGCTCGATGCGCTCGGCGACCGGCGACCCGACGTGTTCCTCTACATGAGCACGACCGGGGTCTATGGCGACACCGCCGGAGCGGCCGTCGACGAGACGAGCCCGGTGATGCCGACGAACGACCGCTCGCGGCGCCGCGTGGCCGCCGAGCAGCTCGTCCGGACGTGGTGCGAAGCGCGCAACGTGCGCCGGGTCGTGCTGCGAGTGCCCGGAATCTACGGCCCGCAGCGCCTGCCGCTCGAGCGCCTGCAGCGCGGAGAGCCGGCACTTCGCCCCGAGGACGCGGGCCCGGCGAACCGCATCCACGTGGACGATCTGGTGACCGCGTGCGTCGCTGCGATCGAGCGCCCGGTGCACGGAGTCTTCAACGTCGGCGACGGCGATCACTCGAGCACGACCGCCTACCTGCAGGCGACGGCGCAACTGGCCGGCCTGCCGCCGCCCGAGCTCGTCTCGCTCGCCGACGCGCGCGGCCGCATCAGCCCGGGCATGCTCGCCTATCTCGTCGAGACGCGCCGCGTCGAGACGCGGCGCAAGCGCGAGGAGCTCGGCGTGACGCCGCGATG
>VEPJ01000224.1 GCA_012026925.1 Gammaproteobacteria bacterium | reverse complement strand
GGGGCAGCGCTTCAGCCGGGCAATTTAGTGATTAGTGATTAGAGATTAGGGACTGGTGAAGGGAGGCCGGCACATCGCCGGCCTCTCTGCTTCAGGCGGCCAGCGATTCCCCGAGCGTCCGCAGCAGCCTTCCGCCGTCGCCGCGCCAGGCGCTACCGTGCATGCAGGCCAGCACCGCGGGCTCGGTCGCCGCAAGCTTCTCGATCAGCGCGTCGAGGTGCCTGGTGTGCGAGAAGTAGTCGAGCTGCCGGCGGAACGCCTCGCTCGGACCGAGGATGTCCGACTCGGTGAGCGCCGGCGACTCGGCGCCCGGTTGCGTGAACAGATCTCCGCAGAACAGCGTGCGAGTGTGCTCGTCCAGCAGGAAGCCGCACTCCCACGCATGCGGCAGGTGTGGTGCATCGAACCATCGCAGGCTGCGCTGCCCGAGCGAGAGTCGCTCACCGTCGGCGAGCGCCCGCGGCGCCCGGTCGGCGAGGTCGCCGATCGACACCATGGCCGCGATTTGTCCGCACAGCGGAGCTGCATTCGGTGCCGCGGCGAGCCATTCGTTCAGCGATCCGCATTCGTCGGACTCGACGTGCGAGAACGCGACGTGCCGCAAGCGAGCCGCAGGCAGTACCGACGCCACCGCCTCGTGCACCAGCGGAAACATCCGCCGCGGTCCGGTGTGGAACAGAAGTGGCTCGTCGTCGACCACCAGGTACTGGTTGAACGAGAACCCGCCGCCGTCGGGAAGCACGACCGGGGTGTTGATGCGGTAGATGCCTTCCGCCACCTCGTGGACGTTGGTGCCCGATGTCGAATTCGTCACGCCCATGGTCACCCCCTGCCAGCGGACCAGCGCTGCCACGCCAGCATGGCCCGATCACCGGCGCCGTACAACTGGCAGCTTTGCCGCAGCGCAAGACAACGGAACCCGCGGTCAGCGTGCGAGGGAACGATGAAACCGTGCGTCGTGCGTTCGGAAATGCCCGGTGAACCACTCGGCCAGCTCGCCGCCGAACCGGGCATCGTCGAGGACCGCCCCATCAGCCTGCGCGTCCATCATGTCGCGCAGCTGGTCCAGCAGCCGCTCATGGTCGGCCTTGTGCTCCGCGAGCGCGTCGTAACGGCGCTCCCGCATCACCCGCTCCTCGAGCGCGAAGTGAGCGGAGATGTCGGCATAGATTTCGCCGAGAAAGGCCTCCACTCGTTCGCCCGAGCGCTCCGTGCCGAGCGCCGCGTGCAGCGCGTTGATCAGCCCGATCAGCTCGCGGTGCTCGTGGTCGACCTCGGCGATCCCGACGGAGAAGTTGTCCTGCCAGAGCAGCAGCGTCACGGCACCTCCGTGCCGGCGCCCTGCTGCGCCGGCAGTCCGAACACGAAGCCGCCCTCGGCCGCGCGATAGTCCACGACGAAGTTCTCACCGGGCGCCAGCTCGATCGTGCGCTCGGCGAATGCCGTGAAACCGCTGTCAGCGCCGTTGTCGCGCAGCCGCGCGACGACACGGTGACGGCCGGCCGGCACCTCGAAGCGCACATATACGGCCGACGGGCCGTCGTTCCAGAGCCCGGCCGGCTCGTGCGTGCCGCGGTAGACGGGCTGGCCGTCCAGGTCGAGTTCGACGTAGACCGGCCAGCGTCCACGCTCGCAACTCGTTGCCTTGCGCTCGCTGAACGGCAACTTCGCCAGTTCCTCGGGGGTGTAGCGGCGACAGGGCTTCAGCGGCTGTCCCGCATGGCTGAAACTGAGCTTGAGCAGCGCCTGGTCTTCCGCGAGGTATGTGTAAGCCGGCCGGGTCGCCAGGAAGCCGACGGATGCGACCAGGACGGCGTAGGCTGCCGCCTGGCCCGACCAGCGCACGGGCCGCCCGAACTCCGCGAGCCGGGCACGCCATGCCGCTGGACGCTCCCCCGTGGTGGCAGCGGTGGCACCGGATGCGGCGCCCATGGCCGTGGCTGGGCCGAGCTGCCGCAAGTGCTGACGGAACTGCACGAGCGACTCGCGCAGGCGTCCGGGCTGTGCCGGGTTCTGCCACGAAACGGCGACTCGTTCGCGTGGCACGCGCGCCCTCAAGTTCGGGTCGCGCTCGTTGGCGATGCGCTGCTCGACCCATTGGTCGCCGAGGCGCTCGTAGCAATCGTGCGCGGCGCAGCCCGACAGCATCACGCCGTCTACGTGATGCCTGGCCAGTGCGAAATCGAGGAACGATGGCGGCAGCATGCCGACGCACGGCAATCCCACCACGGCCGTCTCGTCGTCGGCCAGGGCGCGTGAGCCCGCATCGTGGCTGCAGCCGATCACCAGCACGCGCGCCGGCCCGCTGAGCTTTGCCGTGGCTGCGATCAGCTCGTCGCGCAGGCCGGCGACGCTGCGGTCGGGCAACTCGATGCCGGCCGACAACGCCCCGGCGCGCCGGAACGGCGTCGCGGTGGGACAGGCACCGACACAGATGCCACAACTCATGCATTGGTCGGCATCGACCTTGGCTTCCTGCTCGAAGGCCAAGCCGTCCGTGCGCTGCACCATGGTGATCGCGCCGAACGGGCAATCGGCGAAGCAGCGCGAGCAGCCGTTGCAGTTCGCGAGATCGACGCGCGCCGGTGGCGGCTTGCGCAGCGGCGGCAACCACGGCAGCAGGCTCAGCAGCAGGCTGCCGCCTGCCAGCACCAGCCACAGCGACCCGCCACCCATCCGGTCGAGCAGCGGGTACACGGTCAGGTAGAACCAGTCGATGCCGAGTGAGAACGGCACGCGGTCGAGGTCGGCCGGCGCCTGGCTCTGCGCCGGCCACGCGTAGGACAGGACCACCAGCGCTGCCAGCGTGCCGAGCGCGAGACCACGCGGCGGATTCACGCGCGCGTGCGCGTGGCGCTGGATGTGCACCCACATGAACAGCAACATCAGCAGCGGCAGCGCGATGTGCATGTAGATGATCAGCGTGAAGAACCGGCCGCTCAGCCGCTCGCTGTCGAGGAAGTTGCGCGCGATCGGCTCGGCGAAGATCCCGATCGCATCCAGCCACTCGGTGGTCGCGATCGCGACGTACTGCGCGAGCTGGTCCCAGACCATCCAGTAGCCGGTGATGCCGCAGGCGTACATGAACCACAGCAACGGCACGCCGGTCACCCAGGGGAACCAGCGGTTGCCGCGCATGCGGTCGAGCGCGAACTCGCGCAGCAGGTGCACGAACACCACCACGACCAGGGCGTCGGATGCATACCGGTGCAGGCTGCGCATCAATCCGCCGAGGTACCACTGGTCGCGGCTCAGCCGCTCGAGCGACTCCCATGCCTGGGTGAGCCCGGTATCGAAGAACACGTAGACGTAGATGCCGCTGACCGTGACGATCCAGAACAGGAACCAGCCGAGCGAGCCGAGTTGCGGGATCGGGTTGAGCCGCTGGCCGAACACGGCCGCAAAGCCCGCTTCGACCCGCTCGAACAGCCATCGCAACGCCCGCTTCATTTGACGTTGCGCAGCCCGGCGACGATGCCGGCGAGCGCGATGCCGAGCGCCAGGCTGCCGGCGACGATGTTGACGATCAGCGAATAGTCGAAGCGATAACGCCCGCTGGTCGGATCGTAGATGGTGCAGAAGAGCTTGACCGTGTTCACGAGACCCTCGAGGGTGCGTCGGTCGAGGTTCTGGCCCCACACCAGCTTCTTGAGCGGCTCGACCACCAGTGGCGGCGCGAAGTCATCGCCGTAGACCTGCAGCACGACGCGACCGCGGGCATCGAGTATCGTGGTCTGGGTGATGTGGTCGAAGCCCTTGGGTGACGGGAAGTAACTGAAGCCCACGGCAGCGATCAGCCTGGCCATGCCCACGGCGTCGGTGCTCGCGAAGTACCAGTCCGGCTGGACGGCGCCACGCTCGCGGGCGTATGCACGCATTCGCGCCGGCGTGTCGTTCGGCGTGTCGAAGCCCACCGTCACCACGGTGAACGCGCCGGGACCCAGTGCCTGGCGGGCGACCTTGATCGTCTCGCGCAGTCGCAGGGTCAGGCCCGAGCAGACGTAATAGCAGCTCGTATAAACGAGGCTCAGCACCACGGGGCGCCCGCGCAGCGCCTCGAACGTCAGGCGCTCTCCGTCAGCGGTCGTGAGCGTCACTCCGTCGACGGTGCGGCCAATCGCGGCCTGGCTCAGGCGCAGTGCATCGGCATCGCTCAAGCGCGCGGCACGTGCTGGCCCCGTCACCGCTGCCGCAACCAGCGCAACGGCGGCGCACAGCAAGGGTCCGGCGTGGCGGACGCCGACCATGCCTCAGAGCTGGACCAGGCTGCCCCGCACGGCGCCTTCGACGATGGCCCCCAGCAGCAGCAACCCAAGTTGCAGCAGCGACGCCAGGAAGCTGCGGATGGCATTGGCCGGCGTCTGGCTGCGCGACAGCAGCCAGGCGCGCCAGATGAAATACGTCCCGCCCGCCGCGGCACATAGCGCGTAGAACGGGCCGGCGCCCCACACGACCGGCAGCAGCGACAGCAGCACCAGCGGCACCGTGTGGGCGAGAATCGCCCGGGCCGCAGTCCGGTCACCCTTGACCACCGGCAGCATCGGCACGCCTGCATCCGCGTAGTCCTGGCGGTAGTAGGTCGCCAGGCTCCAGAAATGCGGCGGCGTCCACAGGAACAGGACGACCGCGAACGTCCACGCCGCCGGCCCCGGCGACGGATCGACCGCCGCCGCCCCCGCCAGCACCGCGAAACTGCCGGCCAGGCCGCCGATCACGATGTTGAGCCAGGTGCGCCGCTTCAGCCACAGCGTGTACACGACGCCGTAGGTGAACGCCCCCAGGAACACGTATCCCGCCGCAAGCCAGTTCGTCGCGATGCCCGTGGCGGATACTGCGAGCGTGAGCAACAGGGCCACGAACGCATACCAGCGCATGCCGCCGCTCAGGGCTCCGGTCACGAACGGACGCCCGCGCGTCCGCGACATGCGCGCATCGAGATCGCGCTCTGCGAGGTGATTGAGCGCGCCGGCCGAGCCCGCTGCGACGAAGATGCCCGCGGCCAGCACCAGCAGCTGCCACCACGGCAGGCCCGGCCCGCCGGTGATCGCGACGCCGGCGACACCGGCGAGCATGATCTCGAGCGCGATGCGCGGCTTGAAGACCTCGAGCGCGGTCCGCCACGCAGCGCGCGGCTCGACCTGGGTCACGGCGGCGGCGATGCTGTTCACGGCAGCCCCCTCACTTCAATGGCCAGAGCTCGGCGAGGTATTTCCAGTTGACGTAGTAATAGAGCACGAACGAGACGAAGAACACCCCGACCAGCGTGACCGTGCCCGGAATCTTCAACGTACCCTCGTTGCCGTACGACGCCACTGCCGCCGCAGCCTGTGAGCCGGTGGCCGGACCGAGCTGGAGCTTCTCGGTGTCACCGATGCGCCGCCCGAAGAACACCGACCAGACGACCACGAATATGTACATGGCGCCGCCGAGGGCGGCCATGCAGGCAAAGATGCCGTTCAGCGCCAGCATGAGGAAGGCGGCCGGCGAGAACTGGAAGCTCGTCAGCGCGTCGGCGAAGGTGATGTCCCAGTGCCGCCGCGGCCCACCGAGCGTGCCGGCCCCCATCATGAACAACGAGATGCCGGCGATGCCGATCGCGAACACGTACGGCTGCAGCTGCGCGACCTTCGGGAACGCGATCTCGCGCCGGAAGATCAGCGGCACCACCAGGTAGGTGATCGCCATGAACGCGAGCGTGGTGCCGGCCACCACCGTGGCGTGGAAGTGCCCGGGCACGTACAGCGTGTTGTGCATGATCAGGTTGATCTGCTCGGTGCCCATCACGACGCCGGAAATGCCGCCGAGGAAGCCGAACATCACGAGCGACATGAACATGCCGGCGAACGCCGGATTGCCCCACGGCGCCTTGCGCAACCACTCGAACATCCCCTTGTTGAACCCCTTGGCGCGCTGCGCCGCCTCGATCGCGCCCGGCACCGTCAGGCCGTGGATCATGCTGCCCAGCACGGCGAGGTACATCGCATAACTGGTATTGAAGATCTTCCAGCTCGAGCTGACGCCCGGCTCGACCAGCAGGTGATGGGCGCTGGCCAGTTGCAGGAACAGGATGTACATGAGGAAGGCCATGCGGCTGACCTTCTCCGAGATCGGCTTGGCACCTAGCACGATCGCGCCGATCGCGTACCACACCGCTACGTGGGCCGAGACGTTGATCTGTTGCGATGAGTGCCCCATGCCCCACCACACCAGCTTGTACATCAGGGGATCGACGCTGCTGATCAAGCCGATCGACCACAGGTAGGTGGGAATCAGGATGATCGCGCCGGACGCCAGCGTGAACACGGCAATGATGGCCGCCGTGACGGCGCCAAAGGTGACCAGCGGCACCGAACCCTCGTACGTCTTCTCGTCCTTCGCAACCACCAGCGTGCCGAAGAACACCGCACAGCCGATCAACGCGCCGACCGCAAACAGGATCAGGCCGAGGTAGAACCACGGCGAAGCCTGCAGCGGCGGGTAGGACGTGAACATCACCGACGAGTTGCCCTGCAGGACGGCGACGTTTGCCATCAGCGCGCCGGCCAGCATCAGGCCGAATTGCGCCCAGGCCCAGCGCGGCGCGGCCAGCCGGCAGTTGAGCAGCACCGCCGACGCGAAATAGAGGACGGCCATCTCGAAGAAGATGATCCATGCGAGCAACACGTCGAATCCGTGCGCGGTGAGTGCAAGGTAGAACCATTCGGCCGGCAGCAGGTGCACGGCCGGCCAGCGCGAGAGCGCGATCGACAGGCCGAACAGCCCGCCGATGAGCAGGAACACGACGGCCGCGACCGCGTTGACCTTGATGAGATTCTCTGCGGCCCGGTCAACCTTGAGACCGGTGGTCGGGCAGATCCGGAAAGCGCTTGTGATGCTCATGGATGGCCCTCAGTTGCGGTCGACGACGTAGATGCGGCCGGTCATCGTGTGATGACCGAGGCCGCAGTACTCGTTGCAGACGATGCCGAACTCGCCGGTGGTCGTGGGCGTGAGGTTGATCACCATCTCGTAGCCCGGGTGCACCTGCAGGTTGATGTTGAGCGGCTGCAGCGAGAAGCCATGCTGCAGGTCGATCGACGACAGGTGCAGGCGATAGCTCTGGCCCTTCTCGAGTTCGAGCATGGGCCACCACATGTAGACGCGTCCCATGAGGTAGACGTCGCTGCCCGGCGGCGGCCGCACCACCGGGAAGGCGCCCTCCTGCCGCACGGTGTGCGCCGCGATCATCTTGTCCACCTTCTCGGCGAACTGGAACGGCTGGATGCGGTATGCCTCGTTCGACAGGTTCTGCTGCCCGAAGCCGTGCCACCAGATCATCGTGAAGAACATCACGAGGCCCCACAGGAAGGCCACGATGATCCAGACGATCTCGACCTTGTGGATCGGTTCCTTCCACCAGATCCGCTCACTCGGAGGTGTGATGGCCATGGCGGTACCTCAGGGCGTGGCGATCGGGATCTGGATGATTTCCATGATCCCCCAGATGAGATAGATCACCGTCGGCATGGTCACGCCGAGGAACAGCAGCAGGAAGTGGTTGTCGAGCAGCCGCTGGAAGAACGGGATGCGTTCGCGCTCCGGCGGAGTCTCCTGGCGCCACGGATCGGATCCGGCCATGTTCTGCCCCCTAGCGTTCGTTCTGTTGCCGAGCCGCGGGAGCGTCGCCTGGGACCCCCGCACCAAGATCGTTTGGGGCTTGATACGGGCTGGAGCGGATGGATTCCTTGATCTAGATCAATTGCACTGCAAAAGCGACGCTCCGTTCAGGGCCCTGGCCCGAAGCGACGCACGACCGCGAAACTGATCACGGCCAGCAGCAGCAGGATCACGAAAAAAATCACGCTGCGATATTCGAACCGCCTTCCGGCACGCCGCTCGAGGGCGTCGAGGACTCGGTCCGCCACCAGGTACAGCACGACTGCAAGGGCCGTGAACAGCAGGGCTTCCACCATGATCCTCCTCGGGGCAGACCGCCGAATCTAGCATCGTCCCGCGCGCCGCTCGATCAATCCGCTTGTGTAACGCAAGTGATACGACTATCGTTACGCAAGTCATTACGGAGGCCCGGAATGTCCCCACAGCAGCAGTTCGACGCGGTGATCATCGGCGCCGGCGTGGCCGGCCTCGCGACGGCGGCGCTCCTCGCGCGGGATGCCGGCCAGCGCGTCCTGGTACTCGAGCGCGCGCCGTTCATCGGCGGGCGGACCCTGTCCTACGTCGGTCGCGGGAACAAGGTGGTGGCCGACGGCGTCGAGATGGATGCCCGGGCGTTCCGCAAGTCCCTGCCCTACGCACACTGCTACCTCGGCAAGTGCACCCCTTCCATCGAGGAGATCTTCGCGCGCGGCCTGTTGGACGGGCGCACTTTCGAGGCGGGCGGTCACGGCCTGTTCTGGGGCAACCGCAGCCGCGTCGACGCGCTCATGCAACACCTCGGCGTGCACTGGAACCTGCCCCTCAACCGCGGCCTCGGCTTCGTCGCCTGGGAGGGCGAAGGAAAGTCCGGGCGCGCCTACCAGGTGGAGAAAGGCAAGCCCTACCCGTGGATGTCGGAGGCCGGCTTCGCCGCGACCATGGAGCAGCTGCAGGCGATGGGCAAGAGCAGCTTCGAGGACATGGCGCGGCTGATGCGCACCCCGCTGCAGTCCTGGCTCGAGCAGCGCGGCCTGCATCCGGAAGCCTACGACTACATCAAGGTGCTGGCCGCGTCACAGACTGCGCAGGCCGAGCCCGCGATGACGCCGACCGGCGACTTTCTCGGCTACATGGCGATTGCCGGCCAGATCCGCATGAACCTGGTGAGCGGGTCGGTGGCGACTGCCGACGAGCCGGGCTGCATCGCCATTCCACAACTCTTCGAGAAGGTCGTGCTCGAGCACGGCGGCACCGTGCTGCGCGACACGCGCGCGCTCGAGGTGCTGGTCGAGGACGGCCGCGCCACCGGCGTGCGCATCCGCGGCGACGACAATGCCTACGAGGGCGAGCGCGTGATCCGCGCCGATCGGGTGATCTGCACGATCCCGCCGAAGTACGCATTCCGCGTCCTGCCACGCGCTGCATTCCCGAAGGAGTGGGTCGAGCTGCTGGAGCGCAAGTTCTGGGGCGCCGGCCTGCTCACGGGCTGGTGCGGCATGAAGCGCAGCGTGCTGCCCGACATCGGCCTCGCCGAGGGCAGCTTCGTCTACATGCCCGGCGTGATCCGCGGCGAGGGCTACATCGGCGCGGTGGACATGGTGATGTGCGACTTCACTGCCTGGGGCGACGGCACCGCGCGCCGCGGGCCGGCCGGCAAGCGGGAGTTCCTGTTCTCCACGGCGCTGACCGACGAGGAGATGCGCAATCCGGACCGCGTCAACCGCGTCATCGATCTGTGCGAGGACTGGGCGCGCGCCACCTTCCCAACCTGGGACGAGGACTGCGAGTTCATGCTGTGGACGCCCTCCCCCGAGGCTTACGGCCTGTGGCGCCCGGTGGGCGAGGACCGCCCGGACGTCGTCTCGCCCTGGGTGCAGGGCCTCTACTTCGCCGGCGACCAGTACGGGCGGAGGCTCTGGGGCGGCGGCGTGGACGGGGCGGCGCTGTCGGCCGTGATGTGCGTCGACGCGATCACGGGCTCGAGCCTCGAGGACCGCATCATGCCGCCGTACCACCGCGGCATCCCGGACCTCGCCGCATGAACATCCGGCGCGGCCGCACCGCGATCGTCGGCACCGGCGAGGTGCCGACCGGCCGCTTCCCGGACCGCAGCGCGATCGAGATCGCGCTCGACGCGGCACGCCTCGCCATCCGCGACGCCGGCATCGACAAGGATGAGATCGACTTCGTGATCCCGACGACGGCGGTGTTCAGCTTCCAGTTCAGCAACGAACTCACCACCTGCCGCCTGGTCGAGGAACTCGGCCTGAAGAACGTCTCGGCCAACGCCACCGTGTTTTCCGGCGGATCGTCGAGCACCAATGCACTGCGCATCGCGAGCGCATTGATCGAAACGGGACGCGCGCGGAGCATCCTGTTCGTACACTGCGACAAGCTCGGCACCGGCGTGTCCGCCCAGGGCGGCATCGACCTGTTCTCCACGGCGGGCATCTCGATGGAATGGGAAGTGCCCTTCGGCCAGCACTACTCGACGGTCGCCGCACTCGCCACCCAGCGCTACAAGCACGAGACGGGCACCACGGACGAGCAGCTGTCGGCGGTCTGCGTCTCGAACCGCAAGTGGGCGGAACTCAATCCGAACGCCTACTTCCGCAAGCCACTCACCATCGACGAGGTGATGGCTTCCAAGATGCTCTCGACGCCGCTGCGCGCGAAGCACTCCAACATGCTGTTCGACGGCGGCGCGGCCTTCGTGGTGACCTCGGCCGATCACGCCCGCGAACTCACCGACCAGCCCGCCTACGTGCTCGGCGAGGGCGGCGTCGTCACGCACTTCGCTTACCACCAGGAGCCCGACCTGACCCGTTTCGGTTGGGCCCGCGCCGGCCGGCAAGCGTTCCTGGAGGCCGGGATCGAGCCAGCGGACATCGACGTGGCCGAGATCTACGACTCCTACCCGATCTATCAGCTGATCGCCTTCGAGGAGATCGGCCTGGCGCCGCGCGGCCACGCGGGACGCCTGCACCTCGAAGGCGCGACCGCCCCGGGTGGGCGCATCCCGACGACCACCGACGGCGGCATGTTGTCCAAGGGGCACATCGGCGCTGGCGGCTCGGTGTCGTTGCTGGTGGAAGCTGCCCGGCAGGTCATGGGCCGGGCCGGGCCGCGCCAGGTGCCCGGCTGTCGCTTCGCCGTCGAGACCGCGGTGGGCGGCACCTACATGGACGCACAGGTCACGATCCTCGGCAGCGACGTGCCACGAGGGAGGCCTGCATGAGCGGCGCGACGACTGCACCCGCCAGACCGCGCCCTGTGGTCCAACCTTGGGCGCGGCCCTTCTGGGACTCCGCCCGGCGCCACGAACTCGTGCTGCAGCACTGCAACGCGTGCAACCAGGCCATCCACTACCCGCGGGTCGCCTGTCCCCACTGCGGCGGCGGCGATCTCGGCTGGAGGCGCGCCAGCGGCCGCGGAACCCTCTACTCGTTCACGGTCGTGGAGTCGAACGCACCCTCCGCCTTCATCGCGGACATGCCGTACGTGGTCGCCGTCGTGCGCCTCGACGAAGGCGTGCAGATGCTGTCGAACGTGGTCCAGTGCGACCCTGGCGAACTGCGCTGCGACCAGCCCGTCGAGGTCGTCTTCGAGCGTCTCGACGACGAGTTCACCTTGCCCAAGTTCCGGCCGCTGCGCTGAGGCGGTGGTGGAGACCCACATGAGCGAGCAGAAATTCGGTGACGACTTCAAGGTGGGTGATCGCTACCGCACCCACGGCATCACCGTCACGGAGGCACACGTGGTCGGCTGGGCCGGCCTCACCGGCGATTTCTATCCCCTGCACATGGACCGCGAATACGCAGCCAGGACGCAGTTCGGGGAGCGACTGGCTCACGGCCCGATGATCTTCGCGCTCGCGGTCGGCCTGGTCGCGCAGGCGGGTTTCGCGGGCGAGGCGGCCATCGCGTGGCTCGGCGTGGACGGCATGCGCATGCTCGCTCCGGTGAAGATCGGCGACACGGTGCGTGTCGAGGTGCTGGTGAAGGACACGCGCGTGACTCGCGACCCGCGCAAGGGCGTGCAGGTCTGGGAGTACTCCGTGCTCAACCAGCGCGAGGAGCGGGTGCTGGTGTTCGACTACCAGTTGATGTTCCACCTGCGCGGCTGAGGCCCGGGCCATGCCGGCGAAACCGTTCACCGTTGGCGAGCTCTACGACCGGGCCGTGGCTCACGGTGGCGACCGCGTTGCCATCACCGACGGACCGCGCTCGTTCACGTACCGCGAGCTCGGTGACCAGGCGCTGCGCCTCGCCAACGCGCTGCAGGCGCTCGGACTCGGCCGCGGCGACCGCGTCGCTTTCCTGATGGCGAACTGCGCCGAGTACGTCGCCTGCGAGTACGCGGTTGCGCGGATCGGCGCCACGCGGGTACCGCTCGCGGTGCTCCTGGGCAACGACGACCACGCCTACATGATGAATTTCGCGCGCTGCCGTGCACTGGTCTATCACGCGAAATTCGCTGCGCGCGTCGCCGCCGTGGCACCTGGACTCGAGAGCGTCGAGCACTTCGTCCGCGTCGGCGCCACGACCGAGCCGCTGCCCCACGGGCACCTCTCGCTCGACGGCCTGCTCGCCCGGCACGCGCCGGCGCCCGGGCATGTCGCCGTAGATCCGGAGGACATCGCCGGCATCTACTTCACGGGCGGCACCACGGGCCGGCCGAAGGGCGTCATGCTCTCGCACCGCTCGTGGTTCCACACCTACTACACCGAGCTGCTCGACTTCTCCGTCGGCTGGCACGAGGTCTTCGTGTTCGCGACGCCGATGACCCACGCGGCCGGCTGCCTGCTGCTGCCTGTGCTGCTGCGCCAGGGCCGTTGCGTGCTGCTCGAGCGCTTCGAGCCCGAGACGCTGCTCGCCACGATCGCGGCCGAACGTGCCACCGCGACCCTGCTCGTGCCGACCATGATCTACCTGCTGCTCGATCACCCCCGCCGCGGCGCCCACGACCTCTCGAGTCTCCGTAACGTGCTGTACGGTGCGGCGGCAATCGCCCCAGAGCGCCTGCGACAGGCCCTCGAGTCGTTCGGGCCCGTGCTCACGCAGTTCTTCGGCCAGACCGAGGCACCAATGGCGCTCACCGCCCTGCCGCGCGAGGCGCACCTCGTCGATGGCCGCCCCGCCGGCGACGACGTGCTCGCCTCCGCCGGGCGTCCCACCTATCCCACCGCGATCCGCCTCGTGGACGAGACCGGCCGCGACGTCGCCGACGGTGAGCCGGGCGAACTCATCGCCCGCGCCCCGAACGTGATGAGCGGCTACCTCGACGATCCCGTCGCGACGTCGGCCGCGCTGCGCGACGGCTGGCTGCACACGGGCGATGTCGCGCGGCGCAGCGCCGACGGACTGATCACCATCGTCGATCGCCGCAAGGACGTGATCATCAGCGGCGGTTTCAACGTCTACCCGCGCGAGGTCGAGGACGTGCTGTTCCAGCACCCGGCGGTGCGCCAGGCTGCAGTGGTCGGCGTGCCGCACGAGAAGTGGGGCGAGGAGGTCCGGGCGCTGGTGGTCCTGCAGGAGGGCGTCGCGCCGGACGCGGCCGCGCTGGTGGAATTCGTGCGCGCACGCAAGGGCAGCGTGGCGGCACCGAAGTCGATCGAGTTCACGGATGCAATACCGCTAACGCCGCTCGGCAAGGTGGACCGCAAGGCGATCCGCGCCCGCTATTGGGCCGGGCGTGCGCGCGCTGTCTGACCTGCCTCACTGGGAGAGACGATGAATTTTGACGAAGGCGAGGACATCACCCAGCTGCGCGACACGCTACGGCGTTTCGTCGAGCGCGAACTGCCACGCGAGGAGGCTCGCCGGCTGGATGCCGCCGCGACTCACCGTCCCGACCTGTTTGCCCGCCTGTGCGAGCTCGGCGTCACGGGCCTCACCGTGCCCGAAGAGTACGGCGGCACCGGCGTGGACATCCTCGCGGCCGTCGTCTGCATCGAGGAGCTCGCCCGGCGCGGCACGTCGCTCGCCGGCCCCTACATTCACTGCGCCTTCTACGGCGCGCTGAACGTACTGGAGAACGGCAGCGAAGCCCAGAAGCGCGAACTGCTGCCGCGGCTGGCGCGCGGGGAAATCCTGTTCGCGTACGGCCTGAGCGAGCCGGACGTGGGTGGCGACCTCGCGTCGGCGGCAGTCACCGCGCGCCTGAGCGACGACGGCACGACGGTGGTCGTGAACGGCACCAAGCGCTGGTGCACGGGCGCCCGCATCGCCGACTACATCTACACGCTGGTGCGCAGCGGCCCCGCCGAGGACCGGTACCGCAACCTCTCGCTCCTGCTCGTGCCCGCCACCACGCCCGGGCTCACGATCGTTGACATCGATCATTCCGGGCTGCGCTACGCCGCGACCACGGACGTGATCTACGACGAGGTGCGCGTGCCCGTCGCGAACATCGTGGGCGGACCCGGGAAGTGGAACCACGGCTGGCCGCTGCTGGCCGGCCGCTCGCTCGACATCGAGCGGCTCGAGATCACGGCCGTCGCGCTCGGCATTGCCTCGGTCGCGGTCGATGACGCCTGGACCTACGCGCAGGAACGGCGCCAGTTCGGCCGCCGCATCTGCGGCCACCAGGCCATCCGCCACCTGCTGGTGGAGGCGCGCACGCGGCTCGCAGCGTGCCGGCACATGCTCTATCACGCAGCGTGGCTCGCCACCGAGGGTCGCGACTGCGGCGTCGAGAGCTCGATGGCGAAGCTGTTCGTGGCCGAGAACGCGGTCGAGATCGTGCTCGCGTGCCAGCGCGTGCTCGGGGCCTATGGCTGCGCGCGCGATTACGACATGGAACGCTACGTGCGCGACCTGCTGTGCATGCCGATCGTGGGCGGTTCGTCGCACATGCAGCTCAACAACATCGCCAACCGGCTCGGGCTGCCAGCGAAATGACCACGGCGCCGCCCGGCACGCGGCCGGTGGCCGAGCGTCATCGCGTGGACGTCACGTCGCTCGACCGCTGGCTCGAGCGCAACGTGGCGGGTTTCTCCGGACCGCTCGAGCTGTGGCAGTTCGAGGGCGGCCAGTCGAACCCGACCTATCTCGTGCTGGCTGCCTCCGGGCGGTACGTGCTGCGCAAGCGTCCGCCCGGCACGCTGCTGGCCACGGCCCACCAGGTCGACCGGGAGTTCCGGGTGCTCGCGGCACTCGCGGACAGCGGCGTGCCGGTGCCACACGTGCGGGCCTACTGCGCCGACGACGGCGTCATCGGCACGGCGTTCTACGTGATGGACTACCAGCCGGGCCGTATCTTCACCGACCCGCGGCTGCCGGGCCTCGAGCCCGCCGAGCGCGCCGAGATCTACGACTCGATGAACGCTGTCCTCGCCCGGCTGCACGGCATCGACTGGCGCGCCTGCGGGCTCGCGGACTTCGGCAGGCCGGCGGGATATCTCGCGCGCCAGCTGGCACTGTGGAGCAAGCAGTACGACGCGGCCCGCGTCGAGCAGACACCCACGCTCGACGCGCTGCGCGACTGGCTCTGTGCGCAACCACTGCCCGCGGAAGTCACGGCCCTCGTCCATGGCGACTTCCGCATCGGCAACCTGATCGTCCACGAAAGCGAGCCCCGGGTGGTCGCGGTCCTCGACTGGGAACTCGCCACCCTCGGTCATCCGCTCGCCGACGTGGCCTACAACTGCATGACCTACCACCTGCCCGCAGGTCACGCCGTTTCGGCGGGCTTCGTCGGCGACGACGCGACCGGCCTCGGCATCCCGACGCAGGACCAGTACGTGGCCACCTACGCGCGCCGCGCCGGCCTCGAGCAGTCGCCGGACCTGCGCTTCTTCATGGCGTTCAGCCTGTTCCGCGTGGCCGCGATCCAGCTTGGCGTCTACGCGCGCGCCCGGCAGGGCAACGCGTCGTCGCCCACGGCCCGCCTGTTCGGCGAGAGCTATCGCTGCGTGGCCGATGCCGGCTGGGCCGTCGCCTGCAGCGACGCCTGAAGAGTCACTGCAGGTTCATCCAGCGCCCGACCGTGGTGCGCCGCGCAGCGGCCGCACCCATTTCCTGGCGCGCCACCGTGCGCAGGTGCACCTCGTCCGGACCGTCGGCGAGCCGCAGCACGCGGCCCCACGTCCAGAGGTTGGCGAGCGGCGTGTCGTTGCTCAGTCCCATGGCACCGAAGACCTGCATCGCGCGATCGCAGACCGCCGTGTGCACCTGCGGCACGAGCGCCTTGATCATCGCCACTTCGCGCGCCGCGGCCTTGGTGCCGTGCCGGTCGATCAGCCACGCGGCCTTGAGCACCAGCAGCCGCGCCTGGTCGATCTCGATGCGTGAGCGGGCGATCCACTCGGCAACCGTCCCGTGCTGGTGCAGGTAGCGGCCGAAGGTCTGGCGCTCGGCGGCGCGCGCGCACATCAGTTCGAGCGCCAGTTCTGCCTGGCCGATCGAGCGCATGCAGTGGTGGATGCGGCCCGGGCCCAGGCGGGCCTGTGCGATCGCGAAACCGGCGCCCTCCTCGTGCAGGATGTTGGTCACCGGCACGCGCACGTCGCGGAACAGGATTTCGCAGTGGCCCTCAGGCGAGTAGTGGTTCATCACCGGCACGTTGCGGACCACCTGCACGCCCGGCGCATCCATCGGCACCAGCACCATGCTCTGCTGGCGGTGGCGCTCCGCACCGGAATCGGTCACTCCCATCAGGATGGCGACCCGGCAGTGCGGATGCGCGGCGCCGGAGATGAACCACTTGCGGCCGTTGATCACGTACTCGCCGCCTTCGCGGCGGATCGAGGTGCGGATGTTGGTCGCGTCCGAGGAGGCCACGTCGGGCTCGGTCATCGCGAAACAGGAGCGGATCTCGCCCTCGAGCAGCGGCCGCAGCCATTGCTCGCGCTGCTGCGGCGTGGCGAACAGGTGCAGGATCTCCATGTTGCCCGTATCCGGCGCGCTGCAGTTGAACACCTCGGAAGCCCACAGGACACGGCCCATGATCTCGGCCAGCGGCGCGTACTCGAGGTTGGTCAGGCGCATGCCCGGCTCGTCGTCGCGCAGGCCGGGCAGGAACAGGTTCCACAGCCCCTCCGACTTCGCGAGCGCCTTCAGCTGCTCCATGCACGGCGGGTGGGGGTTGCCAGCAGCCACGTCGCGTTCCCAGCCGGGAACTTCGGGCAGCACACGGTCATCCATGAACTCGCGCACGCGGCGGCGCAGGTCCTCGACGCGGGGGGAATATTCGAAATCCATGTGTCGTTCCTCGAGCCGGCGCGATTGCCGGCGTTCAGCTTGCGTTGAAAAAGTATAATGCGCCTCCCCGGCAACGGAGTCGCCAATTGGCCACGACCTCGTCCCGCGCGTCCGCGTCGCGAACCATCCCGGCGAATTCCGTGTCGCGCGCGCTCGCCCTGATCGGCGACCGCTGGTCACTGCTCATGCTCGCGGCAGCATTCCAGGGCGTGCGGCGCTTCGACGACTGGCGGCTCGGGATCGGCATCGCGACCAACGTGCTGACCGACCGCCTCAACCGGCTGGTGGACTGCGGGTGCCTGGTACGCGTCCCGGCAGCCGAAGGGGGACGCCGCCAGGAATACCGGCTCACGCCGATGGGCTCGGCGTTCTACCCGACGGCCCTCATGTTCTGGCGCTTCGACCGCCGCTGGTCGCGGCGCCGGCGCCTGCAACCCGGGGCGCTCGTGCACGCGGGCTGCTCCGCCACCATGATGCCCACCCTGGTCTGCGCGCACTGCCGCAAGCCGGTCGATCCGCACGAGGTGGCTTACCGGGAGGGCCCCGGTGCAGGGCAGGACCGCATGCCGCCGCCGAAGGTCTCGCGGCGCTCCACCGTGCAACTCGACGACGGGGCACAGCTCGAGATGCTGGTGGGCGATTCGGTGGACTACTTCGGCGACCGCTGGACGCAGCAGGTCCTCGCGGCGTTCTTCCTCGGGGCGCACCGCTACGAAGAGATCCGCGCGCAGACGCGCATCTCGACCAACCTGCTGGCCGAACGGCTCAAGCTGCTGACCGAGCACGGCATGCTGGTGCGGCGCCAGAGCCGCGCGCAGCCCCCGCACATGGAGTACGCGCTCACGCCGAAGGGCAAGGACGCGTACCCGATCATCCTGACGTTGATGAAGTGGGGCGACCAGTGGCTCGCCACACCGGCAGGACCGCCACTGGTGCTGCGTCACCTGCCCTGCCGGCGCCGGCTCGACCCGGTGGTCGTCTGCGACTGCTGCGGCGACGAACTCGATCCCCGCCACGTGAGCTTCCGCCGTACGCCGGCCGCCCTCACGCGGGCTCCTTCACGGTGATGCCGCCGTCCACGACGAGCGTCTGGCCGGTCAGGTAGGCGGCGGCAGGCGAGGCGAGGAAGACCGCGACGCCGCCGATGTCCTCGGGTTGCCCGATGCGACGCACCGGCGTGCCGCGCTCGACGTTGCGCAGCAACTGTTCGTTCTCCCACAGCGCGCGCGAGAAGTCGGTCTTGATCAGGCCCGGCGCAATGCCGTTGGCGCGGATGCCGTGCGGGCCCCACTCGACCGCCAGGTTGCGCACGAGCGCGTAATCGGCCGCCTTGGACATGCCGTACACGCCGAGCGTGGCACTGCCCTGGTTCGCGCCGATGCTCGAGACGATGATGATCGATCCCCCGCCGCTCTCGGCCATGCGCGAAGCCGCGAGGTTGCACAGCCAGAAGTTGCTGCGCACGTTGGTATTCATGATCCGCTCATAGGCATCGTCCGGCATGCGTGCCATCGGCCCGAAGTACGGGTTCACCGCCGCATTGCACACGAGGATGTCGAGGCGCCCCCACTTCGCGATTGCGGCGCCTGCCAGAGCCTCGAGCTGGGATCGTTCTGCCACGTTGCAGGGCACGGCGATCGCCTCTCCGCCGGCCGCGCGGATCGACTCGACGACGGGCTCGCAGGCCGCGGGCTTGCGACTCGACACGACGACGCGCGCGCCGGCGCCGGCCATCCCCTCTGCTATCGCGCGGCCGATGCCGCGACTCGAGCCCGTGACGATCGCGACCTGGCCCGTGAGTTGGAACATCCCGCACCCTCCCCGCTCGCCGTGTGACGGGCACGACCGTATCAAATATAACTTTCTTTACGCAAGTAATTAACCGTGGACTGCGGGCAGGCTGGTCGCCTCGCTTGACATAGATCAAGTGCCCGATGCCTGGCTCGCTCGTCCGGCCCCGGCGAGCCCGCCCGCACCGCCTTGATTTCGGTCAAGGCGCCGCGCCGCATTGCAACGCAACATCCGCCCCATGCCGCGGTCCGACCGCGGGTAGCACTGGAGAATGGGAAGTGACAGACACGAAGAAGCTTTGGAAGGTACTGGGAGGCATCCTCCTGGTGTCCTTCGGGATCCTGCTGTTCATGG
>VEPJ01000227.1 GCA_012026925.1 Gammaproteobacteria bacterium | reverse complement strand
ACGCCCGTCTGGCGCTCATGCGCGCGACTGCGCGATTCCCAGCCCGATCCCCTGCCCGCGCCGCGCGCGATCCCGGCCGCCTCGCACGCGCGCCGCGGCGTGCCCCTGGACGATTTGCGCCTCCTGCCGACGATTCGCTGGGACGCGGGATTCCTCGAGGCCTGGAACCCGGGTGAGGACGGCGCCCTCGAACGCCTCGAGGAATTCTGCGATCGCGCGCTCGCGGGCTACGACTCAGGGCGCAACCGCCCGGACCGCCCGGACACCTCCCGCCTCTCGCCCCACCTTCATTTCGGGGAACTCGGGCCGCGACAATGCCTCGCCGCGGTCCGCAACGCGCTCGTCGACCGCCCGGCCGCACGCCCGTCCGTCGACAGCTTCCTGCGCGAACTCGGCTGGCGTGAATTCGCCCACCACCTGCTGCACCACTTCCCGCAGACCGCGACGGCGCCACTCGACGAGCGTTTCGCGCGCTTTCCCTGGGAGCCGAACCCTGCGTGGCTCGAAGCGTGGCAGCGCGGGCGCACGGGCTACCCGATCGTGGATGCCGGCATGCGCGAACTCTGGGCGACCGGCTGGATGCACAACCGGCTGCGCATGATCGTCGCGTCGCTGCTCACGAAGAACCTGCGCCAGCCGTGGCTCGACGGCGCGCGCTGGTTCTGGGACACGCTGGTGGACGCGGACCTCGCGAGCAACACGCTCGGCTGGCAGTGGACCGCCGGCTGCGGAGCCGATGCCGCACCCTACTTCCGCATCTTCAATCCCGCGCTGCAGGCGGGGCGCCACGATCCGGACGGCACCTACGTCCGTCGCTGGTTGCCCGATGGGCTCCGGGACTACCCGCCCCCCATCGTCGACTTCCGCGACAGCCGGGCCGCCGCCCTCGCCGGCTACGCCATGGTCAGGGATAGCCGCTGATACCTCGCTGAATCCGGCCCCGGCGGCGCGGCGAAAGTCTCGCGCATGCGGTCCAGTTCAACTTCGATCCTGCGCCTGCTCGCGCTCGCGGCCCTCGGGGTGATGGCGGCGGGCGCGGCCGCTGCATCGGGGCTGCCGATGGCGATGCCCGACCGGACCGAACTGCGACAGGTCGGCGCGGGCCGGTTGAGCTGGCTCGGCTTCGACATCTACCAGGCGAGCCTGTGGACCGACACCGGTCGGTACGACGGGCCCGGGTCCGGACAGACGGTCGCACTCAGCCTGTGGTATGCACGGCGTTTCAGCCGCGAGGAACTGCTCGACATCACGGACGAAGCGTGGCGACGCCTCGGCCGTGCGCCCGACGAGCGACGCAACTGGCTCGCCCTGCTGCGACCCCTTTGGTCAGACGTGGCGCCCGGCCACAACCTCACTGCGGTCGTCGCGCCGGCTGGCGCGACGCGCTTCTACGACCATGAGCGGTACCTGGGGCACATCGACGACCCGCATTTCGGTCCCGCATTCCTGTCGATCTGGCTCGACTCGCGGAGCGTCGTGCGTGACCTGCGCGTCGCGTTGCTCGGCGAAACGCCCGTCACCGGCCCGGCCGCAGGAACTGCCTCGCGATGAACAGCGACGATCGCCGACATGCAATCGCGCTCTGAGATTCGGACGACGTCCTCGATGTCGCGTGTCGGTGCGGCCTGCGGCGCGCTGCTGCACTGGTTCGATACGGATGCCAACGCGAGCAAGGCGGCCGCCTCGCCGGATGACATCGACTGGCTGCGAATCGTCCCCTTCGCAGCGATGCACGTGGCGTGCCTCGGCGTGATCTGGGTCGGCGCCAGCGCCGTCGCCGTCGGCACCGCGATCGCGCTCTACCTGCTGCGCATGTTCGCGATCACGGGCTTCTACCATCGCTACTTCTCGCATCGCACGTTCAAGGCTTCACGGCGCGTGCAGTTCGTGTTCGCGCTGCTCGGCGCCTCGGCCGCGCAGCGCGGGCCCATCTGGTGGGCGGCGCACCACCGCCACCACCACGCCCACTCCGACCAGCCCGAGGACGCGCACTCGCCCGTGCAGCGCGGCTTCCTGTGGTCGCACATGGGCTGGTTCCTGTCGCGCCGGCACTTCGCGCCCGACCTCGGCCGCGTTCGCGACCTGCTGCGCTATCCGGAACTGCGCTGGCTGGACCGGTTCGACGTCCTGGTGCCGGCCCTGCTCGCCGCCGGACTGATGCTGCTCGGCGAGGTCCTCGAAAGCCGCTGGCCCGAGCTCGGCACGAGCGGCAGCCAGATGCTGGTGTGGGGGTTCTTCGTGTCCACGGTGGCCTGCTACCACGGCACGTACACGATCAACTCCCTTTGCCACGTCTGGGGACGCCGCCGCTACGAGACCCGCGACGGCAGCCGCAACAATTTCCTGCTCGCGCTCGTCACGCTGGGCGAGGGCTGGCACAACAACCACCACCGCTACCCGATGTCGGCGCGCCAGGGGTTCTACTGGTGGGAACTCGACCTCACCTATTACGGACTGCGCCTGCTCGCGGCGGCAGGCCTCATCCGCGACCTGAAGCAGGTGCCGGCGAAGATCCGCGCCGCGCACACGGCAGTGCCGTCGTGAGGATCGCGGTCGTCGGCGCCGGCGTGGCCGGACTCTATGCCGCGTGGCGCCTGGCGCGCACTCACGACGTCACGCTCTACGAGGCGAACGACTACGCCGGCGGGCACACGAACACCGTCGACGTGGAGTACGGCGGCCGCACCTGGGCGGTCGACACGGGATTCATCGTCTTCAACGACTGGACCTACCCCAACTTCATCGCGATGCTGGACGAGCTCCGCGTCGGCTGGCAGCCGTCGAACATGAGCTTCAGCCTGCGCTGCGAGCGCACCGGCCTCGAGTACAACGGGACGTCGGTGAACTCGCTGTTCGCGCAACGTCGCAACCTCGTGCGTCCCGCATTCCTGAGGATGATCGCGGACATCCTGCGCTTCAACTCGCGCGCGAAATCCCTGGTCGGCGCCGCAGACCACTCGCTCACGCTCGGTGAATACCTGAGCGCCGGCGGTTACTCCAGGCAGTTCATCGAGCACTTCATCCTGCCCATGGGCCGCGCCATATGGTCGGCCGAGGCCACCGCGATGCTCGAGTTCCCGGTGCGCTTCTTCGTCGAGTTCTTCGACCGGCACGGGTTCCTCTCCGTCGACGACAGGCCGGTGTGGCGTACCGTGCGCGGCGGTTCGCGGGAGTACGTGCGAGCGCTGCTGGCGGCGACCCGCGCCCGCGTCGAGCTCGCAACACCGGTGGAGTCGATTCGCCGGCTGCCGGACCGTGTCGTCCTGCGCACGGCGCGAGGCGACAACGAGTCTTTCGAGCACGTTTTCCTCGCGTGCCACGCCGACCAGGCGCTCGCCATGCTCGAGGCGCCGACGGCCGCGGAGTCCGAGGTGCTGGGGGCGCTGCCTTACGCGGCGAACGAAGCGATCCTGCACACGGACGCAAGCCTCCTGCCACGGCGGCCGCTGGCGCGGGCGGCGTGGAACTATCACCTGCTCGCGGATCCGCAGGAGCCTGTGGCCGTCACCTACGACATGAACGTCCTGCAGTCGCTCGACGCGCCGTGCCGCTTCCTCGTCACCCTCAATCATCGGCGTGCGATCGACGAGCGACGGATCCTGCGCAGCTTCAGTTACCACCACCCCGTCTATCACCCGCGCGGCGTCGCCGCACAGCAGCGGCACCGCGAGTTGAATGGCGCGCGGCGGACCTATTTCTGCGGCGCGTACTGGCGCAGCGGCTTCCACGAAGATGGCGTCGTGAGCGCACAGGCGGCGCTCGGTCATTTCGACGAGGACCTCGAGCGTGCACAGTTGCCTCTACAAAGGGTGGGTTAGGCACCGTCGGCACGCGCCCGGGCCGCACGCATTCCGCTACCGGGTCTGCATGCTCTACCTCGACCTGGCGGAATTGCCGCAGGCGCTCGACGGCCACTGGTTGTGGTCCGCGCGCCGCCCGGCGCTCGCTCGCTGGCACCGGCGCGACCACCACGGCGACCCGGGGGAGCGGCTGGACGAGAGCATCCGCGCACTCGCCAGCCAGCGCGGTGGCGGTCGGCCGGAGGGGCCGATCCGGCTGCTCACGAACCCGCGCTATTTCGGCTACGGATTCAATCCGGTGAGCTTCTATTACTGCTTCGACGCGAGCGACACCCGCATCGAGGCCATCGTGGCCGAAATCAACAACACGCCGTGGGGCGAGCGGCATTGCTACGTGCTGCCGTCCGCCGCCAATGCGGGCCGGCCGTCGCGACTCCGCTTCCGCTTCGGCAAGGACTTCCACGTGTCGCCTTTCATGCCGATGGACCTCGACTACGACTGGCGCTTCAGCGTTCCCGGGGAGCGACTGCTCGTGCACATGGAGAACTGGCGACGTGGCGAGCACGTGTTCGACGCCACCCTGTCGCTCGCGCGCGAGCCGATCGGATCGAAGTCGCTTGCGGGCGCCCTCGCGGCCTACCCCTTCATGACCGCCAAGGTCGCCGGCGCAATCTACTGGCAGGCCTTGCGGCTGTGGCTCAAGCGCACGCCCTTCTTCACCCACCCCGACGAGACCGGCGCCGGGCACCGCCGGTTCGGCGGACGCATCGAGAGGCTTTCCCCATGAGACCGAGCATCAACTCCTCGATCGCCGGGATCGACGCAACACACGATGGGAACGTCCTGCAGCGGCTGGGACGGCGGCTGTTCCTGTCGAAGCTCGGGCGGCTGCGCCATGGCGAACTCACCGTGGTCGAAGGGCGCGAGCGCCGCACGTTCGGCCGGCGTACCGCGGAGTGCGACCTGCACGCGACGATCGAGATCCTGCACCCGCAGACCTACGCGGATGCGGCGTTCGGCGGCACCGTCGGCGGCGGCGAAGCCTACATCCAGGGGCACTGGCGCGCGGACGACCTCACGGCCCTGATCAGGCTCTTCATCCTGAACCGGGACGTCATGGAGTCGGTGGAAGGCGGCTCCGCGCTGGTCGCCGCCCCGCTGCGGCGGATCCTGCACTGGCTCAATCGCAACAGCCCCAGCGGCAGCCGGAAGAACATCGCCGCGCACTACGACATCGGCAACGATCTCTTCGCGCTGTTCCTGGACGAGACGATGGCGTACTCCTGCGGCGTGTTCGAGCGCGAGGACGCGACGCTGCACGAGGCCCAGGTCGCGAAGTTCGAGCGCATCTGCCGCAGGCTGCGGCTGTCGCCGTCGGATCACCTGCTCGAAATCGGCACGGGCTGGGGCGGCCTCGCGCTGCACGCTGCGTCCCGCTACGGCTGCCGCGTGACCACGACCACGATTTCGCGCGAGCAGCACGACTGGGCCGCCGAGCGAATCCGCGCGGCGGGCCTCGCGGGTCGCATCACGCTGCTGCTCGACGATTACCGCGACCTCACGGGCCGCTACGACAAGCTCGTATCCGTCGAGATGATCGAAGCCGTGGGGCACCAGTTCCTCGACACCTACACGGCGCAGTGTTCCCGCCTGCTCGAGCCGCACGGCGCGATGCTGCTGCAGGCCATCACGATCCAGGACCAGATCTACGAGGAGGCGCTGCGCTCCGTGGATTTCATCCAGCGCTACATCTTCCCCGGCAGCTTCATCCCCTCGGTCGCCGCCATCGCGGACTCGGTGCGGCGGGCGACGGACATGAAGGTATTCCATCTCGAGGACATCGGCCCCCACTACGCCACGACGCTGCGCAAGTGGCGCGAGAGCTTCCTCGGCCGTCTCGCAGACGTGCGACGCCTCGGATACCCGGAGACGTTCGCCCGCATGTGGGACTTCTACTTCAGCTACTGCGAGGGCGGATTCGCGGAAAGGCAACTTGGCGACGTGCAGATGCTGCTCACCAAGCCGCGCTGCCGGCTGCCCGCGCCCGGCTAGCGGGTTTCACCTACTTTCGCGTCGGGCGGCATCCCGCGAGAATCAGTGAAATACCCCTTGCCTGGAGCGCGGACCATGACCGAAGCCGGCATTCTCGAGGGCCTCAGCACGTCCAAGCTGGCCGTCGAGCTGAACGACGAGGAGCGCAGGACACTGGCCCGCGCCATGACCCTCCGTGACCTCAAGCACGGCGAGGTGCTGGTGCGCGAGGGCACCGCCGACGACCACCTCTACGTCGTCGTGAGCGGGGTGCTCGGCGTCGTCCGGGGCGCCGGGCTCGAGGAAGAGGTCACCCTGAACGCCATCCGCCCGGGCGACGTGGTCGGCGAACTCTCGTTCCTGGACGGCTCCACCCGTTACGCCTCGCTGGTCGCGCTCAGCGACACGCGGGTTCTCGGCCTGAGCCGGGACGCGCTCGAGGGCCTGCTCGACACGAACCCGAAGGTCGTCTACCACGTGATGCGCGCGATCGTCCGAGTCGTGCACGAGATCCAGCGTCGGCTCTCGATGCAGACCGCCGAGCTGACGAACTACCTCTACAAGACCCACGGCCGGTACTGAGCCGCCGCACCGTTTTGGGGCCCGGCGGCGCAACCCGGCCCCCCGTCCGCACCGGGGTGGAGCATTGCGCCCCCGTATCCATGCTTGACGCGGCTGGCACGAAATTCGCTTGGGTCTTCCGCAAGGAAGACCCAAGATGGACAGCCCCGAGCCGAAGTACGACGAGATGCATGCGGAAAGCGGCCGCGTGCGCGACCACTATGCCGCGTATTCGGAGTGGCTGATCCGCCAGGCCGACGACGCGCTGCGCCAGAAGCGCGCCGAAGCGGACAGCCTGTTCCACCGGGTCGGCATCACCTTCGCCGTGTACGGCGAGCAGGAAGGCAGCGAGCGGCTGATCCCGTTCGACATCGTGCCCCGCATCCTCGCGGTGGATGAATGGCGGACCCTCGCCGCCGGGCTGCGGCAGCGCGTGCGCGCGCTCAACGCATTCATAAGCGACATCTACCACGGACAGGACATCCTCCGCGCCGGCGTGCTCGCCCCGGAACAGATCTTCTGCAACCCCCAGTATCGCCCCGAGATGCAGGGCATCGACCTGCCGGGCGGCATCTACGCGCACATCGCGGGCATCGACGTCGTGCGGGCCGGCCGCGGCGAGTTCTACGTGCTCGAGGACAACCTGCGCGTGCCTTCGGGCGTGTCCTACATGCTCGAGAACCGCAAGATGATGATGCGGCTCTTTCCCGAGCTCTTCTCGCTGCACCGGGTCGCGCCCGTCGAGCACTACCCCGACCTGCTGCTCGAGAACCTCTCGAGCGTCGCCCCGGCCGGCGGCGCCGATCCCGTCGTCGTCGTGCTGACGCCGGGCGCGCACAACAGTGCGTACTTCGAGCACGCATTCCTGGCCCAGCAGATGGGCGTCGAACTGGTCGAGGGCCAGGACCTCTTCGTGCGCGACGGATTCGTGTACATGCGCACGACGCGCGGGCCGCAGCGCGTGGACGTCGTCTACCGCCGCATCGACGACGATTTCCTCGACCCGCTGGTGTTCCGGCCGGACTCGGTGCTCGGCGTGCCGGGCCTCATGTCCGCCTACCGCGCCGGACGCGTCACCATCGCGAACGCCATCGGCACCGGCATCGCGGACGACAAGTCCATCTATCCCTACGTGCCGGACATGGTCCGCTTCTATCTCGGCGAGGAGCCGCTGCTCGCAAACGTTCCGACGCGGGTGCTGCGGCGGCCTGACGACCTCGCCTATGCCCTCGCCCACCTCGACGAACTCGTCGTCAAGGAGGTGCACGGCGCCGGCGGCTACGGGATGCTGATCGGGCCAACCGCATCGATGGCCGAACGCGAGGACTTCCGGCTCCGCATCCTGGCGTCCCCGGAGAAGTACATCGCGCAGCCGACGCTGGCGCTCTCGACCTGCCCCACCTACGTCGAGCAGGGGGTCGCCCCGCGCCACATCGACCTGCGCCCGTTCGTGCTGTCGGGCCGCGAAGTGCGCATCGTGCCCGGCGGGCTCACGCGCGTGGCGCTCCGGGCCGGGTCGCTCGTCGTGAACTCCTCGCAGGGCGGGGGCACGAAGGACACCTGGGTGCTCGAGGCCTGAGCCGTGCTGAGCCGCACCGCAGACCATGTCTACTGGCTGGGGCGCTACGCCGAGCGCGCGGAGAACCTCGCGCGCACGCTCGACGTGCAGTACCGCCTGTCGCTGCTGCCCCACGAGGTGCGGTCGGACGGCGTCGGCTGGGAGCACATGCTCGTGACGCTGGGGCTCGAAGGGGCCTATGCCGAGAAGCACGCATCGATCGAGCCGCATCGCGTCATCGACTTCCTCGCCTTCGACCGCGGCAATCCGTCGAGCATCCTGAACTGCCTGCGCGCCGCGCGCGAGACCGCGCGCGCGGTGCGCGGTTCCATCTCTTCCGAGATGTGGGAGACGTTCAATTCGACGTGGCTCGAGGCGCGCGCAAACGCCCCGTCGCGGTTCACCGCGCGCAACGTCGCGGAGTTCATCGACTGGGTCAAGTACCGTGCCCACCTGGCGCGCGGTGTCGTGCTCGGCTCGATGCTGCGCGACGAGGGCTACCACTTCATGCAGATCGGGACGTTTCTCGAACGCGCGGACGGCGTGGCTCGACTGCTCCTGGCGCGCCTCGCCGGCGAGCCCGGCGCGGATGTCGGCGGCCCGGTCGCGCTCGATTACTACCCCTGGAGCGTGCTGCTGCGGGCCCTGTCCGCGTTCGAGATCTTCCGCCGCGTGTCCCGCGACAGCGTGACGCCGATGCACGTCGTGGCCTTCGCGACCTTCCGCCCCGACGTGCCGCGCTCGGTGCTCCGATCGGCGCAGCTCGTGTACGAGAACCTGCAGGCGGTCGCGAACGCCCGGTCGGCGGAGACCGAGCGTCGCGCCGGGCGCCTGCACGCCTCACTGCGCTTCGGCACGCTCGAGACGCTCACGAGCGACGGCGCCACCCCGTACCTGCGGCACGTGCTCGCCACGACGGCCGACCTGAGCGAACGCATCGGCCGCGACTTCCTGGGCCACGCGAGCCCCGCCTGAGGCGATCATGCAGCTGCACATCCATCACGAGACCCGCTACATCTACGAGGAGCCGGTGAGCTACAGCATCCAGACGCTGAAGCTGACGCCGCGCCCCGACCCCGGCCAGCGTATCGTGAACTGGCGGGTGTCGGCCCCCGGCGAAAAGCTCGAACAGGTCGATCCTTACGGCAACCTCGCGCACGTGGTCACGGTCGAGCAGCCGCACCGCGAGATGTGGATCGTGGTGGATGGCGTCGCGGACGTCGGCGAGGACATTGCCGCCGCCGTGGCGGACACCGGCTCGCTTTCCCCCCTGGCTTACCTCGCACCGACGACGCTGACGCGGCCGGACCGTGCCCTGCGCGATCTCGCGGACCGGTGCTTCGGCAGGCATCCGCCCTCGCGCGCCGCCCTGCTGGACCTCGTCGAGGGCATCCGTGCCGCCGTGACCTACGAGCCCGGGGTCACGGACGTGACGCACAGCGCCGCCGAGGCGCTCGAACTCGGCGTCGGCGTCTGCCAGGACCAGACCCATGTCCTGCTTGCCTGCTGCCGCTGCGCGGGGCTGCCTGCCCGCTACGTGAGCGGCTATTTCCACTCGGGCCACGCGGGCGAGGTCGCAAGCCACGCCTGGGCCGACGTGTGGCTGGGTGCGGAGCAAGGCTGGGTCAGCCTCGACGTCACTCACGCCGAGCAGGCCGGCGCGCGCCACTGCCGCCTCGCGGTCGGCCGGGATTACCTTGACGCGGCCCCCGTGCGCGGCGTAAGACGCGGCGGCGGCCACGAAGCGATGACGGTCGCGGTGAAAGTCACGAGCGGACAGGCGCAACAACAATGACCTACTGCGTGGCGATGCTGCTGGACGCCGGCCTCGTGTTTCTCTCCGATTCCCGGACCAGCGCCGGCGTGGACCAGATCAGCACGTTCCGCAAGACGACCGTATTCGAGCGCCCGGGCGAGCGGGTGATCGTGCTGCAGTCCTCGGGCAACCTGGCGATCACCCAGGGCGCGATCAACCTGCTCGCGGAGCGGCTCGGCAACCAGGAGAGCGGTGCCGACAACCTCCATACCTGCCGGAACATGTTCGAGGTCGCGCGCTGCGTCGGCGAGGCAGTGCGCGAGATGCACCTGCGTGACGGCGAGCCCCTGCGGCAACAGGGCGTGGAGTTCAATGCCTCGTTCATCGTGGGCGGACAGATCGACGGCGAGCCGCCGCGGCTCTTCAACGTCTATGCAGCGGGGAACTTCATCGAGGCGACCCCCGACACGACCTATTTCCAGATCGGCGAGTCGAAGTACGGCAAGCCGATCATCGACCGCGTCACCCGCCGCAGCATGCCGCTCAGCGAGGCCGCGAAGTGCGCGCTGATCTCGATGGACTCGACCATCCGCTCGAACCTCTCGGTCGGTCCGCCCCTCGACCTGGTGATCGTCCGTCGCGATGAATGCCGCGTCGCAAGCCACGTGGACATCGACGCGGACAACCGCTATTTCCAGATGATCCGCAACGGCTGGGGCGAAGCGCTCAGGGAAGCCTTCAGCGCGCTGCCGAACCCGGACTGGGTCGGGCTCCGGTAAGGGACGGGACGCTGCGCATCGGTAGAAAACCGGAGATCCTTGCGGGTCTTGCCGGCTATCATTCGTGGACCTCCGTCGTCGACAACCACGTTAAATGACCAACATCAGGCTCGGTCTGCTGGCATTACTGCTGCTGTCTTTCTCCCGCCTGGCGGTCGCCGCCACCCCCGACCCGAAGTCCGATGAGTTCTGGTACGGCCGATCCGCCGACGGCGCGCCGGTCGTGCACCTTTACTACTTCTTCTCCCCCGCCTGTCCACACTGCCAGGCCGCCAGGCCGCTCGTCGAGGATCTCGCGGCGCGCAAGCCCTGGCTCGAGCTCAGGAAATTCGCGGTCAAGGACAACCCTGACAACGCACGCTTCTACTACCAGACGGCCCAGTCGCTCGGCGTGGAGGCGCTGTCGATCCCGGGTTTCGTGTTCTGCCGGCAGGTGATGATCGGCTACGACAGCGCGGCGACGACCGGTGCCGACCTCGAGAAGGCGCTCGACGCCTGCCATGCGGAGCGGGTCGCGCACCCGGGCGCATCCGCCGCAGAGCCGACGTCCGCGGCCTACAACGCACGGGTCTCGCGCACCGAACTCACCGGCGGCCCGGCCATCACGACGTTTCACCTCCCGTTCGTCGGCACGGTCGACACACAGGCGTTGTCGCTGCCCGTGCTGACGCTCGTGCTCGCGGGCATGGACGCGTTCAACCCCTGCGCCTTCTTCGTGCTCCTGTTCCTGCTGAGCCTGCTCGTGCACGCGAAGAGCCGGACGCGCATGGCGATCGTCGGCGGCACGTTCGTGCTCTTCTCCGGCATCGTGTACTTCGTCTTCATGGCCGCATGGCTCAACGTCTTCCTCGTCGCGGGCGAGCTCAGGCTCATCACGGTCGTCGCGGGGCTGCTGGCCCTGACGGTCGCGGCGCTCAACATCAAGGACTACTTCTGGTTCAAGGAGGGACCGAGCCTTTCCATCCCCGACGCGGCGAAGCCGGGCCTGTTCAGGCGCATGCGCGACGTCGTCAACACCGGCAGCATGGGACCGATGCTGGCGAGCACCGTGCTCCTCGCGATCGTCGCGAACTCCTACGAGCTGCTCTGCACCGCGGGCTTCCCGATGGTCTACACGCGGGCGCTCACGCTCGCGAAGCTCGAATCATGGCAGTACTATGCATGGCTCGCGGCCTACAACGTGATCTACGTGCTGCCACTGCTCGCCATCGTCGTCGTCTTCACCCGCACCATGGGTGCGCGCAAGCTCACCGAGTCCGAGGGGCGGATCCTGAAGCTCGTGTCCGGGTTCATGATGCTGGGCTTCGGCATCGTGCTGCTCTTCGCGCCCAACCTGCTGACGAACGCGCTGGCGTCCATCCTGGTGCTCGCCGTCGCGGTTGGCGCGTCGATCCTGATGGCGAGGTTCACGACGCCGCGGACGGCTTGAGGCCGGCGGCGAGGGCCGCACAGCGAGGAGCCGATGGCGCAAGCCCTGCCCCGGAACGTCGAGCTTGCGGTCGAGCGCATACGCCGCGCGCTCGGGACGGCCGGCTGCATCCTGGACCGCGACCGGATCGCTCCGTTCGAGGTCGATTTCCGCGCCCTGTACCACGGCGCGACACCGCTGGTCGCGTGCCCCGCTTCGACAGCCGAGACCGCGGAGGTCCTGGCCATCTGCAACGACCTGGGCGTCGGCGTGGTTCCGCACGGCGGCAACACGAGCTACTGCGGCGGCGCGACCCCGGGCGAAGCCGGCACGGACGTCGTCCTCTCTCTCGCGCGCCTGAACCGCATCCGCGAGGTGGATCCCGCCAACTTCTCGATGATCGCGGAGGCCGGCTGCATCCTCGCGGACGTCCAGTCTGCGGCCGAGCGCGCCGACCGCTTCTTCCCGCTCTCGCTCGGTGCCGAGGGCAGCTGCCAGATCGGCGGCAACCTCTCGACGAACGCCGGCGGGCTGAACGCCCTGCGCTACGGCGTTGCCCGCGAACTCGTGCTCGGGCTCGAGGTCGTGCTGGCGGACGGGCGCGTGCTCGACGGGCTCACCAGCCTGCGCAAGGACAACACGGGTTACGACCTGCGCGACCTCTTCATCGGCGCGGAAGGCACCCTCGGCGTGATCACCGCCGCGAGCCTCAAGCTGTTCCCGCGGCCGCGCACGATCGAGACCGCCTTCCTCGCGGTGCGCGACCCGGCCGCCGCCGTCGAACTGCTCGCGCGGCTTCGCGCGGCGACAGGCGATGCCGTGACGAGCTTCGAATACCTGCCGCGGATCGCAGTCGAGTTCACCGTGCGGCACATCCCGGGTGTCGCCGACCCGCTCGACCGGCCGTTCGAGTCGTACGTCCTGTGCGAGATCTCGTCCGCGCGCGAGGATCCCGCGCTGCGCTCGATCCTCGAGGCGTCGCTCGAGGAGGCGATGCACGCCGGCCTCGTGCTCGACGCCGCGATCGCCGAGTCGATCGCGCAACGCAACGCGCTCTGGCGGCTGCGCGAATCGGTCCCCGAGGCGCAGCGCGCCGAAGGCGCCAGCATCAAGCACGACGTCGCAGTCCCCGTGGCCGCCCTTCCCGAGTTCATGCGCGTCGCGACCGCCGCGGTGCTGGCGATCGTCCCGAATGGCCGCATGGTCGCTTACGGGCACGTGGGCGACGGCAACCTGCACTTCAACGTGAGCGAGCCGGTCGGCGGTGACGCGGCGTTCGCCGCCAGGTCGAGCGACATCCAGGCCGCCGTGCACGACATCGTGCGCCGATTCCGCGGCAGCATCAGCGCCGAGCACGGCATCGGGCGGCTGAAGCGAGAGGAACTCGCGCGGCACGAGGGGCCGCTCGCGCTCGAACTCATGCATTCCATCAAGCGCGCGCTCGATCCCAAGGGCATCATGAACCCGGGCAAGGTGCTCGCGCCCGAGGCCGCGCCACAGTCCTCGAAGGAGTCCCGTCCATGACCGATGCCGCCCCGCGCAGTCCCTTCGCCCCGACGCAGGTTGCCGTCATCTGCCACGACGGCCCCGATTCGCAGGCAGCCCGCAGGGCGGCGGCGCAGGACCACCTGCGCTACGTCGAGTCGATCCTCGACCGCCTGGCACTCGCCGGCCCGCTGTTCTCGGACGACGGGCAGCGCATGATCGGCAGCGTTTACGTCTTCAAGACCGGCAGCCTCGACGAGGCCCGCCGCTGGCTCGAGTCCGACCCGTACTTCAAGGCCGGGTTCTGGAGCAGCATCGACTACCGGCCTTTCCTGCCTGCCGCCGGGGAGTTCGTCGGCGGCACCGTCTGGTAGGGTAGCGGCATGGCACAGACGACTCCGGGCTCCTCCGCCGCGCGCCCGACCTGCGTCGGCGGGTTATACGAGGTGTGCGTCGGCGTCCCCGACCTCGCCGAGTCCCTCGCGTACTACGAGCGCTTCGGCTGCCGCGCAGGGCGCTTTGGCGCGCTCGACGCCAGCGCGGCCAGGGCAATCTATGGCGTCGACTCGTCGCTGCGCTCGCTGCGCCTGCATCACCTCGACGCGGACCACGGGCTCGTGCGGCTCATGCAGTGGGAACGCCCGCGCAACGACGGGCTCGGGCTCGACCCGAACCTGCGTTGCGTCGGCTCGCGCTGGGGCGTGCGCCTGACGGCCAGCGTGCTCGACGTTGCGAACCACGCGGCGACGGCGCGACAACTCGGCGAGCCCGTGGAGGTCATCGACCCCATCCTCGCGGTCATCGGCGAGGTCACGGGCGAAGCCGCGGCGCGGCCCTTCGCCGACCCGATCGTCGGCGTGCGGGAGATGGTCGTGATCCAGCCGCTCTACCGGCAGGTCTTCTTCGAGCGCTTCAGCTACGAGAGCCCGCTGTACGGGCACATCAACCCTAACTGCCTGTTCAGGACCAGCCAGCACACGCACGCGGGAATGATGATCGCGACGGACGACCACCAGGTACTGCGGTTCTACGACGAGGTGCTTGGACTCAAGCGCTGGTTCGACGCCGAACGACCCTACGGCCAGGCGACGGGCTCGCGGCAGATCTTCGGTCTCGAGCCGGGCGAGACGCACTGGATGGTGGACTTCGACGACCCGCGGTCGGGCCACTCCCTCGAGGATCGTCGTTCCGGAAAGCTCAAGATCGTGCGCTTCGCCGGGGACAGCCGGCTCGCGGACAAGCTCGACCGCTCGCGCCCGGGCAGCCTCGGCTGCTCGCTCTACACCTGGCGCGTGAACGACGTCGAGAGCATGTGGAAGCGCGTGCAGTCGAGCGGCGCAACCTCGGTGACCGACGTGCTGCCGGACGAGTTCGGCACGCGCTCGTTCTCGTTCGTCGCGCCCGACGGCTACTTCTGGACCCTGTTGCAGGCCTGAGGCTTGTCCCCGCCGCCGGGGGCCGCTAGATTCGAGGCCGGGGGCGGGCGAATCAACGACAAGCAACGCAGGGAGTCCATTCATGCCCATGTCCAGGAAGTTCGCCGCCGAGTTCGTCGGCACGTTCTGGCTCGTCCTCGGCGGCTGTGGCAGCGCAGTGCTCGCCGCCGCCTACCCCGAACTCGGCATCGGTTTCGCCGGGGTCGCGCTGGCGTTCGGCCTCACGGTACTCACGATGGCCTACGCCATCGGGCACATCTCCGGCTGTCACCTCAATCCGGCGGTCACGATCGGACTCTGGGCGGGCGGACGGCACCCCGTCGGCGAGGTCCTTCCGTACATCGTCGCGCAGGTGCTCGGCGGCATCGCGGGCGCTTTCGTGCTGTACATGATTGCGACCGGCAAGCCCGGTTTCGACGTGAGCGGCGGGTTCGCCGCGAACGGCTATGGCGCGCATTCCCCGGGCGGCTATTCGATGGCGGCGTGCTTCCTCACGGAAGTCGTGATGACGTTGATGTTCCTCGTGATCATCCTCGGCGCCACTGATCGTCGCGCCCCGGCCGGGTTCGCGCCCATCGCCATCGGCCTGGGCCTCACGCTCGTGCACCTCTTCAGCGTCCCGGTGACCAATGCGTCCGTGAACCCGGCGCGCAGCACGGCTCCGGCACTGTTCGTCGGGGACTGGGCGCTGGGGCAGCTCTGGATGTTCTGGGTCGCCCCGATCTTCGGCGCGCTGATGGCCGGCTACCTGTATCGCTGGCTGGCCGAAAGCAGGTAGCAGGATCCGACGGCGGCCCGCCAGACCCCGCCAGTCCACTCCGACGTCAGTCTCCGATGGCCAGGATCCTCAAGTCGAAGCCGTTCATCGCGGCCGCGATCGTCGCGGCCCTCGTCGGCCTTTACGCGCTGCTTGGGTTCAAGGTCGCCCCGGGCATCGTCCGGGACCAGGCGATCAAGTTCGTCCGCGAAAACTACGGACGGGAACTCCGCGTCGGAGAAGTTCGCATCGATCCGTTCCGGCTGCAGATCGACGTCCGCGACCTCGCGCTCCCCGACACGGACGGCAAGACGATGCTGGCGTTCCGCCGGCTGTTCGTGGACTTCGAGCTTTCATCGCTCTGGGAACGCACGTTCGTCTTCAAGGCGGTGGAGCTCGAGGCGCCGCTCGTGCGCGCGGTGATCCGCCCCGACGGCACCGTCAACCTGCTCGATCTGGCGCCGAAGGAAGCGCAACCGAAGCAGGCGGAATCCGCGCCGCCGCGGGTCTGGCTGCAGTCCTTCGTGCTCGACAACGGGCGCGTCGACATCGCCGACTTCGAGCGGGCGCGACCGTTCGAGCGGACGCTGGCACCGGTCGCTTTCACGCTCAAGGACTTCCGCACGACCGCGGAGGGCGGCGGCTTCAGGTTTGCGGCGCTCGGCCAGCACGGCGAGCAATTCAGCTGGAACGGACGGTTCGCGGTCGCGCCGGTGCTTGCCTCCGAAGGCGAATTCGCCCTGGGAGGGATCCGCGCCACGGACGTTGCGGAATACCTCGGCGACGCCCTGCCCTTCGGCCTGACGTCCGGACTGCTCGGCCTCAACGGTTCCTACAAGGTCACCTACGCCGAATCGCTCCAGCTCGCGGCGACCCTGTCGAAGATCGAGTTCACCGGCCTCGCCCTGCGGGCACGGGGCGTCGGGGACGACTGGGTCAAGGTGGGCTCCATACTGCTCACCGACACGGCCGTCGCCTTGCCGAAGCAGACGGTGCAGATCGCCAACGTAACGGTCTCCGGAGTCGATGCGAAGGCCTGGATGGATCCGGACGGCGCGGTCAATCTCACCGGGCTGTTCGCGCCGTCCGAATCGCCCGCGGCGGGCACCGCGGCCCCCGGACCAGGGCCGACGGAGGCAACAGGAAAGGACGCCGCCAACCTCCCCGCCGTCGCGCGCAGGGCCGAACTGCCGAATCCATGGCAGGTGCAGGTTGCCGGCGTGGACGTCGTGAACGCGGCGATCGACTTCGAGGATCGCAAGATCGCACCGGGCACCCGGTTCAAGGTCGCGCCCGTAAACGTGCACGTGAAGGACGCGAGCCTCGATCTCGCGAAACCCTTGCCGGTCGCGCTCGACGCGGTGATCAACGACCACGCTGCATTCAAGGCGGACGGGATGGTGACGCCCTCCCCGCTCGCAGCGGACCTCGCCATTTCACTCGCCCGTGCGCGCATGACCATCCTGCAACCGTACGTGCTGCCGCTCGCCGACCTCACGATCACCGGCGGCGAACTCGACGTCGAGGGTCGCGCCCGGCTCGATCCGCCCGAGGCTCCGGGACCGGACGCGAGCTTCGAGGGCGATGTCCGGATCGAAGGCTTCACCTCCATCGACAACGCGCTGCGCAAGGACCTCGTCAACTTCCGCGAGGTGAAGCTGGGCAAGATCCGCTACGCGTTGGGGCCGGACTCGGCCAGCGTCGACCAGGTCACCGTGCGGCAGCCATATGCGCGCGTGATCGTTACGCCGGAGCGGGTTCTCAACATCCAGCAGGTGCTCGATCCGAAGGGCACGGCCGCGCTGGTCGAGGCACGCCGCGCCGAGGCGGCGTCCGAAGCGAGGATGACGGCGGCCGAGAAGCGCGCGCGAGACCGCGCGGAGCAGGAAGCGGAGAAGCAGGCAGCCCGGTCGCGCAAGGCCGGCAAGTCGGCACCCGCAGCGAGACTCGAGGCGCTGCCCGCAGAAGGCATGCCGGTCCGCATCCGCGAGGTCCGCGTCGACGACGGCACGCTGGACTTCACGGACCTGTCGGTGCAGCCGAATTTCTCGGCGAAGATCGTGAAGGTCGGCGGCAGGATCGACGGGCTCTCGAGCCAGCCGACCGCGCATGCGAAGGTCGACCTGAAGGGCCAGGTGGACGTCTATTCGCCGGTGACGATCACCGGGGAAATCCAGCCGTTCGCTTTCGAGCGGTTCAGCGACATCGGCATGAAGTTCGAGAACATCTCGCTGCCGATCTTCAATCCGTACTCGGGAGAGATCGCCGGCTACAGCATCGCCAAGGGCAAGCTGACGACCGACCTCCACTACCGGATCCAGGACAAGCAGCTCGACGCGCAGCACAAGATCCGCATCGACCAGCTCGAGTGGGGCGCGCCCACGGCCACCAAGGGCGAGGCGACGCTGCCGGTCAAGTTCGCGACCGCGCTGCTCAAGGATGCCGACGGGGTCATCAACCTGGACGTCCCGGTGACGGGCACGCTCGACGATCCCAGGTTCCGCCTGGGCCCGATCATCTGGCAGGTGATCAAGAACATCCTGACCAAGGCGGTGACCGCGCCGTTCAAGCTGCTGGGCGCGCTGTTCAAGGGTGCCGAGGAGGCCCAGTTCGTGGACTTCGCTCCCGGGAGCGGCGCGGTCGATGCGGCGACGACGGAGCGCCTTGCGAGCCTGGCGAAAAGCCTCGTCGCCCGGCCCGAGATCAGGCTCGAAGTGCCGGTCGGCGTCCTGCCCGAGCTCGACGGGCAGGCGCTGGCGGACCGCGCCTACGAACAGCAACTCGCCGAGGCGGTGCAGGCGACGCTCGGCGCGAAGCGCAGGCAAGGCGCGCCCCCGCCCTCGTTCGAAGCGCTCGAGCCGCAGCAGAAGATCGACGTGCTTACGACGCTGGTGACGCGGCAGACGGGCGCCGAGCCCAAGCTGCCCGAGCCGCCGGCCCCACCCGAGGGAGCGTCACGCGACGAGACGAAGGCCCTGCGGCAGGCCGCGGCCATCGACTACCTGCAGAAGGCTGCGCGTGCGAACGTCGCGGCGAGCGGACCGGAGCTCGACGCACTCGGCGAGGCGCGCGCCAAGGCGATCCAGGCCGCGCTGCTCGAGGGCAGCACCCTGGAACCGACGCGTGTATTCCTGGTGCAAGGCGGCAAGGTGACCGCGCAGGACGGCAAGGTCCGGTTCGAGCTGGGCCTGAAGTAGCCGACGCGGTCGAGCTATTCGCGGTCGTCCCCGGCCTCGCCGCCGGTTCTGCCAGCGCCCCGGCCCGGGCGAGCGGCTTCACGACCCTTGGCCGGCAGGTTCAGGCGGGCCGTGTACTTCAGCGGCATCAGGGCCCCGACCAGGATCAGCACCACGAGCGCGCTGAGCCCGAGCGCCATCATTGCGCCGCCGTGACCGACATGAGGTAGGCGATCCGGCTCGCGCGATCCGCGT
>VEPJ01000136.1:1046-19004 GCA_012026925.1 Gammaproteobacteria bacterium | reverse complement strand
TACGAGCTCGGCTGGGGCGGCTGGTGGTTCTGGGACCCGGTCGAGAACGCGTCGTTCATGCCCTGGCTCGTGGGCACGGCGCTGATCCACTCCCTCGCGGTGACCGAGAAGCGCGGCCTCTTCAAGAGCTGGACGCTGCTGCTCGCGATCATCGCGTTCTCGCTCAGCCTGCTCGGCACGTTCCTCGTGCGCTCGGGCGTGCTCGTGTCGGTGCACGCGTTCGCGAGCGACCCGGGACGCGGCCTGTTCATCCTCGGGTTCCTCTCGATCTGCATCGGCGGTTCGCTGGCGCTCTTCGCGTGGCGGGGGCCTTCGCTGCGCACGCGCGGCGGATTCGACGTGGTGTCGCGCGAGTCGTTCCTGCTGTTCAACAACCTGCTGCTGCTCATCGCGGCGGCGCTGATCCTGCTCGGCACGCTGTACCCGCTGTTCCTCGATGCCCTGAAGCTCGGCAAGATCTCGGTGGGACCGCCGTACTTCAACGTGGTCTTCGTCATTCCCACGCTGCCGCTGCTCGTCCTGCTCGCCATCGGCATGCACGCGGGCTGGAAGAAGGCGAAGCTCGACGAAGTGCGCAAGCCGCTGGCGATCATGCTCGTCGCGTCGCTGGTCTTCGGCCTGGTGGTGCCGACGTTCGCCTACGGTGAATTCCGGTTCATGACCTTCCTCGGCCTCGCGGCCGGCCTGTGGGTCATCCTCTCGTCGCTGTACGAGCCCGTTCAGCGCCTGCGCAGGAAGCAGTCGCTGTCGCGCGGCATCGTCGGCATGACGGTGGCGCACATCGGGGTGGGCCTCTTCGCCATCGGCGTCACCGTGACGCAGACCTACCGCATCGAAAAGGACATGGCGCTCAAGCCCGGCCAGAGCGTCGAGCTCAAGGGCTACAACTTCGCCATGACCGGCATGAAGGAGGTCGAGGGCCCGAACTACCGCGCCATAGAGTCCGAGGTCGTGATCACGCGCGACGGGCGCCGGGTCGCCACCCTGCATCCTCAGAAGCGCGTCTATCGCGTGCAGACCATGCCCATGACCGAGGCTGGCATCGAGGTGGACTGGAACCGCGACCTCTTCGTGGCCATGGGCGAGGACCTCGGCAACGGCACGTGGAGCGTCCGAGTGCAGTACAAGCCGATGGTCCGGTTCATCTGGCTGGGCGCGCTGGTCATGGCGCTCGGCGGGTTCATCGCGATCACGGACCGGCGTTACCGCACGCGGCGCGAGACCGCCAGCGACAAGGTGACGGCGGGCGGCACGGTCGCGGCCCGCTGATCGAGGCAGAGCCATGTGGAAATTCATCGTACCGTTCGGGCTGTTCCTGGTGCTGGGCGCGTTCCTGTACGTCGGCCTGCAGCGCGACCCGTCCTACGTGCCGTCGCCGCTGATCGGCAAGCCGGCCCCCCAGTTCACGCTGCCGAGCCTGCAGGACGCCTCCTACTCGGTTGCGAGCAAGGACCTGAAGGGCCAGCCCTGGGTGCTGAACGTGTGGGGCACGTGGTGCGGCGGTTGCCGACAGGAGCACGAGACGCTGGTCGCGATCTCGAAGATGAACGCCGTGCCGCTGATCGGCCTCAACTGGAAGGACGACAACGGTGCGGCCCAGCAGTGGCTGCGGGAACTCGGCAATCCCTATGCCGCGGTGGCCGAGGACCGGGAAGGGCGCGTTGCGATCGACTGGGGCGTGTACGGCGCGCCCGAGACGTTCCTCATCGGCGCCGACGGTATCGTGATGTACAAGCACATCGCGCCCATGACCATGGAGGTGTGGCAGAAGGAATTCATGCCGCGCATCGAGGCGGCGCGCGCGGGCAAGGGGAGCAAGACGTGATGAAGCTGCTGAAGCCCCTGCTCGTGGCGCTCGCGCTGGCAGGCGCCGGGAATGCGCTCGCGATCGACACCCAGCCGGCATTCGACGATCCCAATCTCCAGCAGCGCTACGAGAACATCACCCGCGAGTTGCGCTGCCTGGTCTGCCAGAACGAGACCATCGCCGACTCGAACGCCACGCTGGCGGGCGACCTGCGGCGCGAGGTCCGCGAGATGATCGCGGCCGGCAGGACGGACGACGAGATCCGCCAGTTCATGATCGACCGCTATGGTGATTTCGTGCTCTACCGGCCGCGGCTGACCGCGATCAATTTCCTGCTCTGGGCCGCTCCCGTGCTGCTGCTCGTCGGAGGCGCATTTGCCGCCGTGCGAGTGGTGCGCCGTCGCGCAGCCGAAGCTGACATCGACCCTGCGGGCCCGGAGGCCGGCCAATCGTGACTCCCTTCATCCTGATCTGCGCTGCCATGCTCGTGGCCGTGATCGCGTTCATGGCGGTCCCTTTCTGGCGCGAGGTACCGGTCACGGCCAAGGGCCAGCCGAAGGTTCCGCGCGCAACGTCGTCGCTCGTCGTACTTGCGCTCGCCCTGCCGCTTGCGGCCGCCGCCATCTACGCGGGCGTCTCCAATTTCCCCTGGACCAATCCACAGGCCGCGGCCGGCATGCCCGCCGGACACGGCGACGGCTCGGGCTCGATGGACGAGGTGACGAAGCAGCTGGAGGCCCGGCTCGCCGCGAACCCGCAGGACGCCGAAGGCTGGCGGATGCTGGGTCGCACGTATCTCGTGACCGGCCAGCCCGGCAAAGCCGTCTCCGCCTACGAGAAGGCGATCGTCATCGCGGGCCCGCAGGATCCGGGCCTGCAGCTCGACCTCGCCGAGGCGCTCGTGCTCACGGAGGACCCGGCCGCGCAGGGTCGCGCCAGGCAGATCGTGGACGAGGCGCTCGCCGCCGACTCGACGAACGGCAAGGCGCTCTGGTATTCGGGCGTGATTGCCTTCCGTGCCGGCGACAAGGAAACCGCGAAGGCCCGTTGGAGCAAGCTCCTCGAGCAGAATCCTCCGCCGGAGATCCGTGACATCGTGGCCGCGCAGCTCAAGGAGCTCGGCGTGGACGTGCCCACGGTTGCAGCCGAGACTCCGCCGGCAATGGGCGGAGGCATGGGCGGCGCGATGGGTGGTGGCATGGCCGCCGGCGGCGAGGCCCCGAGCCCGACCGGTCGCACGCTGCGCATCTCCGTCTCCGTCGATCCGAAACTCGCGGCCAGGCTCAAGCCCGGTACGCCGCTCTTCGTCGCGGCGCGTCAGCCCGGTATCCCGGGTCCGCCGCTCGCAGCCGTGCGGATGATGAGCGACGAGTTGCCGACGACGGTGGTCCTGAGCGACGCGAACTCGATGATCGAGGGACGCAACCTGTCGTCCGTGGACGACGTCGAGGTGGTGGCTCGCGTCGCCTTCGGCGGTACCGCGGTCACGGCGCCGGGCGACCTCGTCGGCAAGATCGTGCAGAAGAAGGGCGGGGCTTCCGACGTCGCGATCGTGATCGACCAGGTCGCGCCGTAGCTCGTGGCGAGCTCGGTCCACCTCAGGATCCGCAAGTTGCCGACGGGGTTGGGGAGCTACCCGCGCGTCCTGTTCACGAAGCGTCCGCCGGTCACGGAGGTCGCCGAGCCGCAGGAATTCCACGCGCAGGTGTCGGGCGTGGTGCTCTCGGCGAAGAGCGTGCAGAGCTACTCGGAGGTCTGCGGCTTCCGGGACGGCGTGCCGGCGACGTATCCGCACGTGCTCTCGATGCCGCTGCACCTGCAGATCTTCGCGTGCAGCGACTTCCCCCTGCGGCCCATGGGCCTGATCCACCTCTCGAACTGGATCGAGAAGCTCGCCGAGCTGCGTCCGGGAATGCGGCTCGACGTGCACGTCGCCGCCCGCAACTACCAGAATACCGATGCCGGGCTGGCGTTCGACATGGCGACGGAGATCTCGAGCGACGGCCAGCCCGTCTGGCGCGAGACCTGTGTCTTCCTGTCCCGCTGGCCGGAGTCCGCCGACCGTCCGGCCTCGCGCCCGCCGAGGCCGCCGAAGGCGCCGAAGGACAGCGCGGTGCTGGCCGAGTTCGACGTCACGCGCCGGGTCGCGTGGGACTATGCACGCGTTTCGAGGGACTTCAACCCCATCCATCTCAGCGATCGCGCGGCCCGGTACTTCGGGCTGCGTGGCTGCATCAGCCACGGCATGTGGTCGCTCGCACGCAGCCTCGCGCAGGAGCCGCGGCCCGTCATTCCAGACGGGGCGCGCATCGAAACGCAGTTCCTCACCCCCGTGCAGCTCCCTGCGAGGGTTGCGATCAAGGACTGGTCGGCCGACGGCCAGCGGCGGCGTGCGCTATGCGACGTGCGCACCGGAAGGGTGCACATGTACGCCTACTGGCCCGAGCCCACGGCTGACGCCTGAACCGGCCGACGCGTAGCATCCGCGCATTGGGGACCACACCATGAGGTGCATGACGTGAACACCCGGAACGCGGGCACGGACGCGCTGACGTTAAAGGAAAGGGCCAGGCGCGAGTTGATCCGGTACCTGGAGGTGTCCGGGTATCTCTTCGTGGCCTTCGCGGTGCTGATCTTCTACCGCAACGCGCTGCTGAGCGAGGAAGGCGTCAGCGGCCTGAGCCTGGGTTTCGCCGCCGGCAAGGCGCTGATCCTCGGCAAGTTCCTGCTGCTCGGCGAATCGGCCGGGGTCGGCAAGCGATTTCGTGCGTCGACCCTGTGGGTCGCGATCCTGCGTCAGGCCATCCTCATGTGGGTGCTGCTGCTCGTCCTGTCGGTGATCGAGGAGTCACTGGTCGGCCTGGCGCACGGACACTCGCTCTCGCAGACGCTCGCGGACTACGAGGCGCACTCGGTCGTCGTGCTTTTCTCGAAGAGCCTCGTCCTGCTGGTCGTGCTGCTGCCCCTGATCGCCACCACGGAAATTGGCAAGGCGCTCGGGCCGGGCGTGCTTCGAGAGCTGCTCCTGTCGGAGGAGCGGGAGCGGGAGGATTCGCGCAAGCGCTCACTCTAGAGCGGGAATTGCCACGGGTGCAGCGACGCGGGCACCTCGCCCCGCCCGACGAGGTGCAGATGCGCCCGTTCGTCACATTCGGCCGCACGAACGAATCGTTCGTGCGCCAGGTGCGCCGCGCTGTCGGGCCAATCCGACGCCAGCACCAGTCGGACCCGGTTGAGCCCCTCGCGGTCGCGGTCAGCGCATCCCGCGGCTGCGAGAGCCTCGATCGGTGCCTTGCCCGGTTCACCGTCGCCTGCATCAGTGACGTAAACGAGCAGGCGATCGCCGACCACGAGCCGCGTGACGGGCGTCGTCGCGCCGGAGACGGAGAGGCGGCCGATCCGCAGCGACTGGAAGACCTCGTCCGGGCATCGGCAGCCGAGGGTGTCGCGCACGAAGCGCTCGATCGAGGCGCGATCTTCCGGGGCCATGCGTCGAGTGTACACTTGCGACTCGATGCCCGGTCCGGGCGGGCTGGGCTGCGAGGGGCAAGCGCTTGCCGAGCAGAGGCGCCGCCAGGAAGCGTGACGATTCGGAGGGAACCGGGCCGGTGCATCAATCGCTGGCGTGGGTCCTGCGTATCGTCACCGTCGTCCAGCCTTCGGAGACGACGAAGGCGCTGCTCCTGGCCCTGAACAGCTTCCTGCTGATCTTCGGCTATTACCAGATCAAGGCGGCGCGCGAGGGGCTCCTGCTCGCGGCGCACCCGGCATCGATCAAGGCCTACCTCGCGATCCCGCAGGTCTTCCTGCTGGTCCTGGTCGTCAAGGGCTTCTCGCACCTGTCGTCGCGCCTGCCGCGTCACCTGTTGATCACGTGGGTCACGCTGTTCTGCGTCGGCAATCTCCTGTTTTTCTATGCACTCGGCTGGGTCGGCGTGCCGGTGTCGATCATGGGTGTCGTGTTTTTCGTCTGGATCGGCATCTTCAATCTCACGATCCCCGCCCAGTTCTGGGGGTTCGCGAACGACATCTACACGGAGCAGGAGGGCAAGCGCCTCTTCCCGCTGATCGCGCTTGGAGCCTCCCTGGGCGGCGGCGCCGGGCCGATGGCGGCCCGGCAGGTCATCCCGGTCATCGGCTGTTACGGCATGATGCTCGTGACGGCAGTCTTCCTGTGCGCGACCGTCGCGCTGACTTGGGCGATCCACGCGCGGGACGTCCGCGAGAGCCTGGACCGACCGCATGCGCCGGCCGTGGACCGCGTGAGTCCGCTCGACCCGGGGGGCGGCTTCCGCATCGTCCTGCAGAGCCGCTACCTCCTGCTCATCGCGGCGATGGTGGTCGTCTACAACTACATCAATGCCGCGGGCGAGTTCATGTTCTCGGAACTGCAGCGGCAGACCGCCATCCGGGAACTCGGCGCGTCCGGCGACGCGGAACAGCTGCAGAACTACATCGGGGCGGCGTTCGCGGGCTACCAGTGGCTCGGCAACGTGATCGGTCTCGGCGTGCAGCTCTTCCTCGTCTCGCGCGTCCTGCGCTGGGCGGGCATCGGCGGCGCGCTGCTCGTGCTGCCCCTCATGGCCCTGGGCGGCTACGGCGTGGCTGCGTTCGGCGCCTCCCTGCTGCTGCTCAAGTGGGTGAAGGCGGCGGAGAACGGCGTGGACTATTCGCTGATGAAGACGGCGAGGTCCGCGCTGTTCCTCGTGACGCAGCGCGAGGAGAAGTACAAGGCGCAGGCTGCGATCGAGACATTCTGCGTGCGGGCCGGCGACACGCTCTGCGCAGTGGTCGTCTGGCTGGGGACGGCGATCGTGCCGTTGTCGATCGAAGGCTTTGCCGCCGCGAACGTGGCCGCCGTCTGCCTCTGGATCGCGCTGTGCCTGATGATCGTCCGCGAGCGGAAGCGGATGCAGGCGCCGGCAGGCGCAGGGCAGGGCTGACGCCGGCGCGGACGCGGCAGCGTACACTTGTCCTCCATGGCATCCAGTCCCGGCAGGAAACGCAGCGCCGTCCCTTCGTCCCGCGTCGGGCGCCTGTTGCGCTTCGGGATGCTGAGCGGCGAGCTCGCGCTCTCGACGGCCGTGGCGACCGCGAAGCAGCTCACCACCGGGAAGCGCCCCGATCTCGTGTCCACGGTGCTGACGCCGGGCAACGCGGACCTGCTCGCGCGGCGCCTCGCCACGCTGCGCGGGCCGGCGATGAAGGTGGGTCAGATGTTGTCCCTGCAGAGCGACGAGATCATCCCGCCGGAGTTCCGCAACGCGCTCGGCATGCTGCGGTCGCAGGGCTACGCGATGCCCGACTCGCAGCTGCGTCGCGTCCTGGGCCGCGAGTACGGCAAGGGCTGGGAGAAGAAATTCGCCCGCTTCGACATGGAGCCCGTCGCGGCGGCATCGATCGGGCAGATTCACCGGGCGCGCAGGCACGGCGGACGCGAGCTCGCGCTCAAGATCCAGTACCCGGGCGTCGCGCGCAGCGTGGACAGCGACGTCGACAACCTCGCGAGCCTGCTGCGGCGGCTCGAGTTCCTGCCGGTGACCCTCGACGTCGAGGCGATCGCCTCCGAGGCAAAGCGACAGCTGCACCTCGAGACCGACTACGAGGGCGAGGCCCGGAATCTCGAGCGATACGCGAAACTGGTGTCGGTCATGCCGGAGGTGTTCGTGCCGCGCGTCGACCGGAATCTGACGACGCGCCGCATCCTCGCGATGGACTGGATCGAAGGCGACCCGGTGGAAAACCTCGCGAGCGAGGCCGTGCCGCAGGCGACACGCAACGCCGTCGCGCGCACGCTGCAGGAGCTGATGTTCCGGGAGATGTTCGAGTTCCGGTTCATGCAGACCGATCCGAACCTGGCGAACTATCTCTACGTCCCGGCGACGCAGCAGCTGGCGTTGCTCGACCTCGGCGCGGTCTGCGAATACCCGGCCGACTTCGTCGAGCGTTACCGTGGGATCTGCCGCTCCATGCTCGCCGACGACGCCGAAGGGATCCGCAGGGCGGCGTTCGAGATCGGCTACGCGAGTCCCGGTGATCCCGAGGCGATGGTGCGCGGCGCCATCGAGATCATCCGGCTCGTCTGCGAGCCACTGGTGCATCGCGGTCCGTACGACTTCGCGGGCTCGGGCCTCATCGGCCGCGCGCGCGACCTCGGGTTGTCGGTGGCTTTCTCGGGTGGTCTGCGCTCGCCTCCGCCCGAGACGATCTTCCTGCACCGCAAGCTCGTCGGGACCTTCCTGATCTGCAGCAAGCTGCGGGCGCGCGTGAACGTCCACGCGCTGATCGAACGCTTCGTCTGAAGCCGGACGGTGCGGACGGGCGACGCGCCTTGCGTGGCCGGGTGCAGGCCGCTAGTCTGCCCGCTCTTTTCCGGGGAGCCCGCGCATGCGCCGACGTCCGCACCTCATCTGGTTGACCGCCCTGTCGTCCGTGGCGGGAGTCCTGGCGCTTGCCGGCGCTCACGCCGCGCCCGCGGCAGCCGACGACGGCGAGGCGGCTTTTCGCTCGCTCTACAGGGAGCTCGTCGAGATCAACACCACGCTGTCGGCGGGCAGTTGCACCGCTGCGGCCGAGGCGATGGCCGCGCGCCTCCAGGCGGCAGGCATGCCGAAGGAAGCGATGCAGATCCTTGCGCCGGCCGACCGGCCGAAGAGCGGTGCGCTGATCGCCGTGATGCCGGGCCGCGATCCGAAGCTCGAGCCGCTCATGCTGCTCGCACACATCGACGTGGTCGAGGCGAAGCGCGAGGACTGGGAACGCGACCCCTTCAGGCTCGTCGAGGAGGGAGGCTTCTTCTACGGGCGGGGCGTGAGCGACGACAAGGCCATGGCCGCCGTATTCACGGACATCCTCGTCCGGTTCCAGGGACAGGGGTTCAGGCCGCTGCGCCCGGTCAAGCTCGCATTGACCTGCGGCGAGGAGACCTCCGACACGTTCAACAGCGTCGATTGGCTGCTGCGCACGCAGCCCGCTGTGCTCGAGGCGAAGTTCGCGCTGAACGAGGGCGCCGGCGGGCTGCTGGGGCCGGACGGCAAGCCCGTCTCGCTCGACATCCAGGCGGGCGAAAAGACCTACCAGGATTTCCTGCTCGAGACCACGAACAAGGGTGGACACAGTTCGCGGCCGGTGCGCGAGAACGCGATCAATGAGCTCGCGGCCGGCGTCACGAAGCTCGCAGCCCACCAGTTCCCGATCAGCCTGAGTTCGACCACGCGAGCGTACTTCGAGGCGCAAGCGAAGCTCTCGCCTCCGGAGATCGCCGCGGACATGCGTGCCGTGCTCAAGGACCCGCCGGACGAGGCGGCCGCCCAGCGCCTGTGGACGGCGAACCCCGGCTGGAACGGCATGTTGCGCACGACCTGCGTGGCCACCGAAATCTCGGGCGGCCATGCGCCGAACGCGTTGCCGCAGCGCGCTCGAGCGAACGTGAATTGCCGCATCCTGCCGGGGACGCCGATCGAAGCGGTAAAGGCGGAACTGCAACGGATCGTGGCGGACGACGGCATCCGGATCAGCCTCGTTGGCGAGCCCGGCATCTCCGCACCGGTCCCGCCGCTGACGCCGCAGGTCATGGACCCGATCAGGAAGGTCGCCGCGGGACTGTGGCCGGGCGTGCCGATCATCCCGACGATGTCGACCGGCGGCACGGACGGACGCTTCCTCAACGCGGCGGGCATTCCGACCTACGGGCTCTCCGGCATGTTCCACGACAAGGAGGGCAGCAACGCCCACGGCCTCAACGAGCGCATCCGCGTGCAATCGCTGATGGACGGCCGGAAGTTCCTGTACGAGGTCGTGAAGATCTACGCGCAGCAGAAGGACTGAGCGCGGCTCAGCGGCGCAGCAACCAGGCGATCAGGCTCAGCAGGAGGCTCACCAGGATCATGCTGGTGAACGGTGCGAAGAGCTTGAACCCGGGCCGGTCGACAACGATGTCGCCGGGCAGGCGGCCGAATGGCAGCTTCGAGAGCCAGGGCCAGAGCAGGCCGGCCGCGGCGATCGCGAGCCCGAGGACGATGAGTGTTCGCTGCATTCGGGCATGATACGACTCGGCCGGGAGCCTGTGTCCCGGTCGCGGACTGGGGCACACGGGGTCTGCCGGCGTGACAAGCATGAAGAGCATCGTTGAACCGGGCGAACTGCAGCTGCAGCGCCTGTACCACTGGGAGAGGACCGCGCCGGACCGCGTCGTGCTGACGCAGCCGATGGGCGGCGGCGTCGTACGCGAGTTCACCTGGCGCGAGGTCGCGGACGAGACGCGCCGCATGGCGGCGCACCTGAAGGGCCTCGGCTTCGAGGCGGGGTCGCGCATCGCGCTGTTGTCCAAGAACACGGCGCACTGGCTCATAGCGGATTTCGCGATCTGGATGGCCGGCTACGTCTCGGTGCCGCTTTACCCGACGTTGGCGCCCTCGACGATCCGCCAGATTCTCGAGCACAGCGAGGCGAAGCTGCTCTTCGTCGGCAAGCTCGACGGCTGGGACCACATGAAGGAGGGCGTACCGCCGGGCTTGCCGTGCATCCGCCTGCCCCTTGCGCCGGAAGAGGCACATCCGACCTGGGACAGCATCGTGGCCGCGACGCCGCCGCTGCCGGGTAACCCCGTTCGAAGCGGGGACGAGCTGTGCACCATCATGTACACGTCCGGCACCACCGGCATGCCGAAGGGCGTGATGCACAGCTTCGCGACGTTCGCGTGGTCGATCGGGGCGGTCCGCAGGCGCCTGCACATCAACGAGCGCGCGCGCATCCTGAGCTACCTGCCGCTGTCGCACGTCGCCGAGCGCACGCTCGTCGAGCACGGGCTGCTCATCAGCGGCATGCACGTGTACTTCAGCGATTCGCTCGATACTTTTGCAGAGGACCTGCGACGCGCGCGCCCGACCGTCTTCTTCTCCGTGCCGCGGCTGTGGGTGAAGTTCCAGCAGGGCGTGCTCGCGAAGATGCCGGCCGCGAAGCTCGATCGCCTGCTCGGGATTCCGGTGTTGCGTCGCATCGTCGCGAAGAAGGTGCTGGCGGGGCTCGGCCTGGACCAGTGCGAGGTGGCCGCGGGCGGTGCGGCGCCGATGCCGGCCGAGCTTCTCAACTGGTACCACAGGCTCGGGCTCGATCTCGTCGAGGTGTACGGCATGACCGAGAATTGCGGCGTCTCGCATGCCACGAGGCCGGGCGTGCCGCGGCCCGGCACCGTGGGCGTTCCGTACGACGGGGTGGAGAGTCGGCTCGACCCGCAGACGCAGGAAATCCTGGTCCGCAGCCCGGGCAACATGCTGGGTTACTTCCGGCAGCCCGAGCTCACGCGCGAGGTGCTGAGCGACGACGGATGGCTCCGCACCGGCGACAAGGGCGAGATCGACGCCGAAGGCAACCTGCGTATCGTCGGTCGCGTCAAGGACCTCTTCAAGACCGGCAAGGGCAAGTACGTGGCACCGGCGCCGATCGAGGACAGGCTCGTGACGCACACGGCCATCGAGGCGTGTTGCGTGACCGGTGCGAGCCTCGGCCAGCCGGTCGCGCTCGTGATGCTGAACGTGGACGCCGCCCGTCGGGCCGAAGATCCGACGGGGCGCAGGACGCTGGAGGAATCGCTCGCGGCGCACATGCAGGGCATCAACCAGTCGCTCGATCCGCACGAGCGGCTCGACTGCCTGGTGGTCGTCGCGGAGAGCTGGACGGTGGACAACGATCTCGTGACGCCCACGCTCAAGGTCAAGCGCAACCGCATCGAGGCGGTATATGCGCGCAACTACGAGCGCTGGGTGTCGGAGCGCAGGGCGGTCGTCTGGGAACGCTGAGCGGCGCCGCGGCGCCTCAGGCGGCCGGGAGCAGTCCCAGCAGCGCACGGGTCTCCGCCGGGCTCGCCACGTCGCGTCCGGCGTTTCGCGCGCACCGCGCGAGCGCCTGGATCAGCGCGCCATTGCCGGGGGCGCGCTCGCCACCGGGCAGGTAGAACGTGTCCTCGAGCCCGGTGCGCAGCATGCCGCCGAGGTCGGCGGTCTTCTGGTGCACGGGCCAGATTTCGGCGCGGCCGATGAGCGTCGTCTGCCAGACCGCGCCCGGCGGTGCAAAGCGCGGCAGCAGCGCGAGCAGGTCCGCATCGCACGGCATGCCGCTCGCCACGCCCATCACGAAATTCACCTCGGGGACCCCCGAGAACATGCCTGCCTTGAGGTACATGCCGACCGAACGGACGATCCCGACGTCGAAGCATTCGAACTCGGGGTGGATGCCGAGTTCGTTCATCACGTCGAGGAACTGCTTGACCTTCTCGACCGGGTTGTCGAACACCATGGGCGGCCAGGCCCAGGTACCGTCGTCCTTGATCTTGAGGTAATTGAGGCTGCCGGCATTGCAGGCCGCGACCTCGGGCTTCACTCGCCTCAGGCAGGCGAGGGGGCCCGAGACGTCCTTGCCGATCACCCCTGTCGTCAGGTTGATCACCACACCCGGGCAGGCCGCGCGGATCGCGATCACGACCGACTCGGCGACGTCGGGCTCCCAGCTGGGCAGGTGACCCATGCCGGCCTCCTGCCGGCGCAGGTGCACGTGCATGACCGTGGCGCCCGCGTTGAATGCGTCGCGCGCTTCGGCGGCCATCTGCTCCGGTGTCACCGGCACGGGATGCTGCTTCGGGTTGGTGAGCACGCCCGTGAGTGCGCACGTGATGATCGCCTTGTCCATCAGCCGTTCTCCTCGATCTCGAGTTCGACGAGCACCGCGCCCGCTTCCACGCTTTCCTTGACCTGGGCGTGGACGGCGCGCACCCGGCCGGCGCTGCGCGCGACCAGCCACATTTCCATCTTCATGGCCTCGACGCAGACGAGTTGCTGTCCGGCCGCCACGACGTCACCGGGAGCGACGCTGATCGCGGCGATCGTGCCCGCCACCGGAGCCCGTGCGAGCCGCGGGTCGGTGGCACTGTCCGACGAGGGCCACGGCGAAACTTCGCCGATCGCAACGACTGCGCCGTCCTGTGCGAGTTGCAGTCCGACGCCGTCCACCAGGCAGATCGTGGAGCGTGCGACGCCATCCTCCATGTAGCGCAGCTCGTGGCCATCCCACGACAGCAGTTCGATGCTGGCATCCGTGCCATCCGCGCTCACGTCGACCCTCCGTGCATGCGGCCGTACGCGCAGCGTGCGACGCTCCTCACCCGATTGGAGAGTGAGGTCCCAGGACGCGACGCTCGCCGGGCGACGACTGCCTCCGTCGCGCGAGGCGAGAACGGCCGCGGCCAGTCGCCACGTGCCGTCCGCGACCGCCGGCGCCACGAGCAGCGGCTCGCCCTTCGCGGCCCACTCGTCGAGCAGGCTCGTGTTCATCCGCGCCTCGACGAATGCGGGGTGCGCGAGGAGGTCGCGCAGGAAGCGGCCGTTGTTCTTCAGGCCGACCAGCGGGGCATCCTCGAGCGCAGCGGACAGGCGGCGGATCGCGTCGGCGCGGGCGCGGCCGTGCGCGATCACCTTGGCGACCATCGCGTCGTAGAACGGCGGGACCTGGCCGCCCTCGACGATGCCGGAGTCGATGCGGACGCCCGGGCGCAATGCCTCTTCGGGCCGCCAATGCAGGACGCGCCCGGTCTGGGGCGCGAACCCGGCGTACGGGTCCTCCGCGTACAGGCGCGCCTCGATGGCGTGGCCGCAAAAGCGGACTTCCTCCTGCCTCAGGGGCAGGGGATCGCCGGCGGCGACGCGGATCTGCCACTCGACGAGGTCGAGCCCGGTGATGAACTCGGTGACCGGGTGCTCGACCTGCAGCCGCGTGTTCATCTCGAGGAAATAGTGGCGGAGCTCGGCGTCGACGATGAACTCCACGGTGCCGGCGCCGACGTAGCCGACGGCCAGCGCGGCGGCGACCGCATCCTCGCCCATGCGCTCGCGCATCTCAGGGCTCACGACCGGCGAGGGCGCTTCCTCGATCACCTTCTGCCGGCGGCGTTGCGCCGTGCAATCGCGTTCGCCGAGATGAATCACGTTGCCGTGCTGGTCGGCGAAGACCTGGATCTCGATGTGGCGGCCGCCTTCGATCAGGCGCTCGAGCATCAGCGTACCGTCGCCGAACGCGCTCTGCGCCTCGCGACGCGCGCCGGCCAGCGCGGCGGGCAGTTCCAGCAGCGAGTGCACGAGGCGCATGCCCCGGCCGCCGCCGCCGGCCACCGCCTTCACGAGGAGCGGTACGCCGAGCCGGTCCCCTTCGTGCGTGAGGCGCTCCTCGCTCTGGTCCTCGCCGAGGTAGCCCGGGGCGCAGGGCACGCCGGCCTCGAGCATGCGGCGCTTTGCGCCCGCCTTGTCACCCATCGCCTTGATGGCCTCGGACGGCGGTCCGATGAACACGATGCCCGCGTCCGCGCAGGCCTGCGCGAAATCGGCGCGCTCGGAGAGGAAGCCGTAGCCCGGATGGATCGCCTCGGCGCCGGTGCGGCGCGCCGCGTCGATCAGCCGGTCCACGCGCAGATAGCTCTCGGCAGTCGGCCCGGCGCCGATCAATACCGCTTCGTCCGCGAGCGTGACGTGCGGTGCCGAAGCGTCCGCCTCGCTGTAGACGGCAACCGTTCGATAGCCCAGCGTGCGCGCGGTACGCATCACCCGGCAGGCGATTTCGCCGCGGTTGGCGACGAGGATCCTGCGGAAGTTCATTGCGGCGCCCACCGGGCCTTGCGCTTCTGCAGGAAGGCGGTCGTGCCCTCGATGCCCTCCGGCCCGAGCGCCGCGCGCGCGAAGGCCGTCGCTGCGTCACGCACCAGCTCGGCAGGCTTCTCCCAGCGGGCCCGCGCGATGAGCGCCTTGGTGGCCGCCAGCGCACCAGGGGCACAGTTCAGGATGTCTCCCAGGATGCGCGCGAGCGCGGCCTCGAGCGCGTCCGGCGCGTGCACCTCGTGCACGAGGCGAACCTGCAGCGCCTCGGCCGCGCCGATGCGGCTCCCGGTGACGGCGAGTCGCTTGGCCTCGGAGTAGCCCAGGCGCTCGACGAGGAACGGTCCGATCTGCGCGGGCAGCACGCCGAGCGAGGTCTCAGGCAGTCGGAACACCGTGCCGTCGGCTGCGATGGCGACGTCCGTGACGCAGGCCAGCCCGAAGCCACCGCCCATGACGGCACCCTCGAGCACGGAGACGACTGCGAGTCCTGTCCCGGCGTAGGCGACGCAGAGCTCGCCGAATGCCGAGTTGACCTTGACGACGGCGTCGGGATCCTCCGCGAGACGAGCGCGGGCACCGGCCATGTCCTTGAGGTCGGCACCCGCACAGAAGTGGCCGCCCGCGCCGCGCAACACGAGGACGCGAGTCTCGCCGTCCCGCTCGGCGGCCTGCAGCACATCCAGGAGTTCGCGAACCATCGCGAGCGACATCGCGTTGCGCACCTCGGGTCGGTTCAGCGTGACGTGCAGTACCGCCCCGTCGCGCCGCAGCGCCAGTGTGGTCGGCCCGGTCATGCTCAGGCGGCGCTCCGGCCCGGCAGCGTGCCTTCGAGCTTGGCGATGATGCCCAGCATCACTTCGTCCGCGCCGCCGCCGATCGACACCAGTCGCGAGTCGCGATAGGCGCGTGCGACGAGGTTGTCGGCGGTGTAACCCATGCCGCCCCAGTACTGGAGGCACGCATCGCTGACCTCGCGCGACAGGCGGCCGCACTTCAGCTTGGCCATGGACGCGAGCTTGGTCACGTCCTTGCCGCTCACGTACTGCTCGACGGCCTGGTAGGTCAGGGCGCGCAGCGCAGCCACTTCAGTCCGCAGCTCCGCGAGGCGGAAGTGCACGGCCTGGTTGTCGAGGATGCTCTTGCCGAACGCCTTGCGCTGCCGCGTGTACTCGATCGTCGTGTCGATGAGCTGGTCGAGGCTCCGCAGGGAGCTCGCCGCACCCCAGAGCCGCTCCTCCTGGAACTGCAGCATCTGGAACATGAAGCCCATGCCTTCCTGGCCGATGAGGTATCGGGTGGGCACGCGCACGTTGTCGAAGAAGAGCATCGCCGTGTCGGAGCTGTGCATGCCGATCTTGTGGATCTTCTGGCGCGTCACGCCCGGGACGTCGAGCGGTACCATGATCAGGCTCTTGTTCTTGTGCGGCGAGCCTTCGCTCGTGTTCGCGAGCAGGCAGCACCAGTCGGCCTGCAGGCCGTTGGTGATCCACATCTTGCTGCCGTTCACGACGTAGTCGCCGCCGTCCTTGCGTGCCGTCGTCCTGACCGCCGCGACGTCGGAGCCGCCGCTCGGCTCGCTGACGCCGAGGCAGCCGACGGTGTCGCCGGCGATGGCGGGGGCGAGGAACTCCTCTCGCAGCTCGTCCGTGCCGAAACGCGCGAGGGCGGGCGTGCACATGTCGGTGTGCACGCCGATGGCCATCGGTACGCCGCCACAGTTGGCCGCGCCGATCGCCTCGGCCATGACCATGGAGTAGCTGAAATCGAGGCCCAGGCCGCCGAACTTCTCCGGGTACTTGAGCCCGAGCAGGCCGAGGTCGCCGAGTTTCTTGAAGAGCTCATGAGCCGGGAACTGCTCCGCCTTCTCCCACTCGTCGATGAACGGGTTGATCTCGTTTCGCACGAACTTCGTGACGGTGTCGTCGAGCTGGCGGTGCTGGTCGTTGAACTGCATGTCGGGGCTCCGGAAGGGTCGGCTCTGTGTCGGGGGGGGGCGGTCGTGGCTGCGTCGCGGCTACATCCGTGCGACGCCGAAGGTGTTCGGGCGCAGCGTGCGGGCGTCGGCCTCGCGCGCGATTGCAAGGCACGTGGCCAGCACCCGGCGCGTGTCGCGGGGGTCGATGACGCCGTCGTCCCACAGGCGCGCCGTGCCGTAGAGCACGTCGCTCTCGGCGTCGAGGCGGCGCTTGAGTTGCTCGCTCATCGCCTTCAGGCCCGCCTCGGCCTGCTCGTTCATCGGCACGCCGGACTTCGCCAGCTTGCCGCGGCTCACGATCTCCATGACCATCGCGGCCTGCGCGCCGCCCATGACGGCCGTGCGCGCCGTCGGCCACGCGAAGATGAAGCGCGGGTCGAAGCCGCGGCCGCACATGCCGTAGTTGCCGGCGCCGTACGAGCCGCCGAGCACGATCGTGAACTTGGGCACCCGGGCATTCGCCACGGCCTGGATCATCTTGCTGCCGTGCTTGATCGCGCCCGCGCGCTCGGCGGCGGTGCCCACCATGTAACCCGTCGTGTTCTGCAGGAACACGAGCGGCGTGCCGCTCTGGTCGCAGAGCTGCATGAACTGGGCGGCCTTGACCGAGCCGGTCGGCTGGATGGGCCCGTTGTTGCCGATGATGCCGACGCGGTGTCCATCGATCCGCGCGTGGCCGCAGACCGTGTCGGTCGAGTAGGGCGCCTTGAACTCGAGGAACTCGGAGGAGTCCACGATGCGCGCAACGACCTCGCGCACGTCGTAGGGCACCCGGTCGTCCGTGGGGACGATCCCCATCAGCTCCTCCGCGTCGTACGCGGGCGGGGACGACGCGGCGAGCGGCGGCACCTCGTCCCAGCGGAGCATGCGCAGCAGGTCGCGGGCGATCGCGATGGCATGGGCGTCGTTGTCGGCCAGGTACTCGCCGAGGCCCGTCACGGCGGCGTGCATGTCCGCGCCGCCCAGGGACTCGTCCGTCGCCTCCTCGCCGATCGCGGCCTTCACGAGCGGCGGGCCGGCGAGGTAGATGCTCGAGCGGTTCCTGACCAGCACCACGTAGTCCGAAAGGCCGGGGAGGTAGGCGCCCCCAGCCGTCGAGGAACCGTGGACGACGGCCACCTGCGGTATGCCCGCGGCCGAGAGCCGCGCCTGGTTCGCGAAGCTGCGGCCGCCGTCCACGAAGATCTCGGCCTGGTACATCAGGTTCGCGCCGCCCGACTCGACGAGCGAGACGAGCGGCAGCTTGTTTTCGAAGGCGATCGTCTGCACGCGCAGTCCCTTCTTCAGGCCCATCGGCGCGATGGTGCCGCCCTTCACGGCGCTGTCGCTCGCCGAGACGATCACGCGCTTGCCGGACACGGTGCCGATGCCGACGATGGACCCCCCGCCCTGGATGCTCTTCTTGCCGTCGTCGTCGTGCATGCCGAGCCCGGCGAGCGTGCTCAGCTCCAGGAAGTCGCTGCCGCGCGAGCGCGTCGCGCGGCCGCAGCTGCCCGCGCACCTCGCAACCCCTGCGCTTCGCCTCGGACTCGGTGCCG
>VEPJ01000136.1:0-1036 GCA_012026925.1 Gammaproteobacteria bacterium | reverse complement strand
GCGCTTCTTGCCGTCGGCGTCGTGCATGCCGAGCCCGGCGAGCGTGCGCAGCTCCAGGAAGTCGCTGCCGCGATCGAGCAGGCTCGCGACGCGCGCGCGCGGCAGCAGCTGCCCGCGCTCCTCGAAACGCCTGCGCTTCGACTCGGACTCGGTGACGACCCTGGCCTCGAGCGCCCGGATCTCCGCGAGCCGCGCGTGCATGCGCTCCGCAGCTGCCTTGAACGCCGCGCCCCGGGTGTCGATCTGCGAGGTGAGGACCGGCATTACTTCAGCACCTCCGGGCTCACCGCGCGATGGAAACCGTTGAACGGCACCGATCGGTCGTGGTCGAGGCTGGGGAAGACGGGATTGCCGAGCGAGGCGCCGCCGTCGATCTGCAGGGTCACGCCCGTGACGAAAGCGGCCCCCGGGCTCAGCAGGAACACGATCGCGGCGCTCACCTCGGCTTCGGTCGCGAGGCGCCGCAGCGGGACGTGCGCCTTGAGTCTCGGGATCATGGCCCGCACGGCTCCCTGGTAGGTATCCATGCCCGAGGAGGCGACCCAGCCCGGAGAGACCGCATTCACGCGCACGCCGGCGTGTGCCCATTCGTAGGCGGCGCTCATCGTGAGGTTGCTCATGCCGGCGCGCGCCGCGCCCGAGTGGCCCATGCCGGGCATGCCGTTCCTGAAGTCTGCGGTCATGTTGACGATCGCGCCGCCGTGCTTCTGCATGCTCTGGTTGAACACCTCGCGCATCATCAGGAAGCCGCCGGTGAGGTTGTTCGCGACCACCGCGTCGAACCCGCGCTTCGAGATCGACATGAGCGGGGCGGGGAACTGGCCGCCCGCGTTGTTGACGAGGCAGTGCACCGCTCCGTGCCTGCCGACGATCTGCGTTACGCCCGCCTTGACCGCGTCCTCGTCGCGGATGTCGAAGGCGATCGTGTCGCAGCGGCCGCCGTCCCCGGCGATCTCCGCGGCGACGCGGTCGAGCTTCTCCTGCGTGCGCCCGCTCACGACGACCGTGGCGCCGAGCGCCGCGAGTTCGTGCGCGA
>VEPJ01000026.1 GCA_012026925.1 Gammaproteobacteria bacterium | reverse complement strand
GATCCGGTCCGCCCCCTGCCGTACGCGTTCGCGAAGCGGCCCGGCGTGCTGGTGAGCAGCCTGGCGGACGACGGCGTGGACGCCGTCGTGCGCAAGGACGCCTCGCCGCTCGCGGTGGCCGAGGTCCGCCGGCACCTCAAGCGACCGCTCACGATCGAGCGCGTAGATGCGGAGCAGTTCGAGCTGATGCTGCGCCAGGCCTACGAGGGCGGCTCGAGCGCCACGATGGACGCGATGGGAGGCCTCGAGGAGGAGACGGACCTCGCCGACCTCGCCCAGGACATCCCGGAACCCTCGGACCTGCTCGAGAGCGAGGACGAGGCGCCGGTCATCCGCCTGATCAACGCGCTCCTCACGCAGTCCGTGAAGGAAAACGCCTCCGACATCCACATCGAGCCCTTCGAGAACCGGCTGGTGATCCGCTTCCGGGTCGATGGCGTGCTGCGCGAGGTGCTGCAGACCAAGCGGGCGGTCGCGCCACTGATCGTCTCCCGCATCAAGGTCATGTCGCGGCTCGACATCGCGGAAAAGCGACTGCCGCAGGACGGACGCATCTCGCTGCGCGTCGCCGGCCGCGCGGTGGACGTTCGCGTCTCGACGATCCCGGCCGGCCACGGCGAGCGGGTCGTGCTGCGACTGCTCGACAAGCAGGCCGGTCGACTCGACCTCCACTCGCTCGGCATGGATGCGAAGACGCTCTCGATCGTGGACGAGCTGATCCACAAGCCGAACGGCATCCTGCTCGTCACGGGCCCCACCGGTTCCGGCAAGACCACCACGCTGTACGCCGCGCTCGACCGCATCAACGACCGCACGCGCAACATCATGACGGTCGAGGACCCGATCGAGTACTACATCGACGGCATCGGCCAGACGCAGGTGAACACGCGCGTCGAGATGACGTTCGCGCGGGGCTTGCGCGCCATACTGCGCCAGGACCCCGACGTCGTGATGGTCGGCGAAATCCGCGACCTCGAGACCGCGCAGATCGCGGTCCAGGCGAGCTTGACCGGCCACCTCGTGCTCTCGACGCTGCACACGAACACCGCCGTCGGCGCGGTCACGCGCCTGCGCGACATGGGCATCGAGCCCTTCCTGCTGTCCTCCAGCCTGATCGGCGTGCTCGCCCAGCGCCTCGTGCGCGTGCTGAATCCGGCGACGCGCGAGCCGTACACGGCGGGAGAATACGAGCGCCGCCTGCTCAACATTCCCGACGGCGCTCCGTCGCCGACGCTCTACCGCCCGGGCGCCCGTGACTCGGGCGGGGGCTACCGCGGCCGCACCGGCATCTACGAGCTCGTCCTGATCGACGAGCACATGCGCGCGATGATCCACGACGGCGCGTCCGAGATCGAACTCGAGCGCCACGCCCGCTCCCGAACGCCGGGCATCCGTGACGACGGGCGCTCCAAGGTGCTCTCGGGCGTCACGACGATCGAGGAAGTCCTCAAGGTCACCCGCGAGGACTGACGCATGGGAGCCTTCGAGTACGCCGCGGTCGACGCCGCCGGCCGCGAACGCAGGGGCGTCATCGAGGGCGACACCCCGCGCCACGTCCGCCAGCTGCTGCGCGAACAGGGGCTCCTGCCTGTCGCGGTGAACGAAGTCCAGCAGCAGGAGACGGCGCGCGCGCAGCGGCGATTCGCGCTGCGCTTCCAGCGCGGCCTGAGCTCGGCGGACCTCGCGCTCGTGACGCGGCAGCTCGCCACGCTGGTGAAATCCGCGCTGCCGCTCGAGGAGGCGCTGCTCGCCGTCTCCCAGCAGACCGACAAGCCGCGCGTGCGCAGCATCATGCTCGGCGTGCGCTCCAAGGTGATGGAGGGCCACACGCTGGCCGACGGACTCGCCGACTTCCCGAGCTCCTTCCCGGAGATCTATCGCGCGACGGTGGCCGCGAGCGAGCAGTCGGGCCACCTCGATGCGGTGCTCGAGCGCCTTGCCGACTACACGGACAACCGCCAGCAGCTGCGGCAGCGGACCTTGAGCGCCCTGCTCTACCCGGTGCTGCTGTTCGTCGTCTGCGTCGCGATCGTGTTCTTCCTGCTCGTCTCGGTCGTACCGAAGGTCGTCGAGGTCTTCCGCACGAGCCAGGCGCAGCTGCCGGTCCTGACCCAGGCGTTGATCGCGGGCAGCGATTTCATGCGGCGCTACGGGGTCTGGCTGTTCGTAGCGGTCGCGGCGGCCCTGTTCCTCTTCACGCGCTGGCTGCGAATCGAGTCGAACCGCCGGCGGTGGCACCAGTTCCTGCTCGCCATGCCGCTGGTCGGCAAGGTCGTGAGGGGCAGCAATACGGCGCGGTTCGCGAGGACGCTGAGCACCCTGACGGCGAGCACGGTGCCCGTACTGGAGGCCATGCGCATCTCGGCCGAGGTGGTGTCGAACCTGCCGATGAAGGCGGCGGTGGAGGAAGCCGCCGTGCGGGTGCGCGAGGGTGCGCCGATCGGCAAGTCGCTGGCCACGGGCCGCGTCTTCCCGCCGATGATGATTCACCTGATCTCGAGCGGCGAGTCGAGCGGCGAACTCGACACCATGCTCGAGCGCGCCGCGATTCACCAGGAGCGCGAGCTCGATGCCATCCTGCAGGGCATCGTGGGGCTGCTCGGTCCGCTCATGATCCTGGTCATGGGCGGGCTCGTGCTCGTGATCGTGCTGGCGATGCTGCTGCCGATCTTCCAGCTGAACCAGCTGGTCAAGTAAGGAAACTCGGCTACCATGTCCGCAGTTGCGCCCGACAGGCGCGGAGTCGATCCGTCACCCGCAGCATCAGGAGGCCACGTGAAGAGCCATCGCAATGCCAGGACGTGCCGCGCCGTGTTCGCATGCCTCATCGCAGGCCTGGCGCTGGCCAGTTCACCGGTGTCCCGCGCGGACGACAGTTGGCCAGCCACCACCCAGGATGGCCTGCAACTGAAGAGCAGTTCGGCGCACGGGGCCGTCTATGTGCGACCGGGCGCCACCTTCGACCAGTACAAGCGCCTGGCCCTGCTCGACTGCTACGTGGATTTCGCGAAGGACTGGCAGAAGGACTACAACCAGGACCAGCCCGGACTCGTCGGGCAGGTCCACCAGAGCGACATGGACCGCATCAAGGCGAATGTCGCCGCCGAGTTCCGGAAGGTCTTCACCGAGGAATTGCAGACGAAGGGCGGCTGGCAGATCGTGGATGAGCAGACGGCGGACGTACTGATCCTGCGGCCCGCGATCCTCAATCTCGTCGTCAATGCGCCGGACCTCATGACAGGGGGCATGAGCGGAACCGTGGTCTCCTCCGCGGGCCAGATGACGCTGTACCTCGAGTTCTGGGACGGACCGAGCAGGACACTGCTGGCCCGGGTGGTCGACGCCGAAGTGGACCAGGGCGCCGGCGGCGTCGCGGAGGCGGGTAACAGGGTCACGAATGCGGAAGCAGCCGACAGGATCCTGAGGAGCTGGGCCGACCGGCTGCGCAAGCGCCTCGACGAGGTTCGCGCGACGGGTGGGAGCGACGCTACCCCGCCTCCCAAATAACGTCCCAGCAGCGTTCATCGCCGGCGACGAGGTCGAGCCCGGCCCGCGCCGGGCGGGCGCAGGGGCGAGCGCCGAAGCGCTCGGCGAGCACGGCGGCGCCCGGTGCGATGAACACGACTGCCTCGCAGTGCAGCCGCCCCTCGGACTCGTAGCGCACGAACACCGCGGCATCCGGAGCACGGTCGCCGGCGGCGAACTCCTCTTCGAACTCTTCCTGCAGGTGCATGAGCGGCACCTGGGCGGTCGCCGCGTCGCCAAGGGACAGCGTATGCCACTTGGTCATTCGGCCGCCGCCTCCGCCTTTAGCCGCGACGCCTCCGCGGGCCCGAGATACCGCTCGATGTAGTGACGTGCGACGTAGATGAGCGGGCTCAGCGCGACGGCCATGACCATCTTGTAGCAGTAATTCACCGTGCCGACGGCGAGGAACAGCGACACCGGCCACTGCTGCGGCCCGAGCACGAACGCGATGTAGAGCACGACGAAGCTGTCCACCAGCTGCGAGAAAGCCGTGGATGCCGTGGCCCGGAGCCAGATCCAGCGCTCGCCCGTGCGCTCCCGGATCCAGTGAAAGATGCCGACGTCGATCATCTGCCCGACGAGGAAGGCGGTCAGCGACCCGCCGATCGTCCAGAGCCCCTGGCCGAAGACGCTGTTGTAGGCGGCCTGCATGTCCGGCACGCCGTGCGCCGTGTTGACCCCCAACCACCACCCCGCGGGCGTCAGGTGGATCGCGGCGTAGGCGAAGAAGAAGGCGTATGTGATCATCCCCGCGGCGGCGAACGAGATGAAACGCACCCCGCGCCGGCCGAAGTACTCGTTGATCACGTCCGTCATGATGAACACGATCGGCCAGATCAGCACACCCGCGGTGAAGCTGAGCGAGCCCGTCTGCCCGAACAGGTTCCAGCCGAACGGCGGCAACCCGAGCGTCGGCTCGAGCGCGAAGATCTTGACGCCGACGAACTCGGCCACGATCGCGTTCCCGACGAAGAACGCGGTCATCAGCATGAAGAGCCGGGTCGAGCGCGACGCAAGCGATGCGGTCACGAACCAGGCTCCCGGCCCTTGACCAGCTTGAGCAGGTCGCGACGCTCGCGCTTGTCCGGACGACCGGTGGGCACGGGCGCGGAGAGCCGGTCGAACTCGCGGACGGCCGCGCGTGCAGCCTCGCTTTCCGGCGTTTCGGAGTAGTGCCGTCGCGCCTCGTCGGCCGGCCCGCGCCGCGCAGGGATCCCGGTCACGTCCAGCTCGAAGCGCTCGCGCTCCCGGGTGATCCTGAGCCGGTCACCCACGCGGACGTGCCGGGACGCCTTCACGCGCTCTCCGTTCACCTGCACGTGACCGCCCTCGACCGCCTCCTGCGCGAGGCTGCGGCTCTTGTAGAACCGCGCGCACCACAGCCACTTGTCCACGCGGAGGCTGCCGGCGGCCGACGGGTCCTGTTCGTCGCGGGGATCGCTCACGGCCGGATTATAAGCACCTATAATCCCGAGCTCCCAGGAGAGCCCCGCTTGGACCAGCCATACCTCGACCGTCTCGCCCGCCAGTGCGATGAACTCAAGGGCGCCGGGCTCTTCAAGCCCGAGCGCGTGCTGGGATCGCCCCAGCAACCGGTCGTCCGGCTCGCCGACGGCCGCGAGCTCGTGAACCTCTGCGCGAACAACTACCTCGCGCTGGCCAACCACCCGGCCATCCGCGAGGCCGCGCACCGCGCGATCGACCGCTACGGCTACGGCATGGCCTCCGTCCGCTTCATCTGCGGTACGCAGTCGGTGCACAAGGAGCTCGAAGCGCGGCTGAGCGCCTTCCTCGGCACGGACGACACGATCCTCTACTCGTCCTGCTTCGACGCGAACGGCGGGCTGTTCGAGACGCTGCTCGACGAGCAGGACGCGGTGATCAGCGACGCGCTCAATCACGCGAGCATCATCGACGGCATCCGCCTCTGCAGGGCACAGCGCCTGCGGTACGCCAACGACGACCTCGACGAGCTCGAGACGCGCCTGAAGGAAGCCGCCGGCGCCCGCGTGAAACTGATCGCCACCGACGGCGTTTTCTCCATGGACGGCGTCATCGCGCGATTGAAGGACATCTGCGACCTTGCCGACCGATACGGCGCGCTCGTGATGGTGGACGACTCGCACGCCACGGGTTTCGTCGGCCGCGGCGGCCGCGGCACCCCGGAGTACCGCGAGGTCATGGGACGGATCGACATCCTCACGGGCACGCTCGGCAAGGCTCTCGGCGGAGCGGCGGGCGGCTACACGTCCGCGCGCAGGGAGATCGTCGCCTGGCTGCGTCAACGCTCGCGGCCGTACCTCTTCTCGAACAGCATTCCGCCCGTGATCGCGGCGACCACGTTGCGCGTGCTGGATCTCGTCGAATCGAGCGACGACCTGCGCGACCAGTTGCGGCGCAACACGCGGCTTTTCCGCGAGAAGATGCGCGCGGCAGGCTTCACGATCGTGCCGGGCGAGCACCCGATCGCGCCCGTGATGCTCGGCGACGCCTCGCTCGCCGCCCGCTTCGCCGAGCGGCTGCTCGAGCGGGGCGTGTACGTCATCGGCTTCTCGTACCCCGTCGTGCCGATGGGCAAGGCGCGCATCCGCACGCAGATGTGCGCCGGGCACACGATCGAGCAGCTCGATCGCGCGATCGAAGCGTTCGTCGCCGTGGGTCGCGAGCTCGGCGTGCTGAAGCAATGAGGAGAAGCGGAGGAACCGACGCATGAAGGCACTGGTGAAGTCGCAGCGCGCCCCCGGCATCTGGCTCGAGGACGTGCCCGAGCCGAAGATCGGCCCGAACGACGTGCGCATCCGTATCCGCAAGACGGCGATCTGCGGCACCGACATGCACATCTACCTGTGGGACCACTGGGCGCAGAAGACGATCCCGGTGCCGATGCACGTCGGGCACGAGTACAGCGGCGAGATCGTGGAGATCGGCAGCGAGGTGCAGGGCTTCGCGGTCGGCGACAGGGTGTCGGGCGAAGGCCACATCACCTGCGGCTACTGCCGCAACTGCCGGGCGGGCCGACGCCACCTGTGCCGCAACACCGTGGGCGTGGGCGTCAACCGGCCCGGCTGTTTCGCCGAGTACCTCGTGATCCCCGCCTTCAATGCGTTCAAGCTGCCGGACTCGATCACCGACGAAATCGCCTCGATCCTCGACCCCTTCGGCAATGCGACGCACACCGCGCTTTCGTTCAACCTCGTCGGCGAGGACGTGCTGATCACCGGCGCCGGACCGATCGGCATCATGGCGACCGCCATCGCGCGCCACGTCGGGGCGCGGCACGTCGTCGTCACGGACGTGAACGACTACCGTCTCGAGCTCGCCCGCCGCATGGGCGCGTCGCGGGCTATCAACGTGACGCGCGAGTCGCTCGACGACTCGATGAAGTCGCTCGGCATGGTCGAGGGCTTCGACGTCGGGCTCGAGATGTCCGGCAACCCCAAGGCGTTCCGTGACCTTCTGCGGACCATGCACCACGGCGGCAACGTGGCCCTGCTCGGCATCCCGCCGGACGACACGGCCATCGACTGGAACGAGGTCATCTTCAAGGGCCTGATGATCAAGGGCATCTACGGGCGCGAGATGTTCGAGACCTGGTACAAGATGGCGGCCATGCTGCAGAGCGGTCTCGACATCGGCCCGATCATCACCCACCGCTTCCCGATCGCCGATTACCGCGAGGGCTTCGAGGTCATGCGCAGCGGCCAGTCTGGCAAGGTCATCCTGGACTGGGCCGCGTGAAGCGCATCGCCCGGATCGCCGGGATCCTCCTCGGGGCACTGGCGCTCCTCGTCGCGGGCTTCGTCGCACTGAACTGGGCGCCGGACCGCCCGGTCGACGAACTCAAGGCGCGTTGGGCGCAACCGCCCTCGGCGTTCATCGAATTGAACGGCATGCAGGTGCACGTGCGCGACGAGGGGCCGCGCGACGACCCCGTGCCTGTCGTGCTGCTGCACGGCACCTCCGCCTCGCTGCACACCTGGGACGGCTGGGTGCGTGCGCTCGAAGGCGGGCGGCGCGTGATTCGCGTGGACATGCCCGGCTTCGGCCTGACCGGACCGACGCCGGACGGCGATTACTCGATCGAGGCCTACACGCGATTCGCCATCTCGGTCCTCGACCACTTCGGCCTGCGGCGCTGCGTCCTCGGCGGCAATTCCTTCGGCGGCTGGGTGGCCTGGGAGACGGCGCTGGCCCAGCCCGGTCGCGTGGCGGCCCTGGTGCTCGTGGACTCGGCGGGTTATGCGATCAAGTCGCAATCCGTGCCGATCGGGTTCCGGATCGCGAAGATCCCGGTTCTCAACCGGATCATGGACGTGACGCTGCCGCGCAGCCTCGTCGAGTCGAGCGTGCGCAACGTCTACGGCGATCCTTCGAAGGTCACGCCGGAACTGGTGGACCGCTACTACGAGATCACGCTGCGTGCGGGTAACCGCGCCGCGCTGGTGCAGCGCTTCCTGCAGGCGCCGCTCGGCGTCGACGAGCGCCGGATCCGGGAGGTCAAGGTGCCGACGCTGATCCTCTGGGGAGGTCGCGACGGGCTCATCCCCGTCGAGTACGGCGGACTCTTCAACCGCGACATCGCAGGCAGCAGGCTCGTCGTGTTCGACGACCTCGGCCACGTGCCCCAGGAAGAGGATCCCGCGCGCACGGTCGCGGCGGTGAAGGAATTCCTGGAACCAGACTGACGCCGCCCTGCCCCGCCGACGATGGCCCGCCTCGCGATATTCCGCTCCCTCTACGCCCAGGTGCTCGTGGCGGTCGTGATCGGCGCGATCATCGGCTTCGCGTTCCCGCAGGCCGCCGTCGCGCTGAAGCCGCTCGGCGACGGCTTCATCAAGCTCATCAAGATGATGATCGGGCCGATCATCTTCTGCACCGTCGTGCTCGGCATCTCGGGCATGGAGGACCTGAAGAAGGTGGGCAAGACCGGCGGCCTGGCGCTCGTCTATTTCGAGGTCGTCAGCACCATCGCGCTCGTCATCGGGCTCGTGGTGGTCAACCTGGTCAGGCCTGGCGCGGGCGTCAATGCGGACCCGGCCACGCTCGATGCGACGGCCGTCCAGCAATACGCGGCAGCCGAGGCTCCCCGCGGCTTTGCGGAGTACGTGCTCAACGTCATCCCGTCCACGATCGTCGGCGCCTTCGCCTCCGGCGAAGTGCTGCAGGTGCTGCTCTTCTCGGTGCTGTTCGGCTTCGCGCTGCACGCGGCCGGCGGCCGGAAGCTCAAGGTCTTCGGCCTGATCGACCAGCTCGCCGCGGTCCTGTTCCGGATCGTCGGCTTCATCATGCGGCTCGCCCCGCTCGGCGCCCTCGGCGCGATGGCCTTCACGATCGGCAAGTACGGCCTCGGCGCGCTCATCTCGCTCGGCAAGCTGATGGCGTGCTTCTACGCCACCTGCCTGCTCTTCGTCTTCGTCGTGCTCGGCGGCATCGCGCGCTGGAACGGCTTCAGCATCTGGTCGTTCATCCGCTACATCAAGGAAGAGCTCTTCATCGTGCTGGGCACGTCCTCGTCGGAGTCGGTCCTGCCGCGGATGATGACGCGGCTGGAGGACCTCGGCGTGGAGAAGTCCGTGGTCGGTCTCGTGATCCCGACGGGCTATTCGTTCAACCTCGACGGCACCGCGATCTACCTCACGATGGCCGCCGTCTTCATCGCGCAGGCGACCAACACGCCGCTCGACCTCGTGCACCAGCTCACCCTGCTGGCCGTGCTGCTGCTAACTTCCAAGGGCGCCGCGGGCGTGACGGGCAGCGGCTTCATCGTGCTCGCCGCGACGCTGTCCGCGGTCGGCCAGGTGCCGGTCGCGGGCGTCGCGCTGATCCTGGGCATCGACCGCTTCATGTCCGAAGCACGCTCGCTGACCAACCTCGTAGGCAATGGCGTGGCGACCGTGGTCGTCGGGAAATGGTGCGGCCAGGTGGACGAGGCCCGGCTGCGCGAGAAGCTGGCCGGTCAGCCCGCGCCGCCGGCCTCCACTTCGGCGACGCATTGATGGCGGTGACGACGGAGACACAGACGCAGATGACGAACCTGTTCGAGCCCCTGAGCTTCTCCCATGGTGCGACGATGAGGAACCGCTTCATGCTCGCACCCCTGACCAATTGCCAGAGCCACGACGACGGCACGTTGTCCGACGACGAATTCCGCTGCCTGACGATGCGGGCGCAGGGCGGCTTCGGGCTGACGACGACGTGCGCATCCCACGTCCAGGCGCGCGGCCGCGGGTTTCCCGGCCAGCTCGGCATCTACTCGGACGCTCACCTGCCGGGCCTCACGCGCCTGGCATCGGCCATCCGCCAGGCGGGCAGCCTCGCCTTGGTACAACTGCACCACGCCGGCATGCGTGCGCCGCCGGCACTCATCGGTACGCAGCCGGTGTGCCCGTCCGACGACCCCGAAACGGGAGCCCGTGCGCTCGAGGCGGCGGAGGTCGAGCAGCTCATCGAGGATTTCGTCGCGGCCGCACACCGCGCCGAACGCGCCGGATTCGACGGGGTCGAGATCCATGGTGCGCATGGCTACGTGCTGTGCCAGTTCCTCAGCGCCGAGATCAACCGGCGGACCGATCGTTTCGGCGGATCCCTCGACAACCGGGCGCGCATCCTGTTCGACATCGTGGCGGGCGTTCGCGCCCGTTGCCGCAGGGACTTCATGCTCGGCGTGAGGCTTTCGCCCGAGCGATTCGGCATGCAGCTCGCGGAGGTCCGCGCGGTCGCGCAGCGGCTGATGTCCGAAGGCGCGATCGACTTCCTCGACATGTCGCTGTGGGACGTATTCAAGGAGCCGAACGAGGCGGCCTTCCAGGGCCGCAGCCTGCTGTCGTGTTTCACCGAACTCGACCGCGGCTCGGTCCGGCTCGGCGCGGCCGGCAGGATCATGAGCGGTGCGGACGCCGCCCGCTGCCTTGCGCAAGGGCTCGATTTCGTCGTGATCGGGCGCGGGGCCATCCTGCACCACGATTTCCCCGATCGGGTCCGTGCGGATGCTGCATTCGAGGCGACACGCCTGCCTGTGACGTCCGAGCACCTGCGCAACGAGGGCCTGGGCCCCGCGTTCGTGAAGTACATGGGGAACTGGAAGGGTTTCGTGGCGGAACCATCCGCCTGATGGGCCGACTGTATTTCCACCCCCTCCGAAGGGCGGGTTGCCAGCGCCGCTGCGAACCCCTAGTCTTCGCGCCCATGCCGCGAACCCGTTCTCGTCGCACCGGCACCCTGGTCGCCGGCCTGGTCCTCGTTGCGCTCGCCGCCCCGGCCGTGCGCGCGCAGCAGGCCGAGTTGCCCGTCATTGCCGAGACCAGCCCTGCGCCAGGCGCGTTCCAGAGCGCGGATGGGAATGCACCGGAGGTCTCGGCGACGGGCTTCGCGAGCGAGACCGTGCGAGCGGCCCAGCAGGTCGTCTCCTACGCGATGCAGATGGTCGGCACGGCCTATCGCTTTGGCGGCGCGGAGCCTGCCGTGGGCTTCGACTGCAGCGGCCTCGTCCAGTACGTGTACAGGCAGGTGACCGGCGTGACGCTGCCCCGCACGTCGAAGTCGCTCAGCCGGGTCGGCGCCGGAATCCCGATGGTCGATCTCCACCCCGGCGACCTGGTGTTCTTCAACACCCGGCGCTTTGCCTTCTCGCACGTCGGGATCTACATCGGCAACAACCAGTTCGTGCACGCGCCACGCACGGGCGAGCGCGTCGAGGTCTCGACGATCGATTCGCGCTACTGGCAGCGCCGATTCAACGGTGCGCGGCGCCTGATGGGGAGCGTGCCGGGCATCCTGCCCGAACTCGTGAACCAGGCCAGTGTCGCGGCCACCGAAGCATTCATGCCCGATGCCGCGGAGACGAGCGTCGACGCGGGACGCTGACGCCGCGGTCCAGCCGACGCGCCAGGCTGCGAATCGACGCCGCGCCGAGCGGCGGATCGAACCGGGCCATGGTCACCTGGTAGACCGCTTCCTTGAGAGCGGACAGCGCGGGAGACGCGATCACCGACCGCCCCGCCACCAGGAACGTATCGAGGTCGCCGAACGCGATCAGGACCGGCTTCGGCGACGGCCTGAAGACGCGCGGAGCACGGTGCGCGAGCATCCGCGCCGCGTTTTCCGCGGCGCATTCGCCCATCTGCATCGCGTAGTACGCTTGCCTGGCGAGAGGCCGTGGCAAACCGGCCGCATCGCCTGCAACCAGCACGTGCGGGAGGCGCGTGCTCCGCAGCATCCGATCGACGGGTGCCCATTGCCTCCCTGACCGAGCCAGTCCCGTCTCGCGCAGCAAGGGCGTCGCCGTGACGCCCCCGGTCCAGATCGTGAGGTCGGAGCGCAGGACCTCCCCCGAGCGCAGGCGGACTCGCGTCGGCGTGACGGACGTGACCGGTGACCTCACGAGCAGGCGCACATTGCGGCCCTCGCAATGCTCGCGCACTCTCGCGTCCAGCGCAGAAGGGCTCCCGGGCAGGAGGCGCGGCCCGCCCTCGACGACGGTGATCCGCAGCTTCCCGACGTCGCGATAGCGACGCAGGATCTCGCCCAGGGCCTCGACGCCCTCGAGCCCGCCTCCGACGATCACCACTGAGGACTCTCTCCGCCCTCGCGCCAGCGTGGCCAGCCGTCGGCCGATCGCCTCGCAGTCGTCCACGCTCTTGAACGGCAGCGCGTACCGGTCCGCACCATGCACGCCGAACGTATCGTGCGCTCCGCCGACGGCGACGATGCACGCGTCGTAGCCGATCCGCCTGCCGCTCGACGTGACCACGTGCTTCGAGCGTGCATCGATTGCCGATACCTCGCCCTTGACGAACCGATGGCCGGCACGCTCCACCAGGCGCGACATCGGCAGCCGCAGGTCCGCCGGACGCTTCACGCCCGAGAGCAGTTCGTGGATGTTCGGCAGCCACTCGAACCAGGGCGAACGGTCGATGACCGTGACCGAGTACCCGCGCCCGAGGTGCCGCGCGGCGGACAGGCCGGCGAAGCCTGCGCCGACGATCGCGATCCGAGGGCGAGTCCGGCGGCGCGCGCTCAAGTCAGTGCACCGCACGCGCGGCTTGCGGGTCGATGGCCATGCGCCGATCATTCGGCGTCGCCCGCCGTCCGGTCAAGCGCCCGAGCGAGGAAATCCCGATGACGAAAATCGACGTGCAAGCGGCCCCGTCCGGTGCGGGGTCCAGGTATCCGGCGCCGTTCGACGAGCCCTGTCGCGGACGCAGCTGGCGCCGCGTCGGCGAGGCGGCGGGGCTCAACCAGTTCGGCGTGAACCTCGTGCGCCTTGCGCCCGGCGCGTGGTCGAGCCAGCGTCACTGGCACTCGCACGAGGACGAGTTCGTGTACGTGCTGAAGGGACGGCTGGTACTCGTTACCGACGCGGGCGAGGAAACGCTCGAGGCCGGCGACTGCGCAGGATTCCCGGCAGGGAAGAAGGACGGCCACTGCCTGCAGAACCGCACGTCGCAGGATGCCGAGTTCCTGGTGGTGGGCTCGCGCGACGACGCGGACTACGTCGAGTATTCCGACATCGACATGAAGTTGCCGCCCGGTGGTCACTCCGGCGCGGGCGGCTTTTGCCGCAAGGACGGCACGCCTTATTGACCGGCCATCACGCCGCCCCGGGGCGGGACGGCGCGATGACCGCCCGATACGTTCAGCGCATCCGCGCCGCGACGGCGTTCCAGTCGACGAGCTTCCAGAAGGCCTCGACGTAGGCCGGTCGCGCGTTGCGATAGTCGACGTAGTACGCGTGCTCCCAGACGTCGCAGGTGAGCAGCGGGACGTCCGGTCCCGTGAGCGGCGTGGCCGCGTTCGACGTGCTCACCAGCGCGAGCGTGCCGTCCGCCTTCTGGACGAGCCAGGCCCAGCCCGACCCGAACGTGCCGATCGCCGTCTTGGTGAACGCCTCCTTGAACTGGGCGAAGCCGCCGAACGATGCCTTGATCGCCTCGGCGAGCCGGCCCTGCGGCTCCCCGCCGCCCTTGGGCGACAGGCCGTTCCAGTAGAACGTGTGGTTCCAGACCTGCGCGGCGTTGTTGAACACAGGACCCGAGGACTTGCGCACGATCTCCTCGAGCGGGGCGTTCTCGAACTCGGTGCCCTTGATCAGGCCGTTGAGGTTGGTGACGTAGGCCTGGTGATGCTTGCCGTAGTGATAGTCGATCGTCTCGGCGGAGATGTGCGGTGCGAGCGCGTCGCGCGGCCACGGCAGCGGCGGAAGTTCGATTGCCATCCTGGTTACTCCTCGACGGGTCTATGTTCGGTGTGACAGTTCGAGCCGGGGTTCGTTCCCGATTCGGCGGATCAGTCCACGGAGCAGGCCAGGCAGTAGGCGTAGAGGCTGGCCGGGTCCTTGAGATGCGCGAGCCGCTGGGCCTCCTGCAGGAGCGGCGACAGGGCCGACGGGAACACGGGTAGTGCGCCCTGCGGCAGCAGCGGTGCGACGATGCTGGCCAGGGCCACGCGGATGCGCAGCCCGAACGCCTCGCCGAGGCTGGTGTCCGCGTCGTAGTAATAGACGTCGTAGTCGTCGCCGAGCTTCGCAAGCTTGGCCGCCGCCTTGATTGCATCCCCGGTACCGCCGAGTTCGTCCACGAGACCGAGGCCCTTGGCATCGGCGCCGGACCAGACGCGACCCTGTGCGACTCCCTCGATGGCCTCGACGGGCCTCTTGCGCGCCTTCGCCACGCGGCCGACGAAGTCCAGATAACCGCGCTCGATGCTCTGCTGCAGGATGTCGCGCGAAACGTCGCCCATCGGGCGGTCCAGGCGGAATTCGCCCGAGAGCGCCGTGGTGCCCACTCCGTCCGTGTGCACCCCGAGGCGCTCGAGCGAGCGCTGGAACGTGGGGAACATCGCGAAGATGCCGATGGATCCCGTGAGCGTGGCGGGACTCGCGACGATGCGATCCGCGTCCATCGCGATGTAGTAGCCACCGGAGGCCGCGAGACTGCTCATCGAGGCCACCACCGGCTTGCCGGCCTTGCGAAGCGCGTCGACCTCGCGACGGATGACCTCGCTCGCGAACACGCTGCCACCCGGGCTGTCGATCCGCAGCACCACGGCCTTGATCGCGTCGTCGTGCGCGGCTTCGCGCAACTGCCCGGCCAGCGTGTCCGACCCCACCATGCCCGGCGGCTGCTCGCCCGGCACGATCTCGCCGGAGGCCACGATCACGCCGATCTTCTGCTTCGAGCGCGACGAGAGCGCCTTCTGCGAGTCGACGTTCGCGAGGTAGGAACCGAAATCCACGCCGACGAACGAGTGCGAGTCCTCGTCCTCTCCCGTGAGCTGCACGAGCCGGTCCTCGACCTCGAAGCGGCCCTTGAGCGAGGTCACGAGCCCGGCGTCGAGCGCCATCCTGGCGAGGTCGCCATCCGCCTTGCGCAGGGACTGCGCGGCCTCGTCCGCATACGACTGCAGGCGGGCCGGCTCGAAATCGCGCGCCTTGGCGACGTCCGACTTGTAGGTGTTCCAGACCGAGTTGAGCCAGGCGAGGCTCTCCTCGCGCTCGGCCGGCGACATGTCGTTGCGATTGAACATCTCGACCGCCGACTTGTACTCGCCGACGCGGAAGATGTTGACGTCGACCGAGAGCTTGTCGAGCGCGTCCTTCACGAAGTAGCCGTACCTCGCGTAGCCGTCCACGTAGGCGGCGCCCATCGGGTCGAGGTAGATCTCGTCGGCGTGGGCCGCGAGGTAGTACTGCGGCTGCTCGTAGTAGTCGGCGAAGGCGATCACCGGCTTGCCGGCGGCGCGGAAGTCGTCGATCGCCCGCGCGATCTCCTGCATCTTCGCGAGGCCGCCGCCCTGGATGCCGCCGAGGTCGAGGTAGAGGGAACTGATGCGGTCGTCGTCCGCGGCCGCCTCGATGGCGTCCACCACGTCGCGCAGCAGCGTCTGCGTCGGCGCGCGGCGGAGCGTCTCCGCGAGCGCCCGCTCGAGCGGGTCGCCGGTCAACTGCTCGACGATCGGCCCCTTCGGGGCGATTACGAGCGCGGCCTTGTCCCGGACGATAGGGATGGGACGCGAGAAGAGCCCCCAGGCCAGGCTGAAGAGCATCAGCAGGAAAACGAGGTGCAGGACCTTGCGCAGCCCGTCGAGGCCGCTCCAGATCCAGTGCAGGACTCTGCCGATCGCTCGGAACATGGCGCTACGCCCGGCACGCGCGGCGACCACCGTCGGGTCGCCCCGCGCGCCGGCGCACGAACGTCAGACCTTCTCTTCGATGCGCGCGGCCTTGCCCGTGCGGTCGCGCAGGAAGTACAGCTTGGCGCGGCGCACGTTGCCGCGGCGCTTCACGGTGATCGCGCCGAGGGCCGGGCTGTAGGTCTGGAAGACGCGCTCGACACCCTCGCCGTGCGAGATCTTGCGCACGGTGAACGAGGAGTTGAGGCCGCGGTTGCTCTTCGCGATGACCACGCCTTCGTAGGCCTGCACGCGCTCGCGGTCGCCTTCCTTGACCTTGACCTCGACGACGACGGTGTCGCCCGGGCCGAAGTCCGGCACTTCACGCTGCATGCGCTCCTTCTCGAGCGTGGCAATGATGTTGCTCATGTCTCACCTTTCTCGCAGTGGTTGCGTCCCTGCCCTTCGTCCCGCGGTGCGTCCTGCTCCGCCCGGTATTCCTCGAGGAGCTTGCGCTCCTCGACGCTCAGCTGCCTGCCCAGGAGCAGGTCCGGTCGCCGTCGCCAGGTGCGACCGAGCGACTGCTTGCGGCGCCAGCGCTCGATCGCGGCGTGGTTGCCGCCCTTCAGCACCGCCGGCACCTCGCGGCCGCGCCACGTCTCCGGCCGCGTGTAGTGCGGCCAGTCGAGCAGCCCGTCCGCGAACGACTCCTGCTCGGCCGACTCGGCGCAACCGAGCGTGCCCGGCAGCAGCCGCGACACCGCGTCGATCACCATCAGCGCCGGCAGCTCCCCGCCGCTCAGCACGATGTCGCCGACCGAGAGCGACTCGTCGACGCATTCATCGACGAACCGCTCGTCCACGCCCTCGTAGCGGCCGGCCACCAGCACCAGTTCCGCCAGCCCGGCGAGCTCCGCGACCTTGCGCTGCGTGACCGGCGCGCCATCCGCTGCCAGGTACACCCGCCGCGCCGAGGGCACGAGCGTCGCTGCATCAATCATGGCGAGCCGCAGCGGCTCAGCCTTCAATACCATCCCGGGGCCGCCGCCGTAGGGCCGGTCGTCCACCGTCTTGTGCACGTCCGCGGCGAACTTCCGCGGGTTCACCGTGCTCACCTCGAGCACGCCCCGCTCCAGCGCCCGTCCGAGCACCCCGAACTTGAGGGCCTGCTCGATGAACTCCGGGAACAGCGTGACGACCACGATCTTCACGAGTTCCGCCCCGTCAGTCGTCCGGATGCCAGTCGAGCGTGAGCCGCCCGGCCTCCAGGTCAACCGCCAGCAGTCGCTCCCTCACGAGCGGCACCAGCCGTTCGCGCTCACCGCGGAGGACCAGCACCGGGTGAGCCGGCAGTTCCAGGACCCCGTCCACCCGCCCGAGCGGCGTGCCGTCCGGGCTCGAGGCCTCGAGTCCGACCAGGTCGTGCCAGTAGTACTCCCCCGGGGCGGTCGGCGGCAACTCGGAGCGGTCCACGCGGACCTCGCAACCGGTGAGCGCCTGGGCCGCCTCGCGCGACCCCACACCCTCGAGGCGGACTGCCACGGCACGGCCCGCCAGCTTCCACTCCAGAACCGCCCGACGCTCGGCATGGCCGCCGCGGACGATTTCCCAGCTCGAATAACTCGCGACGCCCTCGGGAGGATCGGTGTAGGAGTTGACCTTCACCCATCCCTGCACCCCGAACGGGGCACCGATTCGACCGAGCACCACGGCGCGCCCGTCGTTGTCGGGGCGCGCGGGATTCATGCCGTCCGGCGCGCGGTCAGGCCGCGGCCTTGGCCTTGCGGTAGCTCTTCAGGAGCTGCGCGACGCGCTCGGAAGGCTGGGCTCCGCGGCCCACCCACTGGTCGATGCGGTCGAGGTCGAGACGCAGTTCCTCGCTCGCGCCCTTCGCAACGGGGTTGAAGAACCCCACCTGCTCGAGCGCTCCACCACCGCTGCGGCGGCTGTCGGTCACCACCACGTGGTAGAAGGGCTCCTTCTTGCCGCCGCGGCGCATCAAACGGATCGTCACCATCGTCTGCCAATGCCTCAGTTGGGGCTCGCGGGCGCCGGCCCGGCACCCGGTCGAAAAAGAGCCCGGAACTATACCGAAAAGCCCAGCGAAAAGAAATGCTTGTCTCAGCCCCCCGGGAAGCCCGGGGGCATCCGGCCGGCCATGGCCCGCATCATGCGGCCGATGCCGCCCTTGCCGATGCCCTTCATCATCTTCTGCATCTGCATGAAGTTCTTGAGCAGCCGGTTGACGTCGGCCACCTGGGTACCGGAACCGGACGCGATCCGGCGCCGGCGCGACCCGTCGATCGTCTTGGGATAACGACGCTCGCCGGGGGTCATGGCGCAGATGATCGCGATCTGCCGCTTGATCTCCCGCTCGTTGCCTTTCGGCAGCGCCCCGGCCTTGGCCGTCAGGTGCGCCGGCAGCTTGTCCATGAGGGCGGCCATGCCGCCCATGCCCTCGAGCTGGCGCAGCTGCGCGAGCAGGTCCTCGAGGTTGAAGTCCTTGCCCTTGGCGACCTTGCGCGCGAGCTTCTCGGCTTCCTCGCGATCGACCTTGCGGGTGACTTCCTCGACGAGACTGAGCACGTCGCCCATGCCGAGGATCCGCGACGCCATGCGCTCGGGCTGGAACGTCTCGAGCGCGTCGGGCTTCTCGCCTACGCCGACGAACAGGATCGGTCGCCCCGTGACGTGGCGCACCGACAACGCCGCGCCGCCGCGGGCATCGCCGTCCGCCTTGGTGAGCACTACGCCGGTCAGCTCGAGCGCGGCGCCGAAGGCCCGCGCCGCATTCACCGCATCCTGGCCCGCCATGCTGTCCACGACGAAAAGCGTCTCGATAGGCTTCAACGCCGCACCGAGCTCGCGGACCTCCTGCATCATCTCCTCGTCGACGTGCAGGCGGCCGGCCGTGTCCACGAGCAGGACGTCGTAGAGGCCGCGCCGGGCCTCCTCGAGCGCCTGCTCCGCGATCGCGACGGGACGCTGCTTCGGGTCCGCGGGCGCCACGTCGATCCCGAGCTGCTGGCCGAGCCGCTCGAGCTGCAGCATCGCCGCCGGCCGGTACACGTCGGTGGACACGAGCAGGACGCGCTTGCGATCGCGATGCTTCAGCCACAGCGCGATCTTCGCGGCCGTGGTCGTCTTGCCCGCGCCCTGCAGGCCCGCCAGCAGGATGATCGCGGGCGGCTGCGTGCGCAGGTCGAGCGGCCGGGCGCCCTCCCCCATGACGCGCACCAGCTCCTCGTGGATGACGCGGACGAGCGCCTGCCCCGGCGTCAGGCTCTTGTGGATCTCGAGGCCGATCGCGCGCGCCTTGACGGCGTCGATGAACTCCTTGACCACCGGCAGCGCGACGTCCGCCTCGAGCAGCGCCA
>VEPJ01000150.1 GCA_012026925.1 Gammaproteobacteria bacterium | reverse complement strand
CTGCTCGTGCACGACCCGAAGGACAACGTCGGCGTCGTGGTCGTCGAAGGCCTCAAGGCCGGCACCGAGATGCTGTGCGTCGTGACGCACGACAACTCCGACTTCCGCCTCACGGCGAAGATGGACGTGCCGATCGGCCACAAGGTGGCGCTCAAGGACCTGAAGCCCGGCGACACGGTGATCAAGTACGGCCAGGACATCGGCCGCATCGTCGCCGACGTCCGCCAGGGCGAGCACGTCCACGTCCACAACCTCAAGACCAAGCGCTGGTAAGCGGAGGCCCACCATGAGCACTGGCAAGAAGATCTGGGCCTACCGCCGCGAGAACGGCCGCGTCGGCATCCGCAACCACGTCGCCATCCTTCCCGTGGACGACATCTCGAACGCCGCCTGCGTCTCGGTGGCGAACAACATCCAGGGCACGCTCGCGCTGCCGCACGCCTACGGGCGCCTGCAGTTCGGCGCCGACCTCGACCTGCACTTCCGCACCATGATCGGCACGGGCGCCAACCCGAACGTGGCGGCCTGCATCGTGATCGGCATCGAGCCGGGCTGGACGCAGAAGATCGTCGAGGGCATCGCCGCCACCGGCAAGCCGGTCGCCGGCTTCTGGATCGAGGGCAACGGCGACATCGCCACCATCGCCGCCGCGTCGCGCAAGGCCAAGGAGTTCGTGCACTTCGCGAGCGAGCAGGTGCGCGTGCCGTGCGACCTCGAGGAACTGTGGATCGCCGCGAAGTGCGGCGAGTCCGACACCACCACCGGCCTCGCCTCCTGCCCCACCGTCGGCAACATGTACGACAAGCTGGTCCCCGCCGGCCTCTACGGCTGCTTCGGCGAGACGTCGGAGCTGACCGGCGCCGAGCACCTCGCCGCGGCCCGCGCCGCCACGCCCGAGGTGCGCGAGAAGTTCATGAAGACCTGGCAGGCCTACCAGGACGAGGTGATCGAGGCGCACAAGACCTCCGACCTCTCCGACAGCCAGCCGACCAAGGGCAACATCGCCGGCGGCCTCACCACGATCGAGGAGAAGGCGCTCGGCAACCTCGAGAAGATCGGCAAGAAGGTGAAGTTCATCGACGTGCTCGAGCCGGCCGAGGCGCCGGCCCGCGGCCCGGGCCTGTACTTCATGGACACGTCGTCCGCCGCCGCCGAGTGCTGCACGCTGCAGGCCGCCGCCGGCTACGTGCTGCACATCTTCCCGACCGGCCAGGGCAACGTGATCGGCAACCCGATCATGCCGGTGATCAAGGTCACCGGTAATCCGCGCACCGTGCGGCTCATGTCGGAGCACGTGGACGTGGACGTCTCCGGCATCGTCCGTCGCGAGATCACGATCGACCAGGCCGGCGACGCGCTGATCGACATGATCGTGCGCACGGCCAATGGCCGCTACACGGCCGCCGAGGCGCTCGGTCACCAGGAATTCGTGATGACCAAGCTGTACCGGAGCGCGTGAGACCGCATGTCGGAGCCGGTACGACTGAGCCTCGCGGAGGCCGAAGCTCTCGCGCGTGATGCGCTGGCCGCGAGCCGGACGAGCCCCGGGAACGCCGGACCGACGGCACGGGCGCTCGCCGCCGCCGAAGCCGACGGACAGGCGGGCCACGGCCTGTCGCGCGTTCCGTCCTATGCAATGCAGTCGCGCGCCGGGAAGGTGGACGGGTACGCACGGCCCACCGTCGAGAAAGTGGCCGGCTCGGCGCTGCGCGTGGATGGCGGCTTCGGGTTCGCCTACCCCGCCATCGACGCCGCGATCGAGGCGCTCGCGCCGCTGGCGCGCGAGAATGGCGTCGCCGTGGCGGCGATCCATCGCTCGCACCATTTCGGACAGGCCGGGGCGCACGCCGAGCGCCTGGCGGAGCGCGGGCTCGTCGCGCTGGTGCTTGCGAACTCCCCGAAGGCGATGGCCTTCTGGGGTGGACGCAAGGCGATGCTCGGAACGAACCCGCTCGCGTTCGGCGCACCATTGCCCGGGGGGCAACCGCCGCTCGTCATCGACCTCGCGATGTCCGTGGCGGCACGCGGCAAGATCGTTGCAGCCGAGAAGGCAGGGAAACCGATTCCCGGCGACTGGGCCGTGGACGCGAACGGACAGCCAACGACGGACGCGAAGGCGGCGCTCGCGGGCACTCTGCTTCCGATCGGCGGTGCCAAGGGCGGCGCGCTCGCCCTCATGATCGAGATCCTCGCGGCGGCCGTCACCGGCAGCGCCTACGGCTGGGAAGCGAGCTCGTTTTTCGACGACAAGGGCGGACCGCCGAACATGGGGCACGTGTTCATCGCCCTCGATCCTGCCCGCCTGTCCGCCGGCGCATACGACTCCCGCATGACCGCCATCCTCGAGGCGATCGGCGCCGAACCGGGCGCGCGTCTGCCGGGCACGAAGCGCCTCGGGAACCGCGCCAGGGCCGCGGCCGATGGCCTCGCCATCCCCGCGCCGCTTTACGCCGAGATCCGCGCGCTCATCGACCACCCGGCCTGACCCGACGGAGACACGCATGGCCGAAATCGTCATCACGGAATTCATGGACGAGGCGGCCATCCGCGAAACATTCGCCGGCCGGAGTGTCCTTTACGATCCAAGGCTGGTCGACGACCCGGCGCGGCTGCTCGCGGAAGCGCGCGAGGCCCGTGCGCTCATCGTGCGCAATCGAACGCAGGTGCGCGGCGCGCTTCTCGAGGCGGCCGGCCAGCTGCGCGTCGTCGGGCGGCTCGGCGTCGGCCTCGACAACATCGACGTCGAGGCCTGCAAGGCCCGCGGGATCGCGGTCCATCCCGCGACGGGCGCCAACGACCTGTCGGTCGCCGAATACGTCATCACCGCCGCGTTGATGCTGCTGCGCCGCGCCTGGCTCGCGACGGCCCGCGTGGCGGCCGGCGAGTGGCCGCGCACCGAACTCATGGGCCGTGAACTCGCGGGCAAGCGTCTCGGTCTGGTCGGGTTCGGCGCGATCGCCCGGGTCACCGCCCGGATGGCGCGCGACCTGGGCATGACCGTCGCCGCGTACGACCCGCTGCTGCCTGCCGACAACGCGGCGTGGAGCGGCGCCGCCCGACAGACGCTCGAGGAAATCCTCGCCGGCAGCGACGTGGTGAGCCTCCACGTACCGCTCACCAGCGACACGCGCAACATGATCGACGCCGCGGCGCTCGCGCGCATGAAGCGCGACGCGATCCTCGTCAACGCGGCCCGGGGCGGTGTCGTGGACGAGATCGCGCTGGTCGAGGCGCTCAAGGCCGGGCGGCTCGGCGGAGCCGCACTCGACGTGTTCGAGCGCGAGCCCGTGGACGCGGCGTACGGCGCGCGCTTCGCCGGCGTGCCGAACCTGATCCTTACGCCGCACGTCGCCGGGGTGACCGACGAATCCAACGTCCGCGTGAGCTCGGTGACCGCGCAGGCGGTGCTCCGGCACCTGCAGGCATGACCGGTACCGCGCGCGAAGTCGACCTGCTGGTCGTCGGCGGCGGCATCACCGGCGTCGGCATCGCGCGCGACGCGGCAGGACGCGGCCTCGCGACGCTGCTCTGCGAGCAGCACGACCTGGCGGCGCACACCTCGTCCGCGAGCACGAAGCTGATCCACGGCGGCTTGCGCTACCTCGAGTTCTACGACTTCAAGCTGGTGCGCAAGTCGCTGCGCGAGCGCGAGGTGGTGCTCGCCTCGGCGCCACACATCTGCTGGCCGCTGCGCTTCGTGCTGCCGCACGATGCGCACCTGCGCCCGGCGTGGATGATCCGCGCGGGGCTCCTGCTCTACGACCACCTCGCGCGTCGCAGGCTGCTCGAGGGCTCGGAAGGCGTGAACCTGCGCAAGCACGTGGCCGGCCAGCCACTCGAGGCGCGCTATACGAAGGGTTTCGTGTACTCCGACGCCTGGGTGGACGACGCGCGGCTGGTCGTCATCAACGCGATGGACGCTCGCGAGCACGGTGCGACCGTCCTCACTCGTGCGCGCTGCGTGCGACTCGAACGCGGCGCCGACCGCTGGCTCGCGACCCTCGCGCACGCCGGCGGCGAAAAGACGCGCGTGGCGGCGCGCGCGGTGGTGAACGCGACGGGGCCATGGGTCGATCGCTTCCTCGACGAGGCGACGCCCGTTCCGGCCCGTGCGCACCCGCGCCAGGTGAAGGGCAGCCACATCGTCGTGCCGAAGCTCTTCGAGCACGACTACGCCTACATCTTCCAGGGCGCGGACGGCCGCATCGTCTTCGCGATTCCCTACGAGGGTGACTTCACGCTGATCGGCACGACCGAGATGGACTACACCGGCGACCTCTCGACGCCGCAGATCGCGGAGCGCGAGATCGACTACCTCGTCGCGATGGCCAACCAGTACTTCGCGGGCGGCCTGGAGCGCAAGGACGTGGTGTGGACGTTCGCCGGGCTGCGGCCGCTGCTGGCGGACCCCAGGGACCGCGCCACCAGCGTGACCCGCGACTACGTGCTCGACCTCGATGGCCAGGGGCCGCCGCTGCTCTCCATCTACGGCGGCAAGCTCACGACGTACCGCAAGCTGGCCGAGGACGTGCTCGACGAGCTGGCGCCCGCGCTCGGTTGGCCGCTGCGGCACTGGACGGCCGGCGCCCCGCTGCCCGGTGGGGACATGCCCAACGCCGACTTCGCCGCGTTTCTCGCCCGCCTGCGCAGGACGTATGGCTGGGCGCCGGAACCGCTCCTGCGGCGCTACGCCCGGGCCTATGGCACGCGGGCCGAGCGGATCCTGGGCGGTGCGCGCTCGCCCGGGGACCTCGGTGAGGAGATCCTGCCCGGCCTGTACCGCAGCGAGATCGATTACCTGCGCCGCGAGGAATGGGCGGTGACGGCCGAGGACATCCTCTACCGGCGCAGCAAGCTGGCCCTGCACGTCCCCCCGGGCAGCGAGGACCGGCTCGACGCGTGGCTGGCCAGCCACCCGCTTGCGGAGTCCGCCGCCACCGCCGTGTAGTAGGCTTGGCGGACACCCGGGAGGTCCGCCCCATGCCGCAATTCGTGCTCGCCCTCGACCAGGGCACGACCAGTTCCCGCTCGATCCTCTTCGACCACGACGGCAACGTCGTTGCAACGGCCCAGCGCGAATTCACTCAGCACTTCCCACGCTCGGGCTGGGTCGAGCACGACGCCGAGGAGATCTGGGCCACGCAGGCCGCGACGATCACGGAAGCGCTCGTCCGTGCTCACGCCACGCCTGCGGACCTCGCCGCCGTCGGCATCACCAATCAGCGCGAAACGACGGTGCTCTGGGACCGCGCGAGCGGCCGGGCCGTCGCCCCCGCGATCGTGTGGCAGGACCGTCGCACGGCGGACGTCTGTGCGCGGCTCAAGGCGGACGGGCACGAACCCGAGATTGCGCGGCGCACCGGGCTGCTGCTCGACCCCTACTTCTCGGGCACCAAGCTCGCGTGGCTGCTCGACAGCGACCCAGGCCTGCGGGCACGCGCCGAGCGCGGCGAACTCGCGTTCGGCACGATCGACAGCTGGCTCGCATGGAAACTCTCCCACGGCGCCGAGCACATCACCGATGCTTCGAACGCGAGCCGTACGCTGCTGCTCAACATCAGCACGGGCGACTGGGACGACTACGCGCTCGACCTGCTGCGCATCCCGCGAGCCGTGCTGCCGAAGGTCGTACCCTCGATGCTCCCGCGCGGCGCGGCCTGCGCGATCCTCGGCGGCCACCAGGTCCCGCTCGGCGGCATCGCCGGGGACCAGCAGGCGGCGCTGTTCGGGCAGGCCTGTTTCTCCCCCGGCATGGCGAAGAATACCTACGGCACCGGCTGCTTCATGCTCATGAACACGGGGCGCGAGCCCCTGCCGTCCGCGAACCGCCTCCTCACCACCGTCGCGTGGCGGCTCGAAGAGTCGCATTACGCGCTCGAGGGTTCCGTGTTCGTCGGCGGCGCCGTCGTGCAGTGGTTGCGCGATGGGCTCGGGTTGATCGAGAAGTCCTCGGACGTCGAGGCGCTCGCCGCTAGCGTGCCGGACACCGGCGGCGTCTACCTCGTGCCGGCGTTCACCGGCCTCGGCAGCCCGCACTGGGACGCCTACGCCCGCGGCACCATGGTCGGGCTGTCGCGCGGGACGACACGCGCGCACATCGCCCGCGCCGCGCTCGAGGCGATCGCGTTCCAGAGCGCTGAAGTGCTGATCGCGATGCAGAAGGATGCGGGCCAGCCGCTCGTCGAGCTGCGCGTGGACGGCGGCGCGACCGCGAACGACCTGATGATGCAGTTCCAGGCCGACCTCCTCGGCGTGCCCGTGATCCGGCCGCGGGTCACGGAAACCACGGCGCTCGGCGCGGCGTACCTCGCCGGACTCTCCGTGGGTTTCTGGGAGTCGACGGACGAAGTCGCCGCGAACTGGAAGGTGGACCGTCGCTTCGAGCCGGCCATGTCGCGCGAGGAAGCGGAGGCCCGCATGCGGCAGTGGTCGCGCGCGGTCGAGCGGGCGCGCGAGTGGCACGTCGAGGACTGAGGATCGCCACATGGGCAGGACCATCGCGCTCGCGACGCCGGTCTTCTTCGCGCTGATCGCCATCGAGTACTTCGTCGGCCGCGCGCGCGGCCGCAGCAACTACCGCCTGAACGACGCGGTGAACAGCCTGAGCCTCGGCGTGATGAGCCAGGTCGTGGGCCTCTTCACCAAGCTGTTGACGGTCGGGATCTACACGGTCGCCTACGACGCGTTCTCGATCTGGCAGCTGCCTGCCGACCAGTGGTGGGTGTGGGTCCTGGGCGTGGTCTTCTACGACTTCTGCTACTACTGGTTCCACCGCATAGGTCACGAGAGCGCAGTGTTCTGGGCGTCGCACGTCGTGCACCACCAGAGCCAGGAGTACAACCTCTCCACCGCGCTGCGCCAGACGAGCTCGAGCGCGTTCCTCGGCTGGGTGTTCTACCTGCCGATGGCGATCGTCGGGGTTCCGCCCGAAGTGTTCGTCGTGGCGGCGATCATCGACCTGCTGTACCAGTACTGGATCCACACCGAGCAGGTGGGGAAGCTCGGCTGGTTCGACCGCTGGTTCGCCTCCCCGTCCAACCACCGCGTCCACCACGCGGTGAACGACCGCTACATCGACCGCAACTACGGCGGCATCTTCATGGCCTGGGACCGGATCTTCGGCACGTTCGTCGAGGAGACCGAGCGCTGCGTCTACGGCACGCGCGCCCCGCTCGATTCGTGGGATCCAGTCTGGGCGAACGTCGAGGTGTACGCGGACCTCGCACGCAAGTCATGGCACGCGGAGCGATGGAGAGACAAGCTGCTCGTCTGGATCATGCCGCCGGGCTGGCAGCCCGCGCCCGCGAGTGGCGGTCACTGGGAGAAGCCGCACTTCGACCCGTCCCGGGTCAAGCGTTACGACCCGCCGATGACGCTTGCGACGAGCTGGTTCGTCGGGCTGCACTTCGCCGGCGTCCTGGTCGCGACCACCCTGCTGCTCTGGTACTCGTCGTCGCTGCCGTTCGTGCAGGTTTTCGCCTGGTCGGCAGCCGTGCTCGCGGTGCTCTGGCTCACTGGCGCCGTGATGCAGGGGCGAATGCGCATCCCGCCTGCGCTCGCGATCGAGGCCGCGGTGCTCGCACTGGTCTTCGGCGCCGTCCCGGCCCGCGCCGCTGCCGTGTCGATGCCAGCCGTGACGGACGACGCGGCCGTGCAGCAGGCCGTCGCAATCGCACGCTCCGAATTCCTCGCGACGCAGGATTTCGACCGCCTGCAGGTGACCGTGCTCGTCGAGGAGAAGGACGGCCGCTGGCTGCGCGGCAGCATCGGCGGCGACGAGCTCGCGTACCCGGCGAGCTGCGTGAAGCTGCCGTTCCTGGTGGGCGCGGTCCACTGGTGCGCCGCCCAGGGCAAGGGCCCGGACTGTCTCGATGAGTGGACGCGCCCGATGATCCTGCGCTCGAGCAACGTCGCCACCGGCTGGGTCGTGGATACGATCAGCGGGGCGCCAAATGGACCCGCGGAGGGTGCCGACCTCGGTGCATTCATCGAGAAGCGGCGGTTCACGGAACGCGTGCTCGAGCAGGCGGACCTGCTCGGCAAGCAGCGAATCTTCACCAAGACCTATCCGACGAACTCGGGCAGCGAGCCGTCGGGACTCGAGGAACTCGCGTGGAAGCAGATGGGCCGCAACATGATGTCGTCGAACGGCGCCGCGAGCCTGATGCTGGCGGTCGTGAGCGGCGCGATCGAGCCGCAGGCGACGGCGTACATGCGCGGTCTGCTCCGGCGGCCGACGTTCTCGGACCAGGGCAGCCTCGGCGGCGGCCTGCCGCCGGGGTCACTGCAGGAAAACAAGGTTGGCGCCGCATTCGACACGCTCGAAGACATCATGTACGCGGAGCTGCCGAACGGCCGACGGCTTATCGTCGCCGCACTGTCGAACGCCTGGAACCCCGAGGAGCCGCAGCCGTGGGACATCGTGCGCCTCGGCGGCCTGGCGGAACGGATCGTGGCGCGCCTCGGTCTCGACCGCGCACTGCCGGCGCCCCAGTACATGGAGCCCGCGCGGTCGCCGGATGGCGCCTTCACCTGGACCCTAGGCGTGCCGGCTGACGGCAAGTACGAGATCGCGGTGTGGTATTCCTCCAATCCAGAGCGCACCCCCGCCGCACTCTACGAAGTGGACGACGCGGACGAGGGACTCCGCATCCAGATCGACCAGCGGGTGTGGGGCGCGCGCTGGATCAAGCTCGGCGACTTCGACTTGCGACGCGGCAGCGGAACGGTACGGGTGTCGAGCACCGCGCCCGGTACGCTGGACGGCGGCCGGTTGCGCGTCACGCGCTGGACGCGATGACCGCACGCCGCCCGGCGACAGCCGGGTCATAATGCGGCGATGCAGACAACGCGCCGCAACCTCACACCCAGCACCCTCCGCATCGGCCAGCGTTACCGCCCGTCGCGGCTGAACGGTCCCTACGACGCACTCGTCATCGGCTCCGGCATCGGCGGCCTCACGACCGCGAGCCTGCTCGCAGAAATCGGCTGGCGCGTCGCAGTGCTCGAGCAGCACTACACCGCGGGCGGCTGCACGCACAGCTACGAGCGCAACGGCTACGAGTGGGACGTCGGCGTCCACTACATCGGCGACATGGGGGCGCGGACCACGACGCGCCGGCTGATGGACTTTCTCACCCAGGGCAACCTGCAATGGGCGCCGATGGACAGCCACTACGACCGGTTCTTCATCGGCGACCGCGTGTACGACGCCGTGGCCGGACGCGAGGCCTTCCGCGAGAACCTCGTCGGCCACTTCCCGCGCGAGGCGGCCGCCATCGACCGCTACCTCGAGCTCCTCGGCGAGGTGTCGCGCGGAATGCGCACGTTCGCGCTCGACCGCACGCTGCCGCCGTGGGCCGCCGCCGTCGCGGGGCCGTTGCTGCGCCGGCGGCTGCCGCGCAGCTTCGGCCGCACGACGTGGGAGGTGCTTTCGGAGATCACGCGCGACCCGGAGCTGATCGCGGTGCTGACCGGCCAGTGGGGCGACCTGGGCCTGCCGCCGAAGCGTTCCTCGTGGGTCGTCCAGGCACTCGTGGCGAAGCACTACCTGCACGGCGGCTTCTACCCGACCGGCGGCGCGTGGCGCATGGCCGAGACCATACTGCCGCGCATCCGGGCCGCGGGCGGCGACGTGTTCACGTATGCGCGTGTCGAGGAAGTGCTGCTGCGCAAGGGTCGCGTGCGGACGGTGCGGGGCGTGCGCATGGCCGACGGCAGCGAGATCGAGTGCGACCGCGTGATCTCGGACGCTGGCGTGATCAACACCTTCACTCACCTGCTGCCCGAGGCCGTGCGGCACGAGACCGGGTACGACGAGTTGCTCGCGACCGTGAAGCCGAGCATCGGGCACCTCGGCGTGTACATCGGCCTCGAGGGCACGGCGGCGGAACTCGGCCTGCCGAAGACCAATTTCTGGGTGTATCCGGGCAACGACTACGACGCGGCGCTCGACCGCTTTCTCGCCGATCCGCGCGGCCCCTTCCCCGCCGTGTACATCTCCTTCCCTTCGGCCAAGGACCCGGATTTCGAACGTCGCCACCCGGGGCGTTCGACGATCGAGATCGTCGCCCCCGCCCCGTATGAGATCTTCGCGCCCTGGGCCGACACGACGTGGGGCAAGCGGGGCGACGACTACGAGGCGCTGAAGCAGTCGTACGGAGAGCGATTGCTCGAGTACCTCTATTCGAGATTGCCGCAGCTACGCGGCCGCATCGACTACTGGGAAGTGTCGACGCCGCTCTCGATGCAATGGTTCTGCGGGTACGGACGCGGCGAGCTGTACGGTCTCGACCACGATCCGCAGCGGCTCCGGCAGGGCTGGCTCAGGCCGCGGACGCGCGTGCCGGGACTCTGGCTGACGGGCCAGGACGTGATGTCGTGCGGTGTCTCGGGCGCGATGATGGGCGGCCTTGCCTCCGCGGTGGCGATCGCCGGCACGCGGAAGATGAGCCCCGTGCTCAAGGGGATCTTCGGCTGAGGGACCCGCGGCCGATCAGCGCAGCCCGAGCACGCGCAGGTCGAGCTGGGTGCCGCTCACCGGTGGGCACCAGAAATACCCGCCCGTCACGGGCCTCGTGAAGCGGAACAGTGCGTCGATCACGCCGTCGTCGAGCCCCGTCATCCGGTTGAGCTGCGCCTCGAACGCTTCGAACGACCGGCCGAACGCGACGAACACGAGGCCCGCACTCGAACCCTCGGCCCAGGGCATCGAACGCCGCAGCACGAAGGCTTCCGGGGCGAAGCTCTCCTGGGCCGTGCGCTTCACGTGCGCCGACGCCGGCGCGTCGTCGAGTTCCTCGTTGTCGTCGCGCCGCCGGCCGACGCTCAGGTCCTGTTCTTCGCGCGTCATGCCGTCGAAGCGCGCGAAGTCGTGCAGCCATTGCTGGACCGCGACGAAGCTCGAGCCGTCGAGGCCGGGCCCCACGCTGGCGACGGTCGCCACGGCCACGGCCCGTGCCCCCGTCGGGTTCTCCGTACCGTCCTCGTAACCCGTGAGATCGCGTCCGTCGCCGTGACGGAATGCCTCGATCACGGACTGCAGCCGGTAGGCCGGCGCGAGCAGCGCCTCGAGCGCGCGCGTGCGGTGCACGAGTTCGCCTCGGTCCTCGCCGCGGAGCCAGCACCACAGTCCACCATGGGTCGCGGGAATCTCCAGTCCCCGCGCCGTGCCGGCCGGGAAGTCGTGCAGGCCGCGCACCTCGCGCTTCAGCGCCAGCACGGAGGAGCGGCCGAGTCCGACCACCGTCTGGAGCGTGTCGACGGACTTCGCGAAACGGCGCAGCGCGGGAGCCGGGCCAGCCTCGGGCTCGAGGGCGAACGTCAGGTAACGCGCAACGGCAGGGATGGGCGCCAGGATTCCGGGCTGCGTCGTCTTCATGGTCGGACCTCGTCGATTCAACCGCGCCCGCTCGAGGACGCGCGCCGATGGCGAAGCGCCCAGCTTACTTTGTGCAGCTCCATCAACGCGAGCAGCGACAGCGCCATGAGCGGCATCACCAGCCATTCCCTGGCAGTGAGGGGCGCCACGCTCAGCACCGACTGCAGCGGCGGGAAGTACATGGCGGCGACGTGCAGCAGCAGCGCGGCCAGTACGCCGACGACCAGCAGGGGATTGTTGCCGGCCGGAATGCGGAAGATGGAGCGGGTCTCGGAGCGGGCGTTGAACGCATCCACGTTCTGCATCAGGACCATCAGCAGCAGCAACTCGTTGCGCGCGTGCGCGAGCGGTACGCCCGCCTGCACCAGCGCCGCGAACCAGCCAATGCCGAGCGCGGACATCCAGAGCCCTGCGGTGAGCCCGCGTTCGATCATCAGTCGGTCGATCAGAGGCTCGCCCGGGCGGCGCGGCGGCGCGTCGAGTTCGTCGCCGTGGCCGCGCTCGAACGCGAGGCCGACATCCTGGATGCCGTTGGTGACCAGGTTGAGCCACAGGAGCTGGACGGGAAGCAGCGGGAGCGGCAGGCCCGCGACGACGGCGAGCCCGACGGTGAGCACCTCCGCGACACCCGCGGCGATGAGCAGGTACACCACGTTGCGGATGTTCTGGTAGGCGATCCGGCCTTCCTCGATGCCGTTCACGATCGTCGCGAAGTTGTCGTCGCTCAGCACGAGGTCCGCGGCCTCCCGCGCGACGTCGGTGCCGCCCTTGCCCATCGCGACGCCGATGTTGCCGCGCCGCAGCGCGGGCGCGTCGTTCACGCCGTCGCCGGTCACCGCGACGAACTGGCCGTCCGCCTGGGCCGCCTCGACGATCGCCAGCTTCTGGCCGGGCGTCACCCGCGCAAAGACTCGCGCACGACGGATCGCATCACGGAGCCGATCGGGGCGACCGGTCGCGAGCGCACTGCCGGCCACGACTTCGTCGGGCCGGGACGCAATGCCGAGGTCGCGCGCGATCGCGAGCGCCGTCACCGGGTGGTCGCCGGTGACCATGATGACGCGTATCCCGGCTCCGCCGCAGCGCTCCACGGCATCGCGCGCGCCGGGCCGCAGCGGATCGATGAGCCCGGCGAGTCCCGCGAACTCGAGGCCCGACAGCTCCGGCGGCGGGTCTCCCTTGCGGAACACGCCCGGCCTGCGGCCACAGGCCAGCGCCAACACCCGCAGCCCGCGGCCGCCCATCTCTTCGGCGGCGTGCAGCAGCCTGATCGCCTCGTCGCCCGAGAGACGGCACATCGCGAGCACCCGTTCCGGCGCACCCTTGACCGCCAGCCACGTTCCGCCGTCGCGAGCGTGCAGGCTCGCCGCAAATCGCTGCTCGGGCTCGAACGGGACGCCGCCGACTTCGGGCCATTCGAGCAGCACCGCGTGGCGGTCGACGCCGCCCTTGCCCGCGAGCGCGAGCAGCGCGATGTCGGTCGGGTCGCCGCGGCTCGACCATCGCCCGTCCTGGCGCACGAGATCCGCCTCGTTGCAGGCCACGGCCACCTCGAGCAGCCGGCGCAGGGCCGGACCGGCCTTCTCGCCCGCGGCCGGGCCACGCGGAAGGATCTCGCCGACCGGCACGTAGCCGGCACCCGTCACCTCGCAGGCCGTGCCGTCGGGGAAGCGCAGCTCGCGGACCGTGAGTTCGTTGCAGGTGAGCGTGCCGGTCTTGTCGCTCGCGATGAGTGTGCAGCTGCCGAGCCCCTCGACGGCGGGCAGGCTGCGCACGATCGCGCCCCGGCTCGCCATGCGCCGCGCCGCGATCGCAAGCGTGACCGTGAGCGCGACCGGCAGGCCTTCCGGAATCGCCGACACTGCCAGCGCGACGCCGAACAGGAACATCGCGCCGATGCTTTCGCCGCGCACGACCACACCCACCACGCCGATGACGACGGCCGCGACGAGGACCACGACCGCGACGACCCGGGCGAATCGTTCCATGCGCGCCACGAGGGGCGGCTGGCCGCCTTCGGTCGCGGACATCGTGAGCGCGAGGCCGCCGACCACGGTCGTCGCGCCGGTCGCGACCACCTCGGCGTCGGCACGGCCGCGCACGACGGTCGTGCCGGCGAACAGCATGTCGCGTCGTTCGCTCGGTGGCAGCTCGGGGCTTCCGGTCCAGCCCGGGTCCTTCTCGACCGGCACCGACTCGCCCGTGAGCAGTGCCTCGTCCACCTCGAGCGCGTGTGCGTCCAGCAGCCGCAGGTCGGCCGGCACGCGCTGACCGCTCTCGAGCGACACGATGTCGCCGGGCACGAGTTGCTCGGCATCGATCTCCACGGTGACGCCGTCGCGCAGCACCGTCGCGCGGATGCGCAGCAGCTCCTGCAGGCTTCGGCTCTGCCGCTCCGCGCGCCACTCCTGCCAGCCGCCGAGCGCGGAGTTGACGAGCAGGACGACGCCGATGAACGCGGCGTCGGTGAAATCTCCCATCAGGAGCGCGACGGCCGCGGCGGCCAGCAGCACGTAGATGAGCGGGCTCTTCAGCTGCCGCACGAATATCGCGAGCGCGGACGGGGCGGGCTCCGAGGGGAGCACGTTCGGTCCGTAGCGCGCGAGTCGCTCGCGCGCTTCCGCCGTGGTGAGCCCGCGCCGTGCGTCGTTCACGCGGCCATTAGAGGCCGCCGGCGGGACGTCGGAAATAGGGGACATTCACCTATTTCCGCGGACTGTCCCCAACCGGGGATTGCCCCCTGCTTCCGCCGTTCAGTAGGCGCGCTTCTTCGTGTCCATGAGCCGCAGGATGAGCGGCGTCAGGATGATCTGCATCGCCAGCGGCAGCTTGCCGCCGGGCACGACGAGGGTATTGGGCCGCGACATGAACGAGTCGTGCACCATCGAAAGCAGGTAGGGAAAATCGATGCCCTTCGGGTTCGCGAAACGGATGATCAGGAAGCTCTCGTCCGCGGTCGGGATGTCCTTCGCGATGAACGGGTTCGAGGTGTCCACCGTCGGCACGCGCTGGAAATTGATGTGCGTGCGCGAGAACTGCGGGACGATGTAGTTCACGTAGTCCGGCATGCGGCGCAGGATCGTGTCGACGACCGCCTCGGTGGAGTAGCCGCGGGTCCGGCGGTCGCGGTGCAGCTTCTGGATCCACTCGAGGTTGATGCTCGGCGCCACGCCGATCAGGAGATCCGGGTACTTCGCGACGTCGTGCTCGTCGGTCTTCACGGCTCCGTGCAGGCCTTCGTAGAACAGCAGGTCCGATCCCTCGCCGATCACCTGCCACGGCGTGAACGTGCCGGGGTCGGCACCGTACTTCGCGCCCTCCTCGGCGTCGTGGACATAAGTGCGCGAGCGGCCCTTGCCCGAGAGCGCATAGCTCCTGAAGAGCTCCTCGAGCTCGCCGAACAGGTTCGACTCCGGTCCGAAGTGGCTGAAGTTCTTGTTTCCCTCGGCCTCCGCCTCCTTCATCTTCTGCCGCATCTCCATGCGGTCGTAGCGATGGAACGCGTCGCCTTCGACGACGGCCGCGTCGATGTTTTCGCGGCGGAAGATCCACTCGAAGGTGGTCTTGACGGTGCTGGTGCCCGCGCCAGAGGAGCCGGTCACCGCGATGATGGGATGCCTCGCCGACATGCTTGTGCTCCGAAATGGACGGTCAGCCGTTCCTGAAGAGTGAGCGCTCGCCGAAGAGCGGCGAGCTGTAGGGCTTGTCCTCGCCGCGGTCGTACTCCGCGTGGTAGCGCTCGACACGCTGCACTTCGGCCTTCGAGCCGAGGATCACGGGCACGCGCTGGTGGATCCGCTCGGGCACGATCTCGAGGATGCGGCCTCGGCCGGTCGAGGCCAGGCCACCGGCCTGCTCGACGATCATGGCCATCGGGTTCGCCTCGTACAGGAGCCGCAGTCGGCCCTCCCGGTTCGACGCCTTCTGGTCGCGAGGGTACATGTAGATTCCGCCGCGCAGCAGTATGCGATGCACGTCGGCGACCATCGAGGCGACCCAGCGCGTGTTGAAGTCGCGACCGCGCGGCCCTTCCTGGCCGGCCTTGCACTCGTCCACATAGCGCGCGATCGGCGGCTCCCAGAAGCGGCGGTTCGACGCGTTGATCAGGTAGTCGGAGCCCTCTTCCGGCACGCGGATGTCGGGATGCGTGAGCACGAAGTTGCCGATCTCGCGATCGAGCGTGAACCCGTGGGTGCCGCGACCGACGGTGATGACGACCTGCGTCGACGGGCCGTAGATCGCGTAGCCTGCCGCGAGCTGCTTCGTGCCCGGCTGCAGCACCGCGGACGGGCCACGCGCCGTCTCGGAGAGCGCGAGCACCGAGAAAATCGAGCCAACCGGCAGGTTCACGTCGAGGTTGTTCGAGCCGTCGAGCGGATCGAAGACGAGAGCGAGCCGACCGCCGCCCTCGACGAAATGCACGTCCTCCATTTCCTCGGAGGCGAGCGCACCCACGAGGCCGCTCCACTCGACGCCGCGCGCGAAGAGCTCGTCCGCCAGAACATCGAGCTTCTTCTGGGACTCGCCCTGGGCGTTCTCGGTGCCCGCGAGGCTCGCGAAGCCAACGAGGGGGCCCTTGCCCACGGCCGCCGAGACCGCCTTGACGACGGCGGCGACGTCCACGAGCAGCGCCGCGAGTTCGCGGCCGTGCGGGCCCTCGGGCACCTGCTGGATCAGGAACTTGGAGATCGTGGTGTAGCCTGGATTCAGCATGGATTCTCCTCTGTGGCCGCCGCCCGGGCCGCGTCGAACACGCGGCTCGCGCGGATGTCCTCCGCCTCGATCGTGGTCAGCATGGCCGCATCGACGGTGCCGGCCTCGAGCAGGCGGCGCGCCTGCCGCAGCCTGGCGCGGGCGAGCGCGTTGCGCAGCGAACGGGCGTTGGCAAAATTGGGCTGCTCGCGCCGGAGCCGCAGGTATTCGGCCAGCGCGCGACTGGCGGGCTCGGACAGCGTGAGCCCGAGTGCGGCGACCATCTTCCCGGCGATCGCCTCGAGCTCGTCCACCGTGTAGTCCGGGAAGTCGATGTGGTGCGCGACGCGCGAGCCGAGCCCGGGGTTCGACTGGAAGAAGGTGTCCATGCGGCTCTTGTAGCCCGCGAATATCACGACGAGGTCCTCGCGCTGGTTCTCCATCACCTGCATCAGGATCTCGATGGCCTCCTGGCCGTAGTCGCGCTCGTTCTCGGGGCGATAGAGGTAGTACGCCTCGTCGATGAACAGCACGCCGCCCATCGCGCGCTTCAGCACTTCCTTGGTCTTCGGCGCCGTGTGACCGATGTACTGCCCGACGAGGTCGTCGCGCGTGACGGCCACGAGGTGTCCCTTACGCACGTGGCCGAGCCGGTGCAGGATCGTCGCCATGCGCATGGCGACCGTGGTCTTGCCGGTGCCCGGATTGCCGGTGAAGCACATGTGCAGCGACGGCTTCGCACCCTCGACGCCGAGCGCGGCCCGCGCCTTGTCCACCACGAGCAGCGAGGCGATCTCGCGGATCCGCGTCTTGACGGGCTTGAGGCCGACGAGCTCGCGATCGAGCTCGTCGAGCACTTCCGCGACACCCGACTCGGCGAGCAGCGCCTTGAGGTCGATGGAACCAGCCATCCCGCGTGTCCCCGGTGATTCGGAGCAGGTGTTTCCGCGCCGGACTACGCGCGCTCGAGCGTGTAGCGGACGAGCCGCCCGGCGCTCTCCTCGCGCCGCAGCTTGTAGCGCGCCTCCTCCTTCGGACGGTGCACGATGAAGGAGAGGCGCATCGTCTCGAAGCCGCGCGTCGAGTCGAACGCGTTCAGCTTGATGTAGCAGTCGGGGTGCGCCTTGCGGGCCTCGCGCAGCTCGGCCAGCACTCCCGCCGCGTCCTTCAGGTCGAACATCGGCAGGCCCCACATCTCCCAGTAGACGTTGCGGGGATGCGGGTCGTCGGTGTACTCGAGCGACACGGCCCAGTCCTGCGAGAGCGCGTAATCGACCTGCTTCGCGATCTGCTCGTCGGTCAGGTCGGGCAGGTAGGAAAATGTTCCCTGTGTGATGCGCATTGCGGCTCTCCTCAGGCGACGCTCACGGTCGGCACGAAGTCCGACGTGTCGGTCGAGGCGTAATTGAACGTAACGTCCTTCCAGGTCATGAGCGCGGCCTCGAGCGGCTTGCAGGTCTTCGCCGCGGCCGCGAGGATCTCGGGCCCTTCGCTCTTGATGTCGCGGCCCTCGTTGCGCGCGAGCACCATGGCCTCGAGCGCGACGCGGTTCGCGGTGGCGCCCGCCTGGATGCCCATCGGGTGGCCGATCGTGCCGCCGCCGAACTGCAGCACCACGTCGTCGCCGAAGAGGTCGAGCAGCTGGTGCATCTGCCCGGCGTGGATGCCGCCCGACGCGACCGGCATCACCTTGCGCAGCCCCGCCCAGTCCTGGTCGAAGAAGATGCCGCGCGCGAGGTCCTGCTTCGTGTAGCCGTCCCGGCAGACGTTGTAGTAGCCCTGCACGGTCATCGGGTCGCCCTCGAGCTTGCCGACGGCGGTGCCCGCGTGCAGGTGATCCACGCCCGCGAGGCGCAGCCACTTGGCGATCACGCGGAAGGACACGCCGTGGTTCTTCTGGCGCGTGTAGGTGCCGTGTCCCGCGCGGTGCATGTGCAGGATCATGTCGTTGTCGCGCGCCCAGTTCGAGATCGACTGGATCGCGGTCCAGCCGACGATCAGGTCCACCATCACGATGCAGGAGCCGAGGTCGCGCGCGAACTCGGCGCGCTTGTACATCTCCTCCATCGTGCCCGCGGTGATGTTGAGGTAGTGGCCCTTCACCTCGCCGCTCGCCGCCTGGGCCTTCTGCACCGCTTCCATGCAGAACAGGAAGCGGTCGCGCCAGTGCATGAACGGCTGCGAGTTGATGTTCTCGTCGTCCTTGGTGAAGTCGAGGCCGCCGAGCAGCGCCTCGTACACGACGCGGCCGTAGTTCTTGCCGGAGAGCCCGAGCTTCGGCTTGATCGTCGCGCCGAGCAGCGGCCGGCCGTACTTGTCGAGGCGCTCGCGCTCCACGACGATGCCCGTCGGCGGGCCGCGGAAGGTCTTCACGTACGCGACGGGAAAGCGCATGTCCTCGAGGCGCGCGGCCTTGAGCGGCTTGAAGCTGAAGACGTTGCCGATGATGGAGGCCGTGAGGTTCGCGATCGAGCCTTCCTCGAAGAGATCGAGCTCGTAGGCGATCCACGCGAAGTACTGGCCCTCGGTGCCTGGCACCGGCTGCACCTGGTAGGCCTTGGCGCGGTAGTTCTCGCAGGCGGTCAGCCGGTCGGTCCACACGACCGTCCAGGTCGCGGTCGACGACTCGCCCGCGACGGCGGCGGCAGCCTCCTCTGGGTCCACGCCCTCCTGCGGAGTGATGCGGAATACGGCGATGACGTCGGTGTCCTTCGGCTCGTAGCCCGGGACCCAGTAACCCATTTCCTTGTACTTCAGGACTCCTGCCTGGTACCGCTTGGCAACGTTGCCTGTGGTGCGCTGGCTGGCACCCGGGTGCTTGACCGTCTGTGACATCGGACCGCCTCCTTGCCGCTGCGCGGCGACGTGAAATCACTTTAGGCGGCCCGATCGATAATTGACACTTAGTATTTGTTGCCTGCCTGCTAAGCTCCGCTTATGGATCCGAGACACCTGAGCCTGCGACAGCTCGAGGTCCTGAAGGCTGTTGCAGAGACCGGCACGATGGCCCGCGCCTCGCAGCGGCTGTTCATGACGGGGCCCGCAATAACACAGCAGATTCAACAACTTGAGAAGGTACTCGGGGCCCCGGCCTTCGATCGGATCGGACGGCGACTGCGGCTGACCGCGGCCGGCGAGCGCGCACTTGCCGCGGCGATCGACGTACACACGCGCCTCGGCGTACTCGCGAAGGAGATGGACGCGCTCCGCAAGCGCGACGACGGCACGCTGCACCTCGGCATCCTCGCGACGGGCACCCACATCCTCCCTCCGCTGCTCGCCGAATTCCGCAGGCTCGCGCCAGGCATCGCCGTGCACATGGCGGTCTCGACGCGGGCCGAACTCGCACGACGCGTGCTAGACGGCGAGGTGGATCTCGCGCTGATGGGTCGTGGACCGGAATCGGCCGTGGGACGGGCCGCCGCCCAGGACGATCCGCTGACGCGTGAACCCTTCGCGACCAACCCGCACGTGATCATTGCGTGGCCGGGACACCCGCTCGTCGGCGAGCGCGGCATTGCGCCCATCGAGCTGCGCCACGAGAGCGTCGTGCAGCGTGAGCCTGGATCCGGCACGCGGGCGATGCTCGACACGTTTCTCACGATGCACCGCATCGTGCCGCGCGAGCACGTCACGGTCAGCGGCAACGAGATGGCGAAGCACGCCGTGATGTGCCAGCTCGGCATCAGCCTGACCTCCGCACACACGCTGTTCCTGGAACTCAAGACGGGCGCGCTGGTGAGGCTCGACGTGGACCACACGCCGATCATCCGCACCTGGTACGTCGTGCATCACTCCGAGCGCTGGCTGCCGCCTGCGGCGGCTGCGTTCCGGGACTACCTGCTGAACGACGGAGCCCGCAAGGTCGAGGCGGAGACGCAGGCGCTCCTGTCCGGCCCCTAGCTCGCGAGCCAGGCCTCGAGGTCGCCGATCACCCGGTCGCGCTCCGGCTCGTTGTAGACCTCGTGGTACAGGCCTTCGTAGACCATGAGCGTCCGGCGCTTCGACTGGCCGAGGTGCTGGTAGATGGGATGCGCGGCGGCGAGCGGGACGAGTGAATCCGCCGTGCCGTGCTGGATGAGCACGGGCAGTCGCAACTCGTGCACCTTCGCCTGCAACCGCTGCATGGCCTGCAGCAGTTCCGCGAGCGTGCGGGCCGGGATGGCGCCGTGAAACACAAGCGGATCCGATTCGTAGGCGCGCACCACGGCCGGGTCGCGGCTCACCGCGGTCGCAGGCAGCGTGAGAGCGCCAGTGTTGGGCGACAGCGCCGACAGGGCCTTCACGACCAGCAGCTTGAATGCAGGCACCGCATCGCCCGGCGCTAGCGCGGGTGCCGACAGCACGAGCGCACGCAGCACCTTCTCGTACTTGAGTGCACACGCGAGCGCGACGGCTCCGCCCATGCTGTGGCCGAGCAGGATGACCGGCGTGTCGAGATGCTCGCGCTGCGCGCGCCCGATGCACACACCGAGGTCCGAGACGAGGTAGTCGAAGCGCTCGATGTTGGCCCGGGGCCCGCTCGACCGACCGTGGCCGCGATGATCGAGCGCATAGACGGCGTAGCCCTTTTCGACGAGCCGGCTCGCCAGCGGCGCATAACGTCCGCCGTGCTCGCCAAGTCCATGCGAGATCACGACGATTGCCCGTGGCGCTCTTTCCGGCAGCCAGGCCTGCGCGAAGAGGCTCGCCTCCTGGCAACCGGGGAATTGCAGTTCACGATGCTTCATGCCGGCCTTTTACATGAATTTGGCTCGGGCCGAGGCGAAGAGGTGGCGTCTGCCTAGTTGCGAATAGTTCTCATTCGTATATATTCGGACCACCTTAACAGGTGGACGAGCCCATGCAACTGCCCAAGCCCTGCACCGCTCTTACGGCAGCCACGACCTTGTGGTGCCTCCTCGCAGCCCCTGCCCAGGCCGGCGAGCCGGAATTCTCACTGGTGATCCAGGATCACCGCTTCACGCCGGCGGAACTCAGGGTGCCTGCCGGCCAGAAGATCCGCCTGGTCATCGAGAACAAGGATCCGACCCCGGAAGAGTTCGAGAGCTACCAGCTCAACCGGGAGAAGGTCGTCCCCGGCAACGGCCGCATCGTCGTCTTCGTCGGGCCCCTGAAGCCCGGCAAATACGAGTTCTTCGGCGAATTCAACATGGCCACCGCCCGCGGCTGGCTGATCGCGGAGTGAGCCATGCTCGGCTCGGCCGTCATCGTCTTTCGTGAAGTCCTCGAAGCCGCACTCGTGATCGGCATCGTGCTCGCCGCGTCGCGCGGGATCGCCTCGAGTCGCCGCTGGGTGCTCGCCGGCCTGCTTGCGGGCATCGCGGGCGCCCTCCTCGTCGCGCTCGGGGCCGAATCGATCGCAGCGGCGCTCGAGGGCGTCGGCCAGGAAGTGATGAATGCGTCGATCCTGTTCGGCGCGGTCCTCATGCTGGCGTGGCACAGCGTGTGGATGCAGAAGCACGGCGCGGACATCGCTCGCGAGATGCGCGCGGTCGGCCACGACGTGAGCGCCGGGACGCGCCCCCTGCACGTGCTGGCACTCGTCGTCGGGCTCGCCGTGCTGCGCGAGGGATCGGAGGTCGTGCTGTTCCTTTACGGCATCGCCGCGGGCGGAGCGGGCTCGGGTGCGCTGCTCGGCGGTTCGGCGCTCGGGCTGGCTGCAGGGGTTGCCGCCGGGGCACTGATGTACTTCGGTCTCGTGCGCATACCAACCCGGCACCTCTTCTCCGTCACGAACTGGCTCATCGTGCTGCTGGCCGCTGGGATGGCGGCACAGGGGACCCGCTATCTCGTCCAGGCCGGGATCCTTCCGGCGCTGGTCGATCCGGTCTGGGACGCGTCGTCCGTCCTTCCCGAGCACGGCATCGTCGGCCAGCTCCTGCACGTCCTCGTCGGTTACGACGACCGTCCGAGCGCCATGCAGCTCCTGGCATTCGCCGCGACGCTGGTCGGCATCGTCGCGCTGTCGCGCGTGGTCAATGGCCGACCGGTGAGGCTCCGGCGAGCCGCGGCGGTCCCGGCCGCCGTCCTGGCAATCGCGGTGGCAGGCCATGCGCCGCCGGCGCGTGCCGATCACGTCGTGTACTCGCCGCTCGTCGAGCAGGGCGAGAAGGCCATCGAGCTGCGCGGCCACTACGACTTCGATGGCCGGAGTTCCCTCGACGGCGGCCAGGCCTACAAGCTCGAATTCGAGTACGCGCCCACTTCGCGCTGGCTCACCGAGTTGCTCGTCGAGTACGAGCGCGAGCCGGGCGAGAGCCTCGAGGCCACCGAGGTCGCGACCGAGAACATCTTCCAGCTCACGGAACAGGGCCAGTACTGGGCGGACTTCGGGTTGCTCGCGGAGTACGCCTATTCACTCGAGGACGACGGCGCGGACGCGATCGAGATCGGGCTCCTGGGCCAGAAGGATTTCGGTCGCAACGAGGTCCGCCTCAACCTGCTGTTCGAACAGGCACTCGAGAGCGGCGCCGACCTCGAGATGGAGTACCGCTGGCAGTACCGTTATCGCCTCGAGGAGCGCTTCGAGCCCGGCATCGAGATGTACGGCGGCCTCGGGGACTGGGGCGAGTTCGGGTCGTTCAACGACCACGAGCAGCAGCTCGGCCCGGCGATGTACGGCAAATTTCGCACTGCAAATGGCGCGTTCAAGTACGAACTCGGCCTGCTGTTCGGGCTGACGGACGCGACGCCCGACACGACCATGCGTTTCATGCTCGAGTACGAATTCTGAACGGCGCAGGGACGCCGGCCGGCAGGGTGCGATCCTGCCGGTCGGCGCCTCATGGATCCTGGCTGCCGGCCGCTAGATGGCGAGCCAGAGGTACAGGAAGACCGTGTTGTTGTCGCTGGCGGAACGGCCGAAGCCGTCGTAATTGTTGCTGCTGCCGTTGAACTTGCCGTAGCCCGTGTACTGCAGCCCGATGCGCGCATTCATCCAGGGCTGGTTCGGTGAGGTCACCTTGCCCCACGGAATCCAGTCGGCCTCCAGGACGTATCCCTGGCTGGTTGGACGCCCGTTCGCACTGCCGTCCACCGGATCGGGCGCGTACATCAGCGCATTGCGCGAGCCGCCAACGCCGAACAGGCCGGCCGCGAACGCGTAGGTCTGCTCGTAGGCGTAGTGCACGTTGAACTTGACCTCGTTCAGCGTCTTGTTGCGGCCCGACGAGTCGCCGAGCTTGTAGCTCGCATCGAGGTTCTGGTCTTCGTGGATGTAGGTGAACTGTGCGGTCCACGTGTGCGGTCCGCCGTCCACGAACTGGTAGGTCGCGTCATAGCCGAAGTCCGTGTACCGGTTGGTGCCCTCGCTCCGGTCATTGCCCGGATAGAGATCCGTCGACATGCCGAAGATTCCGCCGGCGACATAGTGCGGCGCGAACTCGTGCTGCAACCCGATGCGCCAGTACGGCGCGAATCCCTTCACGTGATCCATGGTAGCCGCATCCGGCAGACCGATGTTCTCGAGCAGGCTGTTCGAAAGGTTCTGGTAACCACCGAATTCGAGGTACAGCCAGTCGTCGATCTCCGTGTAGGCCGTGAGCCCGAGCACCTGCTGTGCGATGCCGCCGTCGATGAGCGGCGCCGCCGCGGGCGTCGGGGCGAGGTCGGAACTGGTGTAGGGGAAGCCCCAGCCCGGCGTGGTGTTCCAGAGGTCCTGGATGGTCGGGTTGTTGTTGAGTGTGAGGCCCCACAGCACGCTCGAGCCGCCGACCTTCAAGTTGTCGACGAAACGCATGTCGAGGTTGTCCCAGGACGAGGTCCGGTCCACGCCGCTGTAGGTGACCTGCGCGAGACCACCGAAGTGGTCGGAGATCCGTCCGGCGAAGAAGCCGCTGATCTCGCTGAATGCAAAGTTGTTGTTGTCGCGGAAGTGATCGGCCGCACCATCCGGGACGCCCTTGCTGGTGCTGGTGAAGTTCGCGTTGACCATCGCCGCCAGCGGGATCGACGGCTGGCCGCCCAGCGTGTAACCGTTCAGCTTGAACTCTCGACCGAACTGCGTCAGCGCGGGACCGAACGAGGTCGTGTGGCACTGGGCGCATCCGACTCCGGTCTGCTGCGCGAAACTCGGCAGCGACCACGCGGGCGCTGCGAACATCAGTGACGCGACGAAACCGGCGGGCAGCAGCAATCCCGCTCCGCGGGCCACCAGCCCGGGGAAGCGCAATCCTGTAAACATGGGATCTCCCGAATGAATTGAGGAAACTCGAGGTGCCAATAGTCTGCGCCAGCTGCTGCGCCGCAGCATGCGGACGTTTGCCAGCAACAGGCTTCGTGGTCAGACCGACTGGGCTGGACCGAGTTCAGGACGTGGAGCTGAAATATTCCAGGGCCTTCTCCGCGACGATGTGCCCATGCTCCTGGACGAAGTGCCCCGCCTCCGGAAGCTCGAGCGGCGTGTTGCAGCCGCGAATGGTTCTCGCCAACGCCTGCATGACGGGCGGCCCCAGCACCGGGTCCTGCATTCCGATTGCCATGAAGGTGGCACCGGTCCAGCGCTCGCGGAAGAACTGTGCCGCCTGCAGCGAAAGGTCCGCGCCATCCATGTCGGGCGACACCGGCACCAGCGCGGGAAATCGCCGCACGCCGGCCCTGTAACGGCGATCCGGGAAGGGCGCGTCGTACGCCCGGGCCTCCGCATCCGACATCGTGGGCACGGAGCGCTTCATCATCGCGGCAATGTCGAAATCCGGCCTGGAAGCGACGAATGCCTTCCAGGCATCGAAGCCCGGGCCCGGCGACTTGCCGATGCCGAGCCCCGTGTTCATCACGATCAGCCGGTCGATCCGTTCCGGGAACGCCATCGGCAAGGTAAGCCCGAGCAGTCCGCCCCAGTCCTGCACGACGAGCGTCACCCGCTTCAGGTCGAGCGTCTCGATGAAGCGCAGCAACATGCCGCGGTGAAAACCGAAAGTGTAGGCCGCGTCCTCGACCGGCTTGTCCGAGCGTCCGAAACCGAAGAAGTCCGGCGCGACGACCCGATGGCCGGCCGCCGTGAACGCCGGGACCATCTTCCGATAGAGGTAGCACCAGGTCGGCTGGCCGTGCAGGCACAGCACCGTGCGGTCGCTGTCCTGGCCTGGACGTTCGTCGAGGTAGTGGACGCGCATCCCCTCGTAACCCCGGAGGCCCTCCACGTAGTGCGGCGAGTACGGGAACCCGGGCAGGCCGGCGAATCGCTCGTCCGGCGTTCGCAAGGCTTCGATCGCGGTGTGCATCGCGTGCTCCTGATGTTGCTCGAATCGTCCGCCACGCTCGCGGCCAAAAGTAGAATACGCGGATGCGCACTCCCGGCAAGCATTCGCACCCTCGCTCGCTCTTCGACAAGGTCTGGACCGAGCACGTCGTGCGCGACCTCGGCAACGGCGTTTCGCTCGTGGCGATCGACCGCATCTTCCTGCACGAGCGCACGGGCTCCATCGCGCTCAAGAGCCTGCGCGGTTCGGGCCGTCCGGTGCGGGATCCTTCGCGCGTGTTCTGCACGATGGACCACATCGTGGACACGTTCCCGGGCCGGGGCGACGAGACGCGCATGCCCGGTGGCCGCGCGTTCATCGTCGAGACGCGGGAAGCGGCACGCGAGGCCGGCATCCACCTCTTCGACGTGCGCGATCCCGACCAGGGCATCGTTCACGTCATCTCGCCCGAACTCGGAATCGTGCTGCCCGGCGCCACGGTCGTCTGCCCGGACAGCCACACGTGCACGCAGGGCGCCGTGGGCGCGCTCGCCTGGGGCATCGGCTCGACCGAGGCGGAGCACGCGCTCGCGACGGGGACGCTGCGCGTCACGCGCCCGAGGACGATGCGCATCCGCTTCGAAGGTCGCCTGCCCGAGGGAGTGACCGCCAAGGACATGAGCCTGGCGGTCATCAGCCGTCACGGCGCGGCGGGCGGCAACGGTTACGCAGTCGAGTACGCGGGCGGTGCCGTGGAGTCGCTCGACGTCGAGGCGCGTCTCACGCTCTGCAACATGGCGACGGAATTCTCGGCGATGACCGGGCTGATCGCGGCGGATGACAAGACGTTCGCGTATCTCGAGGGGCGCCGGTTCGCGCCGACGGGTGACACGTGGCGCCGCGCGGTCGAGCACTGGCGGTCGCTTGCATCGGACCCGGCGGCACGATTCGACCGTGAGATCGAAATCGACGCCAGCCGGCTCGAACCCATGGTCACCTGGGGCACCAGCCCGCAGCATGCAGTCGGCGTCACCGGCCGCGTGCCGGACTTCGCCGACAGCGGCACCAGCCGCGAAGCCTACGACCGTGCGCTGGCGTACATGGACCTGCGGGCCGGCACTGAACTGCGTTCCCTGGCGATCGGCGCCGCCTTCATCGGCTCGTGCACGAATAGCCGCATCTCGGACCTGCGCCGCGCCGCCGCCCTGCTGCGCGGCCGTCGCGTGGCACCCGGCGTGCGCGCGATCTGCGTGCCGGGCTCGATGACGGTCAAGCGCCAGGCCGAGGCAGAGGGCCTCGATCGAGTGTTCGTCGAGGCCGGGTTCGAGTGGCGCGAGTCGGGCTGCTCGATGTGCTTCTTCGCGGGCGGCGAGAGCTTCGGCGCGCGCGAGCGGGTCGTCTCCTCGACCAACCGCAACTTCGAGAGCCGCCAGGGGCCCGAGACACGCACGCACATCGCAAGCCCCGAAACCGTCGCCGCGAGCGCGGTCGCGGGGCATCTCGCGGATCCGCGCGCGTTCGCCGCCTGAGCGTCCGCTCGAGCGCGGCTGCGCCTCAGGGCGCGTCCTCGCGATGCAGGTCCTGGTCGTTCATCGCCGCCGGGTCGCCGAGCGGCTCGAGATGCGTGAATACCGTGACTGGCGGCAGTGCCCGCCGGATGTCCGCCTCGATGCGCTCGAGCAACCCGTGCCCCTGCTGCACCGTCCAGTCGGGCGGCACGAGCACGTGCACGGACACGAAGCGTCGCGCGCCCGACTGGCGCGTCCGCAGCGCGTGGTACTCGATGCCGTCCGATGCGTAGCCGTCCAGGAGCTTCCGCAGCAAGGTGATCTCACTGGCCGGCAGGGCGGCGTCCATCAGTCCGGCCACCGAGTCGAGCACGATGCGACCGCCCGTGAAGACGATGTTCGCGGCGACGGCCAATGCGACGATCGGGTCGAGCCGCTGCCAGCCCGTGACTGCGACCGCGCCGACGCCAACGAGCACGCCCGCCGACGTCCAGACGTCCGTGAGCAGGTGGTGCGCGTTGGCCTGAAGCGTTGCCGACCGGTGCGCCTTCGCGGCACGGAGCAGGACCAGGGCGACACCGAGATTGACGAGCGATGCCACCACGGAGACTGCCAGGCCGAGCCCGATCTGTTCGAGCGCCCTCGGGCGCATCAGGCGGTCGACCGCGGCCACGGCGATGCTCGCAGCCGCGACGATGATCAGCGTTCCCTCGACCCCCGCCGAGAAGTACTCCGCCTTGCCATGCCCGTAGGCGTGGTCCTCGTCCGGGGGACGGGCCGCGACGCTCAGCATGGCGAGGGCCATGAGAGCCCCCGCCAGGTTGACCAGCGATTCCAGGGCGTCGGAAAGCAGGCCGACTGACCCCGTCAGCAGGTATGCCGCCGCCTTCAGCGCCATCGTGGCGATGGCGGCCGCGATCGACAGCCAGGCGAACCGGGTGAGCGACGGTGGTTTCATGGCGTGGCCGGCGCATACGTTACCGCAGCGGGGCACGGCTCGTCGTTGGGGATCGCCGAGATGCACGCCGCAGTACAATGACCGTTCGACCCGGCCAGGACACGTCGCCGACCGATTCGCATGCTCAAGTTCGACATACTCGAGGGAGTCGCCGCCCCCCTGCTACGCGCCAACGTGGACACGGATGCGATCATCCCGTCGCGCGAGATGAAGAGCGTATCGAAGAGCGGCCTGGCCGCAGGACTGTTTGCCGGCTGGCGATACACCCGGATCGGCGGTCGCGAACCCGATCCCGCGTTCGTGCTGAATCGGCCCGCTTACGCGGGGACGCAGATCCTGCTCGCGGGCGAGAACTTCGGCTGCGGATCGAGCCGCGAGCACGCGGTCTGGGCACTTCTCGAGTTCGGAATCCGCGCGATCGTCGCGCCCAGTTTTGCGCCGATTTTCCATATGAACTGCGTCCGCAACGGCATCCTGCCGGTGCGGCTGCCGGCGGCGACCGTCGCGGCGCTGGCCGAGTCCGTCGGCGCAGATCCGCAGTCCCGCCGCCTCACCGTGGACCTGGTCCGGCAGGTCGTCGTCGCTCCCGACGGCGTGGAATCCGGCTTCGAGATCGAGCCCGAGTCGCGCGAGATGCTGCTCGAGGGGCTCGATGCCATCGATCTCACGCTCAGGCAGCGCGGCGCGATCGACGCCTTCGTCGAGTCCGACCGGGCAGCGCGACCGTGGATCTACCTGCAATCGTGATCCCGCGGGCGGAGCATCGACATGACCGGTGAAATCCTCGTGAGCGAAGTGGGTCCGCGCGACGGGCTGCAGAGCATCCGGTCCATCATGCCGCTCGAGTCGAAGAAGGCCTGGATCGACGCCGAAGCGGCCGCGGGCGTGCGGGAAATCGAGGTCGGGAGCTTCGTGCCGGCGAAACTGCTGCCCCAGCTCGCGGACACCGCGGAAGTCGTCGCCCACGCGCGGACGATCCCGGGCCTTGCCGTCGCCGTGCTGGTGCCGAACCTCAAGGGAGCCGAGGCCGCGGTGCAGGCGGGCGCACACAAGATCACGATCCCGCTTTCCGCATCGGAGACCCACAGCCTGAAGAACGTACGTCGCACGCACGCGCAGATGCTCGACGAGGTACGGGGCATCGTCGCGCTGCTCCGCTCGCTGCCTGCGGGGCAGCGGCCAAGATTCGAAGGCGGCCTCTCGACGGCATTCGGCTGCACGCTGGAGGGCGACGTCCCCGCGGACAGGGTCGTCCGCCTCGCGGAGTCGCTCATGGAAGCGGGTTGCGACGAGGTCGGGCTGTCCGACACGACGGGCTACGCGAATCCGGCGCAGGTCAAGGATCTCGTGAGGCGCGTGCGGGGCGCCGTGGGCGATCACGCGCTCTCGGGCCTGCACCTGCACAATACGCGCGGCCTCGGCCTCGCCAACGTGCTTGCGGGCCTCGAGGTCGGCATCACGACGTTCGACAGCTCGCTCGGCGGTCTCGGCGGATGCCCGTTCGCCCCGGGGGCGTCGGGCAACATCGTCACCGAGGACCTCGTCTTCATGCTCGAGGCCATGGGCATCCGGACCGGCATCGACCTGCCCCGGTTGCTGGCGGTCCGCGAGATCCTGCGGTCCGCGGTGCCGGGCGAGGAAATCCACGGTTTTACGCCGGCGGCTGGCTTGCCACTGGGGTTCCGGCCGGCGACTTCCCCCGGAGCGAGTGCATGAGCGATCGAGTCGAGACAGGATCCGCAGCCGATTCGTCGCCGGCGCCCCTGCACGGGCTGCGGGTTGTCGAGTTCACGCACATGGTGATGGGACCCGCGGTCGGCGCGATCCTCGTCGAGCTCGGCGCCGAGGTGATCAAGGTCGAGCCGGTCGGCGGCGACGCGACGCGGCAGCTGCTCGGGTCCGGCGCGGGCTACTTCTCGATGTACAACCGCAACAAGAAGAGCGTGTGCCTCAACCTCAAGGATCCGCGCGGCCTCGAGATCGCCCGGAAGCTGGCCGCGAGCGCCGACGTCGTCGTCGAGAACTTCCGCGCCGGCACCATGGACAAGCTCGGCCTGGGGTACGAGACGCTGGCCGCGCGGAACCCGAGGCTGATCTATTGCTCGGAGAAGGGCTTCCTCTCCGGCCCGTACGAGCACCGCACGGCACTCGACGAGGTCGCGCAGATGATGGGAGGCCTCGCGTACATGACGGGGCCGCCGGGCCGGCCGTTGCGCGCGGGCAGCTCCGTCATCGACGTCACCGGCGGGATGTTCGGCGTGATCGGCGTCCTCGCGGCGCTCGAGGAGCGGCATCGCACGGGGCACGGCCGCAAGGTCGCGAGCTCGCTCTTCGAGACGACCGTCTACCTCGTCGGCCAGCACATGGCACAGAAGGCCGTCACTGGACAGGCCGCGAAGCCGATGCCGGTGCGCATTTCCGCCTGGGCGATCTACGACGTTTTCGAAACGCAGGACGGCGAGCAGGTGTTCGTCGGCGTGGTGTCCGATTCGCTGTGGGAAAAGTTCTGCGCCGCGTTCGAGCTGCACGAGCTCGGCGCGAACCCCGACTACAAGACCAACTCGCAGCGGGTGCTCGCGCGGGATGCGCTGCTGCCGCAGGTACGCGCGCTCTTCAAGGCATACACGAAGTCCGACCTCGTCGCGAAGCTCGAGCGCACCGGTCTGCCGTTCGCGCCGATCGGCAGGCCCGAGGACATGTTCGACGATCCGCACCTGCTCGCAAGCGGCGGACTCGGGGACGTCACGCTCACCGACGGCACCCGGACCCGCCTGCCGCTGTTGCCCGTCGAACTCGACGGCGCAAGGCCGAACCAGGGCGGGTCACTGCCCGCGATCGGCGAGCACACTCGCGACGTTCTGGCGAGGCTCGGCCTCGGCAGCGAGGAGATCGACTCGCTCGCCGCCGAAAGGGCCGTCCAGTAGCCAGTCCCGGCGACGACTGGCCGTCAGTTGTCGACGATGATCTTCGGGTCGAGCGTGTTGCCTCGGACCGTCACGGAGTATTTCAGCGGCACGCCCCGGGGAGCGTTGGAGCTGACGACGTCGCTGAGCGCCCACACCCCCTTGTCGATCGGTTTCGCCTTGTGGCTTGCGCTTCCCCAATCGAACGGGTCCCTGCCCACGAACTGGATCTCGAACCCATCGTCCTTCAGCTTCCAGCGGATGTCGTCACCCGGGCACGCGTGAAGTTCGTCCGACTTCCCGTCCTGCTTCTCCACCTTTTCCGGCTTGCCATCCTTGAGCACGATCGTGAGCTTGTGCTGCTCGTTCTTCCGGTCGGCACAGGCCGCGTCCGCCCGGCCCGGGCCATTCGCACAGCTGGTCAGGGCCATGCACGCGGCTGCCACCACGACGGCTACCTTCATGTTGCGGTTCCTCGAGTCGTCCATGTGTCGTCCCCCTTCGGCTTGTTGTTCAGGAACTGGCGATTCGGCCCTTCGCCTCCTTCGACACCGGCACCGGCCCTGCCCGCCCGGGATGCTCAGCCTCCCGGCGCGGCCGCGGGCGCGTGCTTGCAACCGTAGTCGAGGATCTCGCCGAACACCGTCGCGCGCGGCGCGTCCATCCAGACGAGGTTCCTTTCGTTGCGCGACGCCTTCTGCACTTCCTCGCCCTGGAGATCCTTGCCCGAGTAGGCCCTGGTCTCCGACATGGCGATCTTGCGCTCGGCGCAGTTCAGGCGATAGACGGTGCGCGTGGACAGGAAGGTCTTCCCCTTGCTCGCGGCCGGCTTCGGCGCCATGAAGTTCTCCTTGGCGCGGAGTTCGACCGTCGTCCCGACGAGCCTGATCGAGTTCGTGTTGACGAACGCTTCCACGTTGTCGGACAGGGCAACCGAATACCACTTGTCTCCCGCGGCCGCGGGCTGGACCTGGGCCAGCGCGATGCCGGAGGAGAGAACGACGGCGGCCAGTCCGAAGCCGAACAGCGAACCCTTCTCGATGCGCATTCGTGTCACTCCAGGCGCCGGAGATCGGCGCGATACTCGCAGTCTATTCCTCTCGCCCGCCTACGGGGAGAGCCGGCCGTCGAGCTCTACCGCGATGCGCTCGTCGTTGCTGGACAGCACGTCGAGATCCGCATCGGCGAAGCCGAGGATGCCCATGTCGGCGTAGGCCTTGCGCACGCGCGGCCCCCACAGGCCGATGTCCTTGATGGTGGGCACGATGCGGCTGAACAGGGCGGCGCGGTAGATCTTCATCAGCTCCGAGTTGTCCACCCACGCCTTGCACTCGGCGACCGGCAGGCCGAGCGTTTCCCACACCTCGTCGCCGAGGAAGCGGTCGCGCATGAGGTAGCAGCCCTCGACCACGAACTCCTCGCGCTCGTCCCGTTCCTTGTCGGTCAGGTGCGGGTAGTAATCGCGCAGCGCGAGGCGGCCGAACGCGACGTGCCGGGCCTCGTCCTGCATCACGTAGGCGGTGACCGACCGCGCCAGCGGATTGCGCGCGTAGTCACGGATGACGCCGAACGCGGCGAGCGCCAGGCCCTCGATCAGCACCTGCATGCCGAGGTAGGTGAAGTCCCAGCGCGAGTCGCGCAGCGTGTCGTCGAGCAGCGTCTTGAGGTACGGGTTGACCGGGTACAGCAGCTCGAACTTCTCGTGCAGCAGGCGCGAATACGCCTCGACGTGCCGCGCCTCGTCCACGACCTGCGTGGCCGCGTAGAACTTGGCATCCACGCCCGGCACCTGCTGGACGATCTTCGCCGTGCAGACGAGCGCCCCCTGCTCGCCGTGCAGGAACTGCGAGAGCTGCCACGCCTGCATGTGGTGACGCAGCCGGGTGCGTTCCTTGTCGTTGAGGCGGTTCCAGACGTCGGATCCGTAGATCGCGATCATCTCGTCGGGCAGCCCGGACGGATTCTCCGGATCGAGGTCCTGCGACCAGTCGATGCGGTCAGACGCGTTCCACTGCAGCTTCTTGCCCTTCTCGTAGAGACTGAGCAGCTTCTCGCGGCCGTCGTCGTACTCCCAGCGGAAGGTGGTCGAGAACGATTGCGGCACCTGCCACTCGACCGGCTCGACGGGCGACGTGTAACGGTTCAAGCTCGACATCTCTCAATCCCCCTGGTCGCTGGATCCATGCTGGCGAGCCCGGCCAAGCATGAATCCGTCGCCCGGGCTTGTCGAGCCGGAGACCCGTGACATGACCGAAGACATCCTCCTGAAGGACATCCGCGACGGCGTCGCGACCCTGACCCTGAACCGCCCGCGCCAGATGAACGCGCTGTCCGCGGAACTGCGGCGACGACTGGTCGCCACGCTGGACGAACTGGCCGCGGACGACGCAGTGGCGGTCGTCATCGTGACCGGGGCGGGCGAGAAGGCCTTCACCGCCGGCGTGGACCTCAAGGAGCTCGAGACGGCCCCGCTCACCGTCGACGAACTGGGGCCGAACGCTCCGATGCACCGCGCGATCCGCGAGATCGGCAAGCCCACGATCGCGGCGGTGAACGGGTTCGCGATCACGGGCGGCATGGAACTCGCGATCAACTGCGACATTCTCGTCGCGTCGACGAACGCGAAGTTCGCCGATACCCACGCGCGCGTGGGCATCGTGCCGGGCTGGGGCATGTCGCAGCTCCTGCCGCGGCTGATCGGCCCGCTCCGGGCCCGGTACATGAGCTACACGGGCAACTTCATCGACGCCGCGACCGCGAAGTCCTGGGGGCTCGTGCTCGACGTCCTGCCGCCGGCCGAACTCGTGCCGTACTGCCAGAAGCTCGCCGCGGAAATCGCGGGCTGCGACCGGGCGACGCTCAAGGACGTCCGCCAGGCCATCACGGACGGCCTGCAGACGACACTCGCGGAAGGTCTCGCGATCGAGGGCTGGCTGAGCCAGGCCGCCACCCGCCGCATGGATCGAGCGGGCTTTGCCGCCACGCGCGAGGCCGTGATGTCGCGCGGCAAGGAGCAGAGCGGCTGACCGTCGGATCGCGGCGCGCTGGCGTCAAGTGTATAGTGTCACTTGACATGAAAGCCACCGCCGCCAGACGCCGCTCGAGCCGGGCCCGTGCCGGCGAAACGCAGCCGCCGCCGTCGCCTGCGATCGCGGCGGAGGCGACGCTGCGGATGCGAGACCTCGTCCGTGAAAGCGGACTGCCCCGCGAGACGATCCACTTCTACATCCACCAGGGGCTGCTGCCGAAGGCCGTCAAGACCGGCCGCAACACGGCCCTCTACACGCTCGAGCACCTCGAGCGCCTGAGGCGCATCCGGGAGCTCCAGGAACGCCAGTTCCTGCCGTTGAAGGCGATCCGGGCCGTGCTCGACGACACGGCCGACGAGCATTTCACGCCCGAGCAGGAAGACCTGGTGCGCCGCGTGCGCGGTTCGCTCGGCGGATGGGTCCATGCGCAGCAGAGTCCTTCGGTCGCGGTCTCGGACTTCGTCCCGTCGCGCGTGCCACGGCACGAGCTTCGCGATCTCACGGAAGCCGGGCTGATCAGCGTCCACGGGCGCGCGGACCACGGCAGGCTTTCGGAAGACGACGCCGTGATCCTCGAGTGCTGGGCGCAGTTCAAGGAGGCCGGCCTCGGCCCCGACAAGGGCGTGGCGCCGTCGGAATTCCGCCTGTACGACGCAGCCATGGAGCAACTCGTCCGCAAGGAGGCGCGGCTCGCCCTGCGGGCCTATGAAGGAGCGCCGGTCGAAGAGATCTCCGCCGTCGTCGAGCAGGCCGCCCCGATCATCGGCCGGCTGCTGAGTGCAATGCACCGCAAGAAGCTCCGGCAGTTCCTGGCCGAAGTCGGTGGGAACGGCGCCGAGCATCCTGCGCGCTGAGCATCGCCCGCCGCAGGACTTGCGCGCCCACGCGGAAAGTGTATAGTGTTTATATACACTTAATCACTGATGGTCTCCCATGCCTTCGGCCACCGCCTTCATCCGGGGCTGGTTCTCGGAACCCGCGCCAACGTTTGAAATCCGCAAGCCCAGCGCGCGCTGGGGCACGCCGCAGCCGCACCAGTCGCGGCGCCAGTTGCGCGTGGTCGAGGTCGTCCAGGAGACGCCGAACACCCGCACGTTCGTGCTCGAGCCCGTGGCCGGCACCGCGCCCCTCACCTATCGCGCGGGGCAGCACCTGACGGTGCTCGTGGATGCCGGCGGCACGACCCATCGCCGCTGCTACTCGTTCTCCTCGTCTCCGGCCGCGGGCCAGCGCCCGGCGATCACCGTGAAGCGCATGCCGGATGGCGTGGTCTCGCGCCACCTGCACGACCACGTCCGCACGGGCGACACGCTGGTCGCGACGGACGCGACGGGGCACTTCACGATCGCGACCGACCCCGCGGCTGCCCGCAAGGTGGTCATGGTCGCGGGCGGTGTCGGCATCACGCCGCTCATAAGCCTGGCCGAGACCGTGCTGCGGGAGGAGCCGCAGAGCCAGGTCGTGCTCCTGTGCGGCAATCGCTCGGAGGCCGAGATCATCTTCCGCCAGCGCCTCGCCCGGCTCGAGGCCGAGTTCGCGCCGCGGCTCGTCGTGCGCCATGCAGTTGATGTCGCGTCGCCCGGCTGGCCCGGACTCGCGGGCCCGCTCGACGGCACGCGGGTACTGGAGACGCTGGGCGACACCCGCGCCGACGCCTGCTACGTCTGCGGCCCCGAGCCGATGATGGAGAGCGTGTGTGCGGCGCTGGCGGGCGCCGGGATTGGCCGGGAGTGCGTCCACACCGAGCGCTTCGCCTACGCGACGGCGAACACCACGAGGATTCCGGATCACACGGCCGAGGTCACGTTCGCGGCTAGCGGCAAGCGAGTCACCGCCCGGGCGGGACAGACGATCCTGCAGGCCGGCCTCGAGGCCGGCATCGACCTGCCCTACAGCTGCACGATGGGCGGCTGCGGGGCGTGCAAGGTGAAGAAGGTCGCCGGCACCGTCGTGACGAGCGAGCCGAACTGCCTGAGCGACCGTGAGCGCGAGGAAGGCTACGTCCTCGCATGCTGCAGCTACGCGGACAGCGACGTCACCATCGACCACCACTGATACCGAATCCAACCCGACATCACAGGGGTAGAACCCATGCTTCCCGATCGTGCCCTCGCTTCCATGCCGAGCCCGGCCGCCCGCCGCGTCCGCGACGTCTTCGACGCGATGAAGGTCGCCACCCGCGTCGAGAACAAGAAGGTCCTCGTGGACCTCGCTCCGTCCGTCGCCCGCGGCCTCCTGCTCAAGGAAGGCAAGCAGGGCGAGCCCGTGCCGATGCGCGCCAGCCACGAGGCGTACTTCGACTTTCGCTACCAGGGCGACTACCCCGAGATGTACGAGCTCTACCGTCGCGCGGTGCAGAACCAGTGGGACGGCGACCGGCAGCTCGACTGGTCGACCGACGTGGACCCGCAGAACCCCGAGAAGCCGGTCTTCCCGATCGAGCTCGTACCGATGGAAGGCCTCGCGGCGCACGGCATCCACCTGGACCATGCCGAGCAGATGCGGTTCGTGAGCGACTTCTCGTGCTGGCTCCTGAGCCAGTTCATGCACGGCGAGCAGGGTGCGCTGTTCGCCTCCGCGCAGGTGACGGAGTGCGTGCGCTGGACCGACGGCAAGTTCTACGGCGCCACGCAGGTGATGGACGAGGCGCGCCACCTCGAGGTGTTCCTGCGCTACCTCGAGAGCAAGCTCGGCAAGCTCTACCAGGTGAACGACAACCTGTTCACCATCCTCGACGCGCTGATGCGCGACTCGCGCTGGGACATGAAGTTCCTCGGCATGCAGATCATGGTCGAGGGCCTCGCGCTCGGCGCGTTCAGCATGATGTACCAGTCGACGCGCGAGCCGCTGCTCAAGGAGATGCTGCGCTACGTGATCCAGGACGAGGCCCGCCACGTGCACTACGGCGTGCTGGCGCTCAAGCGGCACTTCGCCGAGCTCAGCCCGCGGGAGCTGCGGGAGCGTGAAGACTGGACCTTCGAGGTGGCATGCCTGATGCGCGACCGCTTCCTCGCCCACGAGATCTACGACGAGTGGTTCGCCGGCCACATGACGCGGCCCCAGTGGGACCAGGTGATGTCGAATTCGCCGTTCCTGACGCAGTTCCGCCAGACGATGTTCAAGCGGCTCGTGCCGAACCTCGAGTACATAGGTATTTTCTCGCCCCGGATTCGCGCCCATTACGATAAGGTTGGACTGACGCAATACGCCGGCGGGCGGAACGCCTCGGAGCTGACCGCGGAGGACCTGCTCGCCGCCTGATGCAAGGGGACGGCGATCCCCGGGGAAGTGGCCATGCCCAACACGATCCCGATGCTGGACCTGATGTTCTTCCTCACGGAAACTCAGGACAACCCGCGGCACGTCGGATCCGTGCTGATCTTCCAGAAGCCGAAGCGCGGCGGCGAGCGCATCACGGGCGAGATCGTCGGGGCGTACCGGCGCGCGAAGCCGGTAGCGCCGTTCAACCGTGTCCCCGTCTTCAAGGCCGTCGGCCTGCCCGAGTGGCGCGAGGTGGACTCGATCGACCCGAGCCATCACGTGCTGCACCTCGCACTGCCGGCACCGGGATCGAACGAGCAGCTGCACGAGCTGGTCGCCGACCTCCACGCGCCGATGCTCGAGCGTCATCGCCCGGGCTGGAAGATGTACGTGATCGACGGCCTCGAGGGCGATCGTTTCGCGATCTACCACAAGGTCCACCACTCGCTCGTGGACGGCGAGTCCGGCATGGCGATGCTGCGCAATTCGCTCGCCACCTCCCCGCGCGACCGCCGTATCCGGACGACGGTGCAGCTGCCGCACAGGCATCGGCCGCGACCCGCGCCCGAGGGCCTGCGCGACGCGCTCGAGCGCGAGGCGCGGGCGCTCGCGAAGCGGACGATCTCGCTGGGCCGGGGATCCTTCAGGGTGCTCGAACAGGCGGTCGAGGGGCTGCGCGGCTTCTCGCCGAAGGGAACGCGCGCGTTCACGGCGCCGCACACGCCGATGAACGACCCGATCTACAACGCCCGCTCGATCACGCACGCGGTGCTGCCGCTCGCCCGCATGAAGGCGGTCGCCCGCGCATGGGACGCGACCCTGAACGACGTCGCGCTCACCATCCTCGACGCCGGCATCAACCGATACCTGAAGGAAGCGGGCCGCCCGCCTGGCCATCCGCTCGTCGCGCTCTGCCCCGTCTCGCTGCACGACCCGGACGTGAAGAAAGCGACCACGAACGTCTCGGCCGTCTTCCCGCCGTTGGGCGCCGTGACCGCGCCCATCGACGAGCGGCTGCGGCAGGTGATGGCGAGCATGCGTACGGCCAAGGAGCAGCTCAAGGGCCTCGGAAAGCGCGCGGCCTACGTCTACGCCGTCCTGGCATTTGCAATGACGGAGACGCTGGTCATCGCGCAACCGGAGCGGCTCGGACTCGGGATGCTGGCAGCCAACGTCCTGGTATCGAACGTGCGCGGCCCCGACGAGACGCTGTACCTGGACGGCGCGAAGCTCGAGGCATTTTTCCCCGTCTCGACGCTGATCGTCGGCGTCGGGCTCAACGTCACGCTCATGTCGTACGACGGGCTGGTCATCCTGGGGTATACGGCGAACGGCTCCGCCCTGCCCGAGGTCGAGAGCCTGGCGCGATACACGCAGGACGCTTTCGCCGCACTCGAGAAGGCGACCGTGCAACGCAAGGCGCGGCGGCGCAGGACCGCACGGCCGGGGCGCAGCGCGCACTGAAAGGCGCGGCGGCGCTCCCGCCGCCGCACCCGGATCGGGCTACTTGCTGAAGAGCAGCGTGCCGCTGCCGTCCTTGCCGGTCCACGACAGGGCGAGCTGGCCAGCCAGGAACGTGTAGCGATTCACCTTGTCGAGGTGTGCGAGGAACTTCTGCTCGAGGTCCATCGCCGCGGCGTCGCAGGCCATCCTCGTCGCCGCCGCCGGCCCGACGTCGATCTCGCCCGGGGCCGTCTCCTTGATGGGTGCCGTGAATCGATTGCATCCGGCGAAGCCCCGCACGGCCGAAACCTCGATGTGGATCACCGGCGGCTTCGCGCCGGCCGGCAGGGGCTGCCCGTCGATCGAGACGAGCTGCCACTCGTTCGCGGCGAGCGTGCCGATCGTCAGGGTGCCCAGCACCTCGCTCTTCGTCTGCTTCAGCGCACCGCCCTCGAATGCATAGGTCTTGCGCGCAAGTTGCGTCGGGCAACACGCCGCGTCGTTCGGGCCGGCCTCGACGACGTCCATGATCGCCTTGCCCTGCTGGAGCCAGAGGCTCTGCAGCTTGACGCGGTCGCCGACCTCGGCCGTGCCGAGGTTGACGAGCTTGCCGTCGCGCACTCCGAAAATGGCGATGTACACGAGCTCGCCACTGCCGCCGCTGTTCGAGCTCAGCATCGCGACCGCTTCGTCGCCCGGGGTGCCGTCCATGTCGCCGAACACGACCGCCGGTTCCCAGAGCATGGCCGTCGGATGCGAGGCAGCGCCGGGCTCGGCGGGCGGCCCGTCGTACTTGCCGCCGGTGAGAGTCACGGCCTGGTCGAATATCCCGGACACCGTCGCACCCTTGAGCTGGTCGAGCGTCGGGGTGGGCGCGGGCATGGCCGGAGCGGATGCTGCCGGCGCCGGGCCTTCCTTCTGCCCGCAGGCGGACAGTGCGAGCGCGACGATCGGCACGAGCAGTGCCACCAGGCGGGAGACAGTCGAGCGACACATGCGGAGAACCTCCTCAGTGACGGTCCGGACGGCGCGATCGTAGCCGATCGGGCGACGCACGTCGGCATCGCTCTTCGCGAGAGGGGTCTGGACATCCCACGGTTGCAGCGACATCCTTGGCCGCTTTTCGCAGCGGGAGACCTCTCTTGGGCTGGAAACTCTTCCTTGGCGCGGCGCTCGCCGCCTGCGCCGGCCCCGCGCTGGCGGCCGACGAGCCCTACCCTTCGACGTACCAGTCCCATCCCGGTCCGCCGACCCTCATCCGTAACGCGATCGTGCTCGACGGAACCGGCCGCCGGCTGGACGGCGCCGACGTGCTCATGCGCGACGGCAAGATCGTCGCCGTCGGGCCCGGGCTCGATGCGGCCGGCGCGACCGTGGTGGACGCGCGCGGACGCTGGGTGACGCCGGGGCTGATCGACGTGCACTCGCACCTCGGCGTGTACGCGAGCCCCGGGGTGAACGCGACCCAGGACGGCAACGAGGCGACCGATCCCGTCACGGCAGGTGTGTGGGCGGAGCACTCCGTGTGGCCGCAGGACCCGGGCTTCGCCACGGCGCTCGCCGGCGGCGTGACGACGCTGCAGGTGCTGCCCGGCTCCGCCAACCTGATCGGCGGTCGCGGCGTGACGCTGCGGAACGTCCACACGACGACCTACCAGGCCATGAAGTTTCCCGACGCTCCGCAGGGACTGAAGATGGCCTGCGGCGAGAACCCGAAGCGCGTCTATGGCAGTCACGATCGGGCCCCCTCGACCCGCATGGGCAACGTGGCCGGCTACCGCCAGGCCTTCGCCGACGCGCAGGACTACCTGCGCCAGCAGGAGAAATACCAGCGCGAACTCGCCGCCTACGGGAAGAAGAAGGACAAGGACAAGGACGCGCAGCCGCCGCTGCCGCCGAAGCGCGACCTGAGGCTCGAGACGCTCGCCGCCGCGATCAGGGGCGAGGTGCGCGTGCACATCCACTGTTATCGCGCCGACGAGATGGCCACGATGCTCGACCTCGCGCACGAGTTCAACTTCAGGATCGCCGCGTTCCACCATGGCGTGGAGGCATACAAGATCGCGGACCGCCTCGCGGAGGAAGGCGTGTGCGGCGCGTTGTGGGCCGACTGGTGGGGTTTCAAGCTCGAGGCCTACGACGGCATCTGGGAGAACCTCGCGTTCGTGGACGCACCGAAGAACGGCTGCGCAATCGTGCACTCGGACTCCGAGGAAGGCATTCAGCGTCTCAACCAGGAAGCCGCCAAGGCGATGACGCGCGGGCAACGCGCGGGCCTCGACATCCCGCCCGAGCGCGCGGTGCGCGGGATCACGTCGAACCCGGCGAAGGCGCTCGGCATCGCCGATCGCGTCGGCACCCTCGAGCCCGGCGAGCTGGCCGACGTCGTCGTCTGGAACCAGGATCCGTTCAGCGTCTACGCGCTGCCCGACCTCATCTACATCGACGGTGCAGTGGTGCTCGACCGCAAGGCGCCGCCGGCGACGCCGGCCTCGGACTTCCTGCTCGGCCAGCCCACGGGAGGTGCGCGATGAGCGGCAAGATCGGTCCCCTGCTATTCGCCGCGCTCGGCGTGCTCGGTCTCGCGGGCATCGCACACGCGCAGGACGTGCTGATCCGAAACGCGAAGGTTTACACGCAGTCCGGGAGCGGCACGCTCGAGCGCGCCGACGTGCTCGTCCAGAACGGACGCGTCGCGCAGGTCGGCAGCGGCATCGCCGCCACGCCCAGCGCGGACGTGATCGACGCGCGGGGACGCCCGCTCACGCCCGGCCTGTTCGGCGGCATCACCGCGCTCGGCGTCGAGGAGATCTCGCTCGAGCCGTCGACGGTCGACAGCTCGACGGCCTACGGCGAGGGCAAGGGCGGACCCTCCTTCGAACCGCGGCCGGAGTTCGACGTCACACTCGCCTTCAATCCGGATTCCGCAGCCATCGGCGTCAATCGCGTCGAGGGCATCACTTTTGCGATGGTCGCGCCGACGGCGCTGCCGGACGGGACGATGTTTGCCGGGCAGGGCGCGATCGCGCGCCTCGACGGCCGCGTGGAAGCCTTCGCGCCCGCGAGCCGCACGCTCTTCGTCGATCTCGGCGCCAACGCCACGGCGAGTTCCGGGAAGAGCCGTGCCGCCCAATACATGCTGCTCGAACAGGCTACGCGCGAGTCGCAACCGGCGAAGCCGCTCGCGGCCGGGGACCTGCGGCTGCTCACGCCCGCGGGGCGCGAGGTACTCGCCCGTTATCTCGGCGGCGGGCGCATCGCGTTCAGCGTCGATCGCGCGGCAGACATCCGCCAGGTGCTCGCCTACGCCGAGCGCAACAAGGTCCACCCGGTGATCGTCGGTGGTGCGCAGGCCTGGCAGGTCGCGCCACTGCTCGCGAAGGCTCGCGTGCCGGTCGTGCTCGACCCGCTCGTGGACCTGCCGGGGACCTTCGACCAGCTCGGAGCAACGCTCGAGAACGCGGCGCGCCTCGATCGCGCGGGCGTGCCGATCGCGTTCACCCAGTTCACCGACCCCACGCACAATGCGCACAAGGTGCGCCAGGCTGCCGGCGTCGCAGTTGCTCACGGTTTGCCGTGGGACGCTGCGCTCAGGGCACTGACGCTCACGCCGGCGGAAGTCTTCGGTCTCGGTGCCGAGCTCGGCAGGATCGCGCCCGGCTATTCCGCGGATCTCGTGCTGTGGTCGGGTGACCCGCTCGACGTGACGTCCGTGGCGGAGCAGGTGTGGATCGGCGGACGGCCGCAATCCATGCGGTCGAGACAGACGGAACTCCGTGACCGTTATCGGCCAAACGTCGCCGCGCCGACACGCAACTGACAACCGGCCCCGGGCACGGCGAAGCGCGGCTGGACGCTTCTGTTCGACGTCTCCGAGTCACAGGACGTGCCAGAGGCGCAACGTCGGCTTCCGCGATGCCATGGAGGAGCAATTGGCTCGCACCGGCGGGTGGCCCCCGGGCGACCGGCGTCATCTGAAACAATCCGCCCGGCGAACGGGTCTACTGGTCGACGCGTCGCGATCCGGGGCTCCCGAACCGGCGCCGATGCGGTCCGGACCGACATCAACCATGCGAGGAGTGATTCCGATGAACCTGAAGAAGCTTGCGATCGCGACGGCCGTGGGCAGCTTCCTGGCAGCGGGCTCGATGAGCGCCACTGCCGGGGACGCCCCTTCGAAGGACAAGTGCTACGGCGTGGCCAAGGCCGGCAAGAACGACTGCGCCGGCAACGGCCATTCCTGCGCCGGCCAGGCGAAGAAGGACAACGACCCGAACGAGTGGGTCCACATGCCGAAGGCCGACTGCGAAAAGATGGGCGGCAAGACCGAGGCGCCCAAGAAGTAAATCTGCGATGGGGGACGCGGTACACGAGACGCTCCCGGACGGACCGATCCCGGCACGGGCCGGGATCGGCCTCCGCTCCGCGCACCACGAGGACGCGGCAAACGGACGACCGCCCGTCGCGTGGCTCGAGGTGCACACGGAGAACTACTTCCACGACGGCGGCCCATCGTTGCGGGCCCTCGAGAGGGCACGCGGGCATTACCCGATCAGCATGCACGGCGTCGGGCTCGGGCTGGGCTCGGTGGCGCCGCTCGATCGCGGCCACCTCGAGCGGGTGAAGCGCGCCATTCAGCGCTTCGAACCCGCGCTCGTCAGCGAGCACGCTTGCTGGGGCCACGCCGCAGGCGAGCACTTCAACGACCTGCTGCCCCTGCCGTACACCGAAGAAGCGGTCAACCACCTCGCGTCCCGGGTTCGCGAGGTCCAGGACTTCCTCGGGCGCCAGATCCTCGTGGAAAACCTGAGTTCGTATTTCGCCTACTCCGCGTCGCGACTGACGGAGTGGGACTTCCTGGCCGCCGTGGTCGAGCGCTCGGGCTGCGGCCTGCTGCTCGACGTGAACAACGTCTACGTCAACTCGGTCAACCTCGGCCTCGACGCCGGGAAATTCATCGCCAGCGTGCCGCGGGGGGCAGTGCAGGAGATTCATCTCGCCGGCCACCGCCGCAACCGGGTCGGCAGCCGCGACCTCGCGATCGACGATCACGGCTCCGCCGTTTGCGCCGAGGTCTGGACGCTGTACGAGCGCGCGATCGAACGCCTCGGCCCGGTGCCGACGCTGGTCGAATGGGACACCGACGTGCCGGCGCTCGAGGTGCTGGTCGCCGAAGCGCACAAGGCCGACGCCCGCCTGGAGAGAAAACGTGGACTCGCCGCCTGACCACGGCTCGCTTGCCGCGCTGCAGGCAGGCTTTGCCGCGGTCATTTGCGCCCGTGGGCAGGACGGCGACGCATCGCTCGACGAGTTCGCCCGCTGCGTCGTGGACGACGGCATCCCACCCGAGTCGCGGGTGCAGGTCTACCGCAACAACGTGCGCGCGATGTTCGAGGGCGCTCTCGAGCGGACCTTCCCGGTCCTCCGGCGGCGCGTCGGCGAGGCGCATTTTCGCCGGCTCGCACGGGAGTACCGGGCGGAGCACCCCTCGCGTAGCGGCGACCTGCACTGGGTCGGCGCGGCGTTTCCGGCGTGGCTCGGCGCGCGGGTGACGGGCGGGGACTACGAGTGGCTCGCGGATCTCGCCCGGCTGGAGTGGGCCGGCGAGGAAGCACTGCTCGCCGCCAGGGCGGTGCCGCTCGACGCCGCGGTCCTTGCGGATGTCGGGCCGGAGCAGCTCGCGGACATCTCACTCACGCTGCAGCCGGGCCTGCGACTCGTGGACTCGACGTTCCCGGTCTGGTCCGTCTGGCAGGCCAACCAGCCCGACGCGCCGGGTGCCCCGGTCGATCCGGCGCTCGGCGCGCAGTACGTGGTCGTGGCATGCAACGACGCGGGGCTCGTCCTGCACTCGGTTCCAGCGGACCAGTTCGCGTTCGTCTCGGCCCTGGCGGGTGGCGCGTCACTCGCCGTCGCGATCGAAGATTCGGGCCTCGAGATCGAGCGACTGCCGGGCGTGCTCGCCTGGCTGTTCGGCGAGGGCCTCGTGACCGGACTCGACGCTCCCGCAGAGGACGACGTCGCATGAGCATCGCTGCCGCCCTCGACCACGCGAACGCTTTCGCGGCGCGCGTTGCCGCGTGGCTCGCATCGCCCCTGCTCCTGGCGATTCGATGCTACGTGTCGTGGCAGTTCCTCAAGTCGGGCTGGCTCAAGGTCTCCAACTGGAGCAACACGCTCGACCTGTTCCGCGACGAATACCACGTTCCGCTGCTGCCGCCCGACATCGCGGCGGTTGCCGGTGCGGCCGGCGAGATCGTGTTCCCGTCGCTCCTGATCGCGGGTCTCGCGACGCGCTACGCGGCAGTCGGGCTCTCGGCCGTCAACGTGATCGCCGTGGTGTCCTACGCGGACGTGCTCCTGAGCGAAGGCTTCGAGGCTGCGCTCGGGCAGCACTACCTCTGGGGCAGCCTGCTGCTGGTCGTCGCCGTGTTCGGTGCGGGGCGCTGGTCGCTGGACGAAACCTGGCTCAGGCCGGACGCCGGCCGGTCTCCACCATCTTCCGGGCTTCCTCGATGAACTTCTCCGTGCCCTTGCCGTCCTCGGGCCGCACGGGGCGGGGCGGAATGTTGATGCCACGCTGACAGGCGGGCCGGGCGGAGAGCACGCCCATCCATCGGCCGAGATGCCCGAGGCCTTCGATGGTCACGCCGGACCACTTGTGCGTCCGGACCCAGGCCCAGTTGGCGATGTCGGCGATCGAGTAGTCGCCCGCGAGGTATTCGTGGTCCGCCAGCTGGCCATCGAGCACCTCGAACAGCCGCCGCACCTCAGCCTGGTAACGGTCGATGGCCAGCGGGACCTTCTCGGGCAGGTAACGGAAGAATACGTTGGCCTGCCCCATCATCGGGCCGACCCCGGCCATCTGGAACATCAGCCACTGCATGACGCGGGAGCGGCCCTTCACGTCCGAGGGCATCAGGCGCCCCGTCTTCTCGGCGAGGTAGACGAGAATCGCGCCGGACTCGAACACGGCGAAGTCGTCGAGCTCGCGATCCACGATGGCCGGAATGCGGCCGTTCGGGCTGATCTTCAGGAACTCGGGGCGTTTCTGCTCGAGCCCGGCCAGGTTCACCACGTGAACCGCGTAGGACAGACCGAGTTCCTCGAGCGCGATGGATACCTTGTGGCCGTTCGGGGTCGCTGCGGTGTATAGGTCAATCATCGTAGTGACGGTCTTCGAAGGTTCTGAGAGCATCCGAGCATGATCGAATTCTTCTTCGACTGCTCGAGCCCGTGGACCTGGCTGGCGTTTCACAACATCCAGCCCCTGGCGCGCGAGCTCGGCGTCGATGTCCAGTGGCGCCCGGTGCTGGTGGGCGGGATTTTCAACGCCGTGAACCCCGGCGTCTACGAATTCCGTGAACGCGGGGCTCCGGCCAAGAAGGCCTACCAGCTGAAGGACCTGCAGGACTGGGCCCGCCTGGCGGGCCTGGAGATCGTCTTTCCCCCGACCGTCTTCCCGGTGAACAGCGTGAAGGCGATGCGCGGGTGCATCCTGCTCGAGCCGGAAGGCAAGCTGGTGCCGTTCGCCTCGGCCGTCTTCGAGGCGTACTGGGCACACGACCGGGACATCTCGCAGGACGACGTGCTCGCCGACCTGTGCAGGCGCGTGGGCGTCGACCCGCAGCGGTTCCACGAGGGGATCGCGCGGCCGGAGATCAAGGCGCGGCTCAAGGCCAACACCGACGAGGTCATCGCCCGCGGTGGCTTCGGCTCCCCGACCATCTACGTGGGCGGCGACGACATGTATTTCGGCAACGACCGCCTCGCCCTCGTGCGGGAGGCGGTGCTGCGCAGAAAGTTGGGAAACAGGGAGGAAACGCGATGCTGAGTGCAGTCCGATACGTGCCCGCCCCGCTCCGCCGTCTCGTGGTGGACGGAGCCAATGTGCCGCGCGACCTCGCCAGCGTCACGACGATCGCGGCCGACGAGGAGCGCGAGCCCGGGCGAGTCGGCATGACGCGCGAAGGCGTGGACGCGATCTGGGGCGCCATCGAGAAGATGTACGCGACGGGCATGCACCCGGGCATCTCGCTCGTGGTGCGCAGGCACGGCGAGGTCGTTCTGAAGCGGGCCATCGGCCACGCCCGGGGCAACGGCCCCGACGACCGCGTAGGGAAGCCGGTGCCGATGACGCCCGACACGCCGGTCTGCATCTTCTCCGCGAGCAAGGCAATGGCTGCGATGGCCGTGCACCTGCTCTCCGAGCGCAAGTTGCTGAGCCTCCTCGACCCCGTGAGCCACTACATCCCGGAGTTCGGGCAGAACGGCAAGCGCGACATCACGATCTACCAGCTGCTCTGCCACAAGGCAGGCATCCCGACGATCCCGACGCACGGCGTGGACGTCGCGGAGCTCCTGCTCGACCACAAGGAGATCCTGCGCCTCATCTACCGCTCGGCGCCGGAGAAGCCGGGCCAGCATCATGCCTATCACGCGCTCACGGCGGGCTTCGTCGTCGCCGACCTCGTCGAGAAGGTCGCGAAGCAGGGCTTCCGCAACTTCTTCCGCCAGAACTTCAGCCGGCCGCTGGACCTGCCCTCGCTCGATTTCGGCGCGCGCGGCGCGGCGCTCTCGCGCATCGCCCGCAACTACGCGACGGGCTTCAGGATCGACGCGCCCGTGGACATGTACCTCAGCCGCGCGATCGGCACGACGCTGGAGCACGCGGTGACGATCTCGAACGATCCGCGCTATTACCGCGCCGTCATCCCCGCCGGCAACGGCGTCGGCACGGCGGACGAGTGCTCGCGTTTCTTCCAGTGCCTGCTGAACGGCGGCGAACTCGATGGCAAGCGCGTCCTCCAGCCACTGACGGTCCGAAAAGCGATCGCCGAGGTGGGCAAGCCCGAGATCGACCGCTCGCTGATGATCCCGCTGCGTTACTCGGCGGGCATGATGCTGGGCGCAAGCCCCTTCGGCATGTACGGCCCGGACACCTCGAAGGCGTACGGGCACCTCGGGTTCGCCAACAACTTCGTGTGGGCCGATCCCGAGCGTGCGACGTCCGTCGCGCTGCTCACGACCGGCAAGCTGCTCGTCGGACTGCACGCACCGTACCTGGTCGGATTCCTCTGCAGCATCTCGCGGCACTGCCCGAAGCTGGCGGACGAGGAACAGGACGAACTGCTCTACGCAGCGGGCATGTACTGACCGTAGCGTTCCTGCACGAAGCGGATGTTCTGCTTCAGCTCGTAGAAAGGCGCGGCAAATGCGTCGGACAGCCTGGTAAGCGCGGCGCGCGCCTCGAGGTCGTCGAGCCGCGCGAGCCACTCGGCCCGGCGTGTCCCGTCGCGGGCCTCCCTCAGCCCCCGCTCGATGCGGCGCAGTTCGCGGTACATGCCGCGGAGTCGCCGCTCCTGTCGCCATCGCCAGGCATCCGGCGCGAACCGGACGACGGGGTAGATCACGCCCAACAGCGGCACGATGAGCAGCAGCAGCCTCTGCGCGAGCTCCGCCAGCCAGAACGGCAGGTGACGGCGCAGGAAGCTCGGCCCGCTGCGGTACATGTGCTGCGCCTCGTCGCTGAGCGGGATGTCGATCATTTCCGGCGCCGGAAACGCGCCCGGGCCGTTGAAGATCCCGGGGCCGCCGTGGATCCTCGTCGCCGCGTCGATCAACAGGTACTGCAGCGCGGGATGCAGGTCGCGGCGAACGACGAGGCTTGCCTTCGGCGCGATCAGCACGATGTCCGTCGGCGGCCGGTTGCCCGCCAGGTTGGCCACGCCCATCGGCAGCACGACCTTGCTGAGGAACGGGAGCAGCGCAACGTAGGCTTCGGCGCGCGGGAAGCTCACCAGGTTGATCGACGGGTCCGCAAGCAGGCGCTGCACCGCGGGTGATTCCCAGGCCGTGTCGATGATTGCCGTGTCGATGCGGCCTGCCAGCAACGCTTCGGCCGCCGGGTCGGGCGAGTATCCCTCCAGTCGCAGGGGGTCGAGACCCACCCTGTTGAGCTGCATCAGCCTGAGCGCGAGCGCGCGCGACGCGCTGCCCTCGGGGCCGATGGCGACATGGGTCCCCAGCGTTTCGTGCAAAGCGATGCCGCGCGGCTCGCATCGGCAGAAGACCCACAACGGTTCATAGAAAAGCGTCCCGAGGGACAGGAGGTCGGACTCGTCCACGGCCGGCGTCGTACCCGCCTGCACGAATGCCGCATCGATGCCCGAGCCGGGATCCTGCAGGCGCTTCGCGTTGTCGATGGATCCATCTGTCGCAACCAGCCGCACCTCCACGCCCTGCCTCGCCAGCAAGTCTCGATACCGCTTGCCGAAGACCGCATAGGCGCTGCCGTCCGGCCCCGTTGCCAGCGTCAGGCTCCGCTCCGGAAGGGGACGCAACGCGGCGACCGCCATCCACAACATCGCAGCGGCGATGCCCACGCCGGCAAGGATGAGCAGGGACCGCCGGGTCATGATCTTCATCGCGTGGAATCCTGCACGTTGACGAGCAGCTGATTGCGCAGGGACTCGATCGACGCCGCGCCGAGCCCGAGCCCGTACGAAAAGTAGCCTTCGATCGATCCGAATCCACGGCGGACCTCGTCGAAGGATGCCGCGAGGTACTCCGGCCGCACGCTCAGCACGGGCACGAGCAGCTCCGGATCACCGCCGTGCGCCGCAAAGGCGTCCAGGTACGGCCGATACTTGGGGAGCACGAAGTCGTTGCTCGCCAGGAAGTCCTCCAGCACGTGCTCGCTCGACACGCCGAGCAGCGTCTGCAGCGCTGCGCAGGCCCATCCGGTGCGGTCCTTGCCCGTGGTGCAGTGGAGCAGCGCAGGCAACCGCCCGGGATCGGCCAGCCCGGCGTAGAGCCTGCCGAACGCGGTCCGCGCGCTCGGCAACCGGACGAATTCCCGGTAACTGTCGAGGAACATCGCTGCACCCTTGCCGTTGCCGAGCAGCGCGTCCGCGTCGCCAGGCTGGGTCAGCAAGCGGACGAGCTGGGCCGGCGCAGACTTCCTGTCGTCGGCCATCACGTCGAGGACGACGTGGTTCGCACCTGGAATTCGCTGCCCTGGCCGCAGCTCACGCTCGGCATCGGTGCGGAGATCGAATACGGCGCGCAGCTCGAGCGCGGCCAGCGCCCGCCGGTCATCGTCGGTGAGCTGGTCGATCTGGTCCGAGCGGAAGACCACTCCGGTCCGCACGCGCCGACCATCCGCGGTCGGGCGCCCGCCGACGTCGCGAAGGTTCGGCATGGCGGAAATCCGCGGCATCATGGCGCGTCAGCGGCCCCGCAACCGGCGATAGCGCCGGATGAGCGCGTTGGTGGAGCTGTCGTGCCCGAGTTCCGCGCCGCCGCCGGCGAGCTCGGGGACGATGCGGCTCGCGAGCACCTTGCCGAGCTCGACGCCCCACTGGTCGAAGCAGTTGATCTGCCAGAGCGCGCCTTGCGTGAACACGCTGTGCTCGTAGAGCGCGACGAGCTTGCCGAGCGCGGCTGGCGTCAGCCGTTCGAGCAGCAGCGTGTTGGAAGGCCGGTTGCCCTCGAACGTCCGGTGCGGCACCAGCCACTCGGCCGTGCCTTCCGCGCGCAGTTCGGCGGGCGTCTTGCCGAAGGCGAGCGCCTCGCCCTGCGCGAACACGTTCGCGAGCAGCAGGTCGTGGTGCGGCCCGATCGGGTTCAGGGGCTGGCCGAACGCTATGAAGTCGCAGGGGACCAGGTGCGTGCCCTGGTGGATGAGCTGGTAGAACGAATGCTGCCCGTTCGTGCCGGGCTCGCCCCAGTACACCGGACCCGTGTCGCAGCCGACCGGCCCGCCGTCGAGCCGCACGCTCTTGCCGTTGCTCTCCATCGTCAGTTGCTGCAGGTACGCCGGGAAACGCTTCAGGTACTGCTCGTACGGCAGCACCGCCACCGTCGGCGCGCGGAAGAAGTTCGCGTACCAGACGGTGAGCAGGCCCATCAGCACCGGCAGGTTCCTTTCGAATGGCGCCTCGCGGAAGTGCTCGTCCATCGCGTGAAACCCGGCGAGCATGGCCCGGAAGTTCTCCGGGCCGATCGCGAGCATCGTGGCGAGCCCGATCGCCGAATCCATCGAGTAGCGGCCGCCGACCCAGTCCCAGAAGCCGAACATGTTCGCGGTGTCGATGCCGAACTTCGCCACGGCCTGCGCGTTCGTGGACACCGCGACGAAATGCCGGGCGACCGCGTGCTCGTCGCCGCCGAGCCGCTCGACGCACCAGTCCCGCGCCGTGTGCGCGTTCGTCATCGTCTCGAGCGTCGTGAACGTCTTCGACGCGACCACGAACAGCGTCTCCGCGGCATCGAGGTCCTGCACCGCCTCGGCGAAGTCGGTACCGTCCACGTTCGAGACGAATCGAAACGTCATGTCGCGCGCGCTGTAGTGGCGGAGCGCTTCGTACGCCATGACGGGCCCGAGGTCGGACCCGCCGATCCCTATGTTCACGACGTTGCGGATGCGCCTGCCGGTGTGGCCGAGCCATGCCCCGCTCCGGATCCGGTCGGCGAACTCCGCCATTCGGTCGAGTACCTCGTGCACCCGGGGCACGACGTTCTCCCCATCCAGGAGTATCGAGGCTCCACGCGGTGCGCGCAGCGCCACGTGCAGCACGGCGCGCTGCTCCGTCACGTTGATCCGCTCGCCGCGGAACATGGCGTCGATGCGTTCGCGCAGGCCCGCCTGGCCCGCCAGTTCGACGAGCAGCCGGATCGTCTCGTCCGTGATCCTGTTCTTGGAGTAGTCGAGGTAGATGCCCACGGCCTCGAGGGCGAGCCGCTCGCCACGCTTCGGGTCCTGTGCGAACAGGGCTCGCAGGTGCTGGTCGCGAACGTCCTCGTAATGGGCCTGGAGCGCCCGCCAGGCCGGGTGGGCCGTCACGGATTGCATCGTCGTCATGTTCAAGGTTCCAATGCGCGGCGGCGCAACGCGCAGTCTAGCTCGGCACGCGGCCGCGCCACATGACATCCCGGGCCGCGCCCGGGCGGGTCCCCGAGCGGAGGATCGAGCGATGAGTTTCCGGATCGTTGCCGCCAGCCTGGCGCTCTCAGTGCCCGCGATCTCCCTGGCCGAGGTCCGGCTGGCCGCGCCCGACGGTGCGATCGTCGAACACCGCTTCCAGGTCGCCGCGACGGCCGAGGCAACCTGGGCGGCGCTCGTGCATCCCGAGCTGTGGTGGCCCGACCAGCACACGTGGTCGGGCAGCCACGCAAACCTGCAGCTGATCGCGCACGCCGGCGGCTGCTACTGCGAGTCCTGGGGCGAGAACAGCGTCGAGCACGGCCGGGTCATCATGGCCCTGCCGGGGAAGCAGATCCGCATCCTCGGATCGCTCGGCCCGCTGCAGGACATGGCCGTGACGGCGGTGCTCAAGGTGTCGCTCGCCGCGAAGGACGGCGGCACCGAAGCCGTCGTGACCTACCGCATGAGTGGCGACGCGTCGCAGAAGCTCGACGCCATCGCGCCCGCGGTGGACCGGGCGCTCGGCGAGCAGTTCGGCGCGTTCGCGCGTTACGCGGCCTCCGCGTCCGCTAAGCCTGCGACTTGACCTTCGCGATCCACTCGTCCACGAGGCGCTCGAGCACGCCGAGCGGCACGGCGCCGTTCTCCAGCACCACCGCGTGGAAGTCCCTCAGGTTGAACTTCGGGCCGAGTTCGGCCCGGGCCTTCTCCCGCAGCTCCAGTATCTTGAGCTGGCCGACCTTGTACGCGCAGGCCTGGCCCGGCAACCCCATGTAGCGCTCGACCTCGGACGTCGCGTCGCTTTCCGCGGTGCCGGTCGTATCGACCATGTAGGCGATGGCCTGCTCGCGCGTCCAGCCCTTCGCATGCAGGCCCGTGTCCACGACGAGCCGGGCGGCGCGGAAGAGCTCGGCCTGGAGTCGTCCCAGGTCACCGAACGGATCGTCCTTGTAGAAGCCGATCTCCGCCGCGAGACGCTCGGCGTACAGCGCCCAGCCCTCTGCATAGGCGGAGTAGATCGTCTGCTGGCGGATGAGCGGCAGCCCCTTCAGTCCCATCGCCGTGGCGATCTGGAAGTGATGGCCGGGAATGCCCTCGTGCACGGCGAGTGTCTTCATGCCCCAGGTCGGCGTCTCCGCCGTGTCGCGCAGGTTGGCGAAGAACGTGCCCGGGCGCGAGCCGTCCATCGCTGCCGGGTTGTAGTACGCACCGGCGGATCCCTTCTCGGCCGAGACGGGCACGCGCTCGACGGCAAGCTTGCCCGGTGGAATGGTCCGGAAGTACTCGGGCATGCGGGCCGCGATGTCCTCCAGGATCGCGCGATACTTCGCGAGCAGCTGCGCCCGGCCCTCGTCCGTGTTCGGCAGCAGGAACCGCGGGTCCTCGCCGAGCGCCTTCATGCGCTGGGCGACGGTGCCTTCCGTCAGTCCCTGGCTCCTGAGCAGCGCGGCCAGCTCGCCCTCGATGCGCGCCACCTCCGCGAGGCCGAGCTGGTGGACCTGCTCGGGCGTGTAGTCGGTGGTCGTGAACTGCCTGAGCATCGCCTGGTAGTAGGCGGCGCCGTCCGGCAGCCGCCCGACCCCGGCGGCCACGCCGGCCGACTTCGGCCGCTCGGCCACCAGCGCCTCGCGCATGCGCTGGTAAGCCGGGTACACGCCGTTCGTGACGGCGGCCACGGCCCGGTCGCGCAGGTCGGCCTGCAGCTTTGCGTCGATGCCCTTCGCCTTCTGCATGCGCTCCACGAAGGTCGTCACGAGGGGACTCTCGGCCGGCTGCGGGCGGATGGTGTCGTCGATGACGACGATCGACTTCTCGAGCAGCGACGGCGGCAGCACGACGCCCATGGAAGACTGGCGCTGCATTTCGGCGGTGAGCGCGTCGAGCTTGCCACCCATGGCCTCGAGGCGCGAGACGTAGTTGCGCGCCGTCTTCTCGTTCTTCACGACGTGCTGGGTTTCCATGAAGCTCGCGAGCTGCACCTGCGTGCCCCACATCGGCGCGATCGGGTAGAGCCCCTCGGAGGACAGCCACGGGAACTTCCGGAACCCGGCCTGCGAGCCGTAGAAGTCGACCAGGATGTCGTAGGTGATCTGGTCCTGCACGCCGAGCCTGGACCGGTCGAACTCCTTGACCTCGGCCAGCGACCTGTCCGCGAAGTCGTAGTCCGAGTCGCGCTTCTCGACGCCCACCGCCGCGAGCCGGCCGGAGTGCCGGTCGAAGATCGTCCCGTCGGCGATGCCGACCTGCGTGAACAGTTCCGGATTGCGGACGAGGAAGAAGAACGCCTGGCGGTTCGCGAGCTCGTTGATCGTGAAGGGGTGCCCCCGGATGATCCGGTAACCCGCGTAGGCGCCGACCAGGGCCAGCACGAGCGCCGTCCAGCCCAGGACCTTGAGGAACTTCTTCATGCGAGTCTCCGCCAGGAACTGGTCGCGGAGGCTAGCCGTGCGGCGGGGGCCGGGCAAGCCGGCTGCGACCAGTCCCGCGACGAGCCGTTGCCGATAAGATAGGGCTTCCCACCAGCCTGCAGACCCGCCCATGAGCACCAAGCCGCCGTGCGCCGAGCAAGAACGCCTCGCCGAGTGCAGCGGGAAGGGCGCGCCGTGGAAGCAGTGGGGCCCGTACCTGAGCGAGCGGCAATGGGGGACCGTGCGCGAGGACTACAGCGAGGACGGCAACGCCTGGGACTACTTCCCGCACGACCAGGCGCGCTCGCGGGCCTACCGTTGGGGGGAGGACGGGCTCGGCGGCATCAGCGACGCGGAGCAGCGCCTGTGCTTCGCTCTCGCGCTCTGGAATGGGCGCGACCCGATCCTGAAGGAACGCCTGTTCGGGCTCACGAACAGCGAGGGCAACCACGGCGAGGACGTCAAGGAGTACTACTTCTACCTCGACAGCACCCCGACGCACTCCTACATGAAGTTCCTGTACAAGTACCCGCAGGCGGCCTTTCCGTACGCGGATCTCGTGCGGGAGAACTGGCGGCGCGGACGCGGCGCCCACGAGTACGAGTTGCTCGACACGGGCGTCTTCGGCGCGGACCGCTATTTCGACGTGTTCGTCGAATACGCGAAGGCGGCTCCGGACGACGTGCTCGTGCGCGTCACGGTCTGCAACCGCGGCCCGGACGCAGCATCACTCCACCTGCTGCCGACGCTCTGGTTCCGCAACACGTGGACGTGGCGAGACGCTGCGGAGCGTCCGCTCCTGTCCGCCGCCGACGGTGCCGTGATCGTCGCGCGCCATGCCGATCTCGGACGGCTCGAGCTCGTCTGCGACGGGGCTCCGGAATTCCTGTTCACCGAGAACGAGACGAACGACCTGCGGCTGTGGGGCACCGCGAACGCCTCCCCCTACGTCAAGGACGCCTTCCACGAGTACGTCGTCGACGGGCGGCGGGAAGCGGTCAACCCCGCGCGCAGCGGCACCAAGGCCGCGGCGCACTACGTGCTCGACGTCCCGGCACGCGGCGAGCGCACGGTGCAGCTGCGGCTCTCGCCGCGTCTCGCCCCCGCCTCCGGCCCGGGGTTCGACCGTGTATTTGCCGACCGCATCCGCGAGGCCGACGAGTTCTACGACCGCATCACGCCGGACCGGCTGGGCGAGGACGAGCACCGCGTCATCCGGCAGGCGCTCGCCGGCATGCTGTGGTCCAAGCAGTACTACTACTTCGACCTCGACCGCTGGCTGTCCGAGCACGGGTCGAACCCCGTACGCGGCGCCTTCACGCGCCGCACGCGCAACGTGGACTGGTTCCACATGCGCAACAGCGACGTGATCTCGATGCCCGACAAGTGGGAGTACCCGTGGTACGCGGCGTGGGACCTCGCGTTCCATACACTGGCCCTGTCGATGGTGGACGTCGATTTCGCGAAGGAACAGCTCGAACTCATGCTGCGCGAGGTGTACCTGCACCCGAGCGGGCAGATCCCGGCCTACGAGTGGAACTTCGGCGACGTGAATCCGCCCGTGCATGCTTGGGCGACGCTGTTCGTCTTCAGCGTCGACCGCGGCCGCACCGGGCGCGGCGACATCGATTTCCTGCGCCGCAGCTTCCAGATGCTGCTCTTCAACTTCAACTGGTGGTTGAACCGCAAGGACCCGACCGGCCGCAGCGTGTTCACGGGCGGCTTCCTCGGGCTGGACAACATCGGCGTGTTCGACCGCAGCGCGCCGTTGCCGACGGGCGGGCACCTCGAGCAGGCGGACGGCACGGCGTGGATGGCGCTGTACTGCCAGAACATGCTCGAGATCGCGCTCGAACTCGCCGCGGAAGACCCGGAGTTCGAGGACCTCGCCTACAAGTTCGCGGAGCACTTCCTCTGGATCGCGAACGCCATGGACCGCATCGGCGAGCACAAGGACGAGATGTGGGACGAGGCCGACGGCTTCTTCTACGACGTGCTGCGGCTGCCCGACGGGCGCGCCACCCGGGTCAAGGTGCGGTCGATGGTGGGCCTCCTGCCGCTCTGCGCGGCGACGGTATTCCCGGCCGACGTGGCCGAGCGCTTCCCGAGCCTCATGAAGCGACTCGGCGATTTCCTGGACCGGAATCCCGATCTTCGGCGCCTCCTGAACCCGGCCGCCCAGGGCCGGACCGGGCGACCGCTGCTCTCGTTGCTCGACGAGTCGAAGCTGCGCCGCGTCCTGGCGCGCATGCTCGACGAGAACGAGTTCCTCGGCCCCGGCGGCATCCGCTCGCTGTCGCGCCACCACCTCGATCACCCCTACGTCGTGCACCTCGACGGCCAGGAGTACGAAGTGCGCTACCTGCCCGCCGAGTCCGACAGCGGCATGTTCGGCGGCAACTCGAACTGGCGCGGACCGGTGTGGATGCCGGTGAACGCACTCATCATCCGGGCCCTGCTGCAGTTCTACCAGTACTTCGGCGACGGCTTCCGCATCGAGTTCCCGACCGGCTCGGGCCGCGAGCTCACGCTGTTCGAGGTCGCGCACGAACTCTCCGCGCGACTCGCGGGAATCTTCCTGCGCGGGCCGGATGGCAGGCGGCCGGTCTATGGCGGGTCGGAGAAATTCCAGACCGACCCGCACTGGCGCGACCTGATTCTCTTCTACGAGTATTTCCACGGCGACAACAGCGCCGGCATCGGCGCGAGCCACCAGACCGGCTGGACGGGCGTGGTCGCGCGGTTCATGCAGCTCTTCGGCCACCTGCGCGCCGAGGACCTGCTGCGTATCCGCGACGGGCGACCCGTGGCGCGTTACTACGTCGAATAGCACGGCCCCGGGCCGCGCACTGGCATACCATCATCAGGATTCATCGCTGGAGACACGCATGAGCGTCAAGAAACTGTTCGACCTGACGGGCAAGATCGCGGTCATCACGGGAGGCTCACGCGGGCTCGGCCTGCAGATGGCCGAGGCGCTCGGCGAGATGGGCGCGAAGCTGGCGATCTCGGCGCGCAAGGCCGACGAGCTCGAGGAAGCTCGCAAGCACCTCGAGGCCCAGGGCATCGAGGTCCTGACGGTGACGAACGACCTCGGCAAGCCGGGCGCACCGAAGAGCCTCGTGGACGCCGTGCTCGAGCGCTACGGCACGATCGACGTCCTGGTCAACAACGCCGGCGCGACCTGGGGCGCCCCGGCCGAGGATTACCCGGACGAGGCCTGGCGCAAGGTGATGAACCTGAACGTTGACGCGCTCTTCTACCTGTCCCGCGAGGTGGCCAAGCGAGTGATGATCCCGAAGCGCTCGGGGAAGATCATCGTCATCTCCTCCGTCGCGGGGCTGAGCGGCGGCTTCTCGGGAATGAACACCATCGCGTACTACGCGAGCAAGGCGGCGGACATCAACCTCGCGCGCGCGCTCGCCTCGGAGTGGGGCAAGTACGGCATCAACGTGAACGCGATCTGCCCGGGCTTCTTCCCGACGAAGATGTCGCAGGGACTGCTGTCCGTCATCGAGAAGCAGGTCGTGGCGATGGCGCCCCTCGGGCGGCTCGGTGGCGACGAGGACCTCAAGGGAACCGTGCTGCTGCTCGCCTCCGACGCCGGCGCATACATCACCGGACAGTACATCGCCGTGGACGGCGGCGCGTCCGCCGTCTGATGCCGGCCTCCAGACAACGACGCTCTGCGCGAGGATCCGCATGAAAAGCCTGCTCTGCACCGAGATCGGACCACTCGACCGGCTCTCGATCCAGGACGTTCCCACGCCCGACCCGGGCCCGAGGCAGATCCGCATCGACGTCAAGGCGGCGGCGCTCAACTACCCCGACGCATTGATGGTGCAGGGCCTCTACCAGGTGAAGCCGCCCCTGCCGTTCGCCCCGGGCAGCGAGTTCGCCGGCGTAGTTTCCGCCGTGGGACCCGAGGTCACGCGCTGCAAGCTTGGCGATCGCGTGGTCGCGCTCGGGCTCGGCGGATTCGCGGAAGAAGCGGTGGTCGACGAGATGCGCGTGATGCCGCTGCCGCCCGGCATGGACTTCGAGACGGGCGCCGCGACGTTCCTGACGTACTGCACCTCCCTCAGGGCGCTCAAGGACTGCGGCCACCTGCAGCCCGGCGAGTCGGTCCTGGTGCTCGGCGCCTCCGGCGGCGTCGGCATCGCGGCCATCGAGATCGCCAAGGCGATGGGCGGCAGGGTGCTGGCGGCTGCCTCGAGCGAAGCGAAGCTCGAGGCCTGCCGCAAGGCCGGCGCCGACGCGACGGTGGACTACACGAGGCAGAACCTGCGCGACGCGGTGAAGGACTTCACCGGCGGCAAGGGCGTGGACGTCGTGTACGACCCGGTCGGTGGCGACTATTCCGAGCCCGCGTTGCGCTCGACGGGCTGGCGCGGCCGCTACCTCGTGGTCGGCTTCGCCGCGGGCACCATCCCGAAGATCCCGCTCAACCTCGCGCTGCTGAACGAGCGCTCGATCGTCGGCGTGTACTGGGGCGAGTCCCTGGTGCGCGACCCCGCCGGCCACGTGCGCAACGTGAAACAGCTGCTCGAGTGGTTCGCCGCCGGGAAGGTCCGGCCGATGATCAGCGAGCGCGTGCCGCTCGGAGGTGCCGTGGCCGCGATGGGCCGGATGCTGCAGCGTCAGGTGGTGGGCAAGGTCGTCGTGCTGCCGGAGGCCTGACCCTCACTCGCGGACGCCGGTCTGGCGCGTCTTCTTGGCAGCCGCCGCTTCCCGGCCGGCCTCCTTCGCGGCCTCGGCGTTGCCGAGGCGGTCGAATGTCCAGCGCAGCACCTCGTAAGGCCCTTCGAACAGGGCGTACGGATAGCGGAACGAGATTCGCGTGTAGCCCGGGCCCGCGCCGTCGTAGTAGCCGTTCACCACGGCCATGTTCGACCAGGCGATCGCGTCCTCGTAGCGCCGCGCGTTGAAGGCCGCGAAGCCCGCGAGCCAGGCGAGTTCCGCCGTGGCCGGCCGGAGCGCCAGGCCCTGCGCGCACATGTCGATCGCCTCGTTCCAGCGCTTGAGCGAGCAGTAGCAGTCGGCCGCCCGATAGCAGGCCCAGGCGCCCTCCTCGTTCCAGCCGCGCAGCGCAGCGCAGGCCTTGAACGCCTCGATCGCCTCCTCGTAGCGGCGCAGGTCGTGCAGCGACGCCCCGAGGTAGTAGTGCCAACGCGGCACGCCCGGGTTCTCGCGCACGTAGTCCCTGAGGACGGCCGCATCACGCTCGAACTTCGCACGCAGGGCCGCGGCGTCCTTGGCGAGTTCCTCGAAGCGCACGCCCTGCAGGATCTCCGACTCCCCCGCGCGCTGGCCGTCCAGCGCCTCGTGCGTCGGGCCGCTCCAGTGCATTTTCGTGGGCACCCGGATGATGCGCTCCTTGGAGTACGAGCCGTCCACGTGCCCGATGAGCAGCACGTTCGAGCGGGTCCTCGCGAGCAGCCTGTGCAGGTCCACGCCCTCGTCGAACACCAGCCGCTCGTCCGTGTCCACGGTGACGGCCCACTTCGCGCCCGCCTCGACGGCGGCCTGCAGCGCAAAGTTGCGCGCCGCCGAGAAGTCGTTCCGCCAGGGGAATTCGCGCACGATGAGCTTGTCGCCGGCCACCTCCCGGGCGACGGCCAGCGTATCGTCCTTCGCTCCGGTGTCGATCACGAGGCAGCGATCCACCTGCCGCACCACGGACGCGAGGGCGTCGCGGATGATGTCGGCGTTGCTGCCCGTGAGTGTGGTCGAGACGATCATGGCGCGGGTCAATTGTTACCGATGCGCCGGCGCCCTGCTAGGCTTGGCGCCTCGACCCGAAGACAGGGAGACCCCGATGCCGACCAGCACCGAATTCCTCTCACCCGTGCTCGCGCTCGTCGCGTGGACGCTCGTGATGTGGATCTGGATGTACGCGACGCGCATTCCCGCGATGAAGCAGGCGGGCCTCGATCCCCAGGAGGCGGCCTATCCCGGCACCTGGGTGCACCGCCTGCGTCCCGGCGTGCGTTCGGTGGCGGACAACTACAACCACCTGCACGAGCAGCCGACGATCTTCTACGCCCTGATGTTCTTCGCCGCGCTCACCGGCGGCGGGGACGCATTCGCAATGCAGCTCGGGTGGGCGTACGTCGCGCTGCGCGTCGTGCATTCGCTGGTGCAGGCCACCTTCAACCGGGTGGTCGTGCGCTTCTCGATCTTCGCGCTCGGCTCGATCGTGCTGATGGTCTTCACGGTCCGCGAGCTCGCACGCGCCTTCTAGCGGCGCACGGGGCGCGCTACTCGCGGTAGTGGCAGCCCCGGCTCTCGCGGTTCTCCCAGGCGGCGAGCGTGACGATGAGCGCCACGCGGATCGAGTTGCGCAACCCGATCAGCTCGTCGGAAAGCACCGCCGCGCGGTAGAAGCGCTCGATCTCCACTTCGAGGTTGCGCAGGTCGCGGATCGCGCGCGCGAGGCGTGGCGACGTGCGCACGAGCCCGACGTAGTTCCACATGATGTTCTTGATCGAGCTCACGTCCTGCGCGACCAGGGCCGGGTCGGGCTCCTGGCCGCCCGTGGGCTTCCAGGGCGGGATGTCGTCGTAGAGCGCGGCGCCGCGCGGCTCCAGGCTGTCGACGAGGTGCTGCGCCGAACGGTGGCCCCAGACGAGGCCCTCGAGCAGCGACGTGCTCGCGAGCCGGTTCGCGCCGTGAACGCCGGTGCAGGAGACCTCGCCCACGGCGTACAGCCGCTGCAGGGTGCTCTGCCCGTGCTCGTCCACCCAGACGCCGCCGCACGAGTAATGCGCAGCCGGCACGACTGGCAGCAGGTCCCGGGTGATGTCGATGCCGTACTCGAGGCAGCTGCGGTGCATCTCCGGGAACTCGGCGCGGATCCGCTCGGCCGGGATGTAGGAGGCCAGGTCGAGGTACACGTTCCTGACCCCACGCCGCAGCATCTCGGAGTGGATGCCGCGCGCCACGACGTCGCGCGGCGCGAGGTCCTTCCACTCCGGGTCGTAACGCTCCATGAACGTGCGGCGATGCTCGTCCACCAACCTCGCGCCCGCACCGCGCACCGCCTCCGTGATCAGGAAGCACGGTGCGCTGCGGTGATAGAAGGCGGTCGGGTGGAACTGGACGTACTCGGTATTGATCACGCGCGCGCCGGCGCGATACGCCATGGCCAGCCCGTCGCCGCGGGACCCGGCCGGATTCGTCGTGCGCAGGTAGATCTGGCCGAGGCCGCCGGTCGCGAGGATCGTCGCGCGCGCGAAGCACCGCACCACCTCTCCCGTCGCCTGGTCGAGCACGTAGGCGCCCACGCAGGACACCGGATCGTAGATGGCGCGACGGTCGCGCCCGTGGTGCGCGGGCGTCAGCAGGTCGACGGCCGTGTGCTGCGTCAGGAAGCGTACGTGCGGATGGCGCCTGAGCTCGGCGATGAGTGCGTTCTCGATGGCGCGCCCCGTGGCGTCCGCCGAGTGCACGATGCGCGGCAGCGAATGCCCACCCTCGCGGCCGAGCGCGAGCGAGCCGTCCGGCCGGCGGTCGAACGGCACCTTGAGGCGGTCGATGAGCACGGACTGCACGAGCTGCGGGCCGGTCCGCGCGAGGATCTGTACCGCCTGCTCGCGGCAGATGCCCGCACCGGCGTGCAGCACGTCCTGCACGAGCAGCTCCGGCGAATCTCCCTCGCCCGTGAAGATGATGCCGCCCTGCGCCCAGTAGGTGTTCGACTCCGCGGCATCGTCGGCACGCGTGACGATCACGACGTCGAGCCCGGCCTCCGCGAGCTCGAGCGCGGCCGTGCCGCCGGCGATGCCGCAGCCGATGACCAGGATGTCGGTGTGAATCGGCGGCTTCAATCGACCTTCGGCCCGATGGCGAGCATCCGCTCGACCGCCCGCAGCGCGCGCACCCGGATGTCCTCCGGCACGTCGATCACCCAGCGCATGTGCTGCAGCGAGTCGCGCGTGTGCTCGAGCGTGATCTCGTTCATGTGCGGGCAGCGGTGGCTGCAGAGTCGCAGCATCTCCTTCTCCGGGTGCGCGGCGACGATATTGTCGCCCATGGAGCACTCCGTGAGCAGCAGGTAGCGCTTCGCCTTCGATTTCTCGACCGCCTTGATCATCGCCGTCGTGCTGCCGGAGAAGTCGGCCCTGGCCACGACGTCGGGGCTGCACTCGGGGTGCGCCAGGATCATCACGTCGGGAAACTGCTTGCGGACGTCGTCCACGTCCGACGGCGTGAAGAGCTCGTGCACCTCGCAGCGGCCCTTCCAGGCGACCATCACATGCTCGACGGTGGTATCGGCGGCTTGTCCGGGCTTTCGCATCACGCTCGGCAAGATCACGTGGCGGCCTGTCTCGCGGGCCACGTTGCGCGCCAGGAACTCGTCCGGCAGGAAGATCACCGTGTCCGACTTGAGGGACTCGACGACCGCCGCCGCGTTGCTCGACGTGCAGCAGATGTCGCACTCGGCCTTCACGTCGGCGTAGGT
>VEPJ01000080.1 GCA_012026925.1 Gammaproteobacteria bacterium | reverse complement strand
GCGAGCGGTGCAGGTAGCAGTTCGGGAACGTCGCCTGGTTGAGCTCGATCAGGTCACCTCGCAGCAGCATCAGCTGCGTGAGCTCGTCGCGCTCCGTGTCGGAGCCGGTGCACCAGTGGATGCTGTCGGGTTGGGTGAGCTTGGCGGTCTCGGCGACCCATTCGCGGAGGGCGGCGTTCGTGGTTGTCATCAGGGGTATCCTTCGTCAGCCCGGCGCCGCCTGCAGCGCGGCCACCCGGGACCATGAGTTGATCCTTGACGCCCGATTATAGCCTCCGGCCCCCGATGCCCCGCACCCGTGGACGGCACGTATAGAGGCTGGAAATTCGGTGCCATTCAGAAATTCGGTGCCATTCACCGATTTTCCGGCCAATCGGAAAATCGGTGAATGGCACCGAATTCTAAATCGGTGAATGGCACCGAATTTCCGGGCAAAAAAAGGGCCCTCACGAGGAGGGCCCAATCAGGGGGAGACCTTTATGGAAGTGTTCGTTCGTCGACGCTTCGACTCGCTCAGGCAGCCTTGCGCGCGCGAGCGGTCGTCTTGCGGACGGCGCGCTTGGCCTTGCGCTTCGCCGTCTTCACTTCCGGAATCTTCTCTTCGGCCGTCTCGACGACGCGCTCGTAGGTGTGCGTCGCGACTTCGCGGAGGTCACGCCCGGCCACCTTGAAGATGTGCACGGCGCGCTTCCCGTCCTCGACGACGCGGGCACGCGTCGCGGGGATCATCTCGAACTGGTCGCGCACGAGCTCGACGAGGTTGTCGGCGCGGGCCGCGCGCTCGAGGCGCAGGGCGACGTCCGAGAGGGCCGAGGTCAGCATGTCGGACTGCAGCTCGATCAGGCTCGACACGGCGGTCTGCGAGACCGTGGTCAGCTTGATGCCCGAGCGCGCGAACACGCGGACCGGCGTCTTGAGGGCCTTGATGTTGTCTGCCGAGCCGACCACCGCCTCGCGGACGGTCTCGCCGGCTTCCTTGCGGAACTTCTGGACCTGGTCCGTGAGGACCGAGGTCTGCTCGCTCATGAACCCCTGAATCTGCTCGATCATTGGCGGCTCCTGACTGATTGGTTACTTCTGGCGCTGCGGTTGGAGAGGGACTGCTGCGTTGCAGCATTTGCTGCAGTGCACAATATCGCTACCGGCGGTACATGTCAAATGCGGTAACTGCGGATTCCCCCTCATATTTGCCTTGCCTCGCCGGACGCCCTCCCGCAGAGTCGCGGCCGATGCCCGGACCCACCTCAGCCCATGCCCGAAGGCGCCTATTGCGAGCGGTTGTCGCCTTCCTGGCCGTCTTGACGGTGACCCCGAGCCTGGCGGCTGGGACTGTCGAGGCCGGGTCGGGCTCCGAGGCCCCAGGCGCGGTCACGGTCACGGGATCCGGCCCCGTGACGACGGCGATCGTGGTCGAGGTCCTTGAGACCGGTCAGGGACCGGACGGCAGGGTCGAAAAGCGCTTCGTCGAGGCCCGGCGGCTCAAGGCGGGTGAGGAGGTCTATTACACGATCCGGGTGACGAACCCCGGCAAGACGCCGGTCGAGGACGTGGTGGTGACCAAGCGCCTGCCGTTCGGCGTCGATTACATCCGCGGTTCGGCCGCAGGGCCCGCGTGCGATGTCGAATTCTCGACCGACGGCGGCAACGCCTTCGAGGCCCGGCCCAAGTCGGGCGAATACACCCACGTACGGTGGACGTTCGGACACCCGCTCGCGCCGGGTGCCACCGCGCTGCTCCGCTTCCGGGCGATCTTCCGCTGACCGTGGGCCGCCCACTCGACGAACTCTTCGGGCCCGACGGCCCTCTCGCCGGCGCGCTCCCGGGCTATGCCGTTCGCGAGCAGCAGGTCGAGATGGCGGAGCACGTTGCGGCCGCGCTCGAGTCGCACGAGACGCTCGTCGTCGAGGCCGGCACGGGCACGGGCAAGACCTTCGCTTACCTCGTGCCGGCACTCGTTTCGGGCCGGCGCGTGATCATCTCGACCGGCACGCGCGCGCTGCAGGACCAGCTGTATCACCGCGACCTGCCCGCGGTTTGCGGCGCGCTCGGTCGGCCGGTGCGTGTGGCGCTGCTCAAGGGCCGCGCGAACTATCTCTGTCGTCATCGGCTGGACCTCGCCGAGCAGCAGGCGTACGCGCGCGGCGTGCGCCGCGAGGTCGCGACGGCGATCCCGAAGGTGCGGGCGTGGTCCCACGTGACGCGCAAGGGCGACATCGCGGAACTGCCCGGCCTCGGCGAGCAGGACCCGGTGTGGCCGTGGGTCACCTCGACGCGCGAGAACTGCGTCGGCGCCGAGTGCCCGAAGTACGACGATTGCTTCGTCCTCGCCGCGCGACGCGAGGCGCAGGCCGCCGACATCGTGGTCGTGAATCATTACCTGCTGATGGCCGACCTCGTGCTCAAGGAGGAAGGCTTCGGCGACCTGCTGCCCGGCGCGGATGCGATCGTGATCGACGAGGCGCACCAGCTGCCGGACGTCGCGGCGCAATTCCTCGGCTACAGCGTGAGCACGCGTCAGCTCTCTGCGCTTGCGAAGGACATCGCAGGCGAGTTGCTCCTGTCGCAGCAGATGGCGTCCAGCGTCGACGCGGCGCTCACCGGGCTCGATGCGCAGGTTGCAGCCGTGGTTTCCGCGGCGAGCGGCGCCGAGGCCCGTCTCGAACACTCGCAGTGGCCGGAGCGACTGGTCGAGTCGTTGAACGGGCTGGCGAGCCGCACGACCGGGCTCGCCGAAGCGCTGGCACCGCTCGCGGGCGAAGGGCAGGGGGCGTTCAGTCGACTTCGCGAGCGGCTGGTCGAGAGCGCGGAGCGGCTGCAGTCGCTCACGCAGGAAGAGGCCGAGGGTGGCGTCCGCTGGGCCGAAACGAGCGCCCGCAACGTGAGCTGTCATTACGCGCCGGTCGACGTGGCGTCGCAGCTCGCGGCACTGATGCAGGCCCAGTCGAGCGCGTGGATCCTCACGTCGGCCACGCTCGCCGTGGGGGAGGACTTCTCGCACTACAAGCGACGCTCCGGGCTTTCGCACGCGCGCAGCGTCCGTTTCGAAAGCCCGTTCGACTTCGCGAACCAGGCGCTGCTCTACCTGCCGAAAGGACTCGGCGACCCGGGTGCGCCCGGTCACACGCGCGGAGTCATCGAGGCGTCGCTGCCGGTGCTCGAGGCGAGCGGGGGCCGCGCGTTCCTGCTGTTCACGAGTCACCGTGCGTTGCGCGAGGGCGCGGAGGAATTGCGTCGCGCGTGGGGCGACTCGCCGCCGGTGCCGGTGCTCGTCCAGGGCGACGGCTCGCGCGACCAGTTGCTGCGAAGATTCCGGGAGGCGGGCAACGCCGTGCTGCTCGGCACCGGCAGCTTCTGGGAAGGCGTGGACGTGAAGGGTGCCGCCCTGTCGGTCGTGATCATCGACAAGCTGCCGTTCGCGGCGCCCGACGATCCGCTGCTCAAGGCGCGGCTCGAGGCGATCCGCGAGCAGGGCGGCAACCCGTTCTTCGACGAGCAGGTGCCGCAGGCCGTCATCGCGCTCAAGCAGGGCGTGGGACGGCTGATCCGCGACGACGCGGACTTCGGCGTCGTGATGATCTGCGACACGCGGCTCGTGACCAAGGGCTACG
>VEPJ01000223.1 GCA_012026925.1 Gammaproteobacteria bacterium | reverse complement strand
GAGCAACGCGAGTGCCGCGCGCCGCCGCTCAGCAGCCTCGAGCACATCATCGGCGTGAGCGGCAGCGCCACCAGCGAGGAGATTGCGATCGCCGCCGCGATCGTGAAGCCGAACTCCCGGAACAGCTGGCCGATGTTCCCCTGCAGGAAGGAAATCGGCACGAACACCGAGATCAGCACCAGCGTCGTCGCGATGACCGCGAAACCGATCTCGTGGCTGCCCTCCACCGCCGCGAGCAGCGGCTGCTCCCCTCCCTCCATGCGGCGGTAGATGTTCTCGAGCACGATGATCGAGTCGTCCACCACGAGCCCGATCGCGAGCACCAGCCCGAGCAACGTGAGGATGTTGATCGAGAACCCCATCGCAGCCATGACGATGAACGCGGCGACGATCGACACCGGGATCGTCACGGCCGGGATCATCATCGCGCGCAGGTTGCCGAGGAACAGGTAGATCACCACCAGCACGAGGGCCAGCGCGATGAACAGCGACAACACGACCTCTTTCATCGACTCACGGATGAAGTCCGACCGGTCGATGTTGATCTCGAGCGCCGTCCCGGGCGGCAGCTCCGCACGCAAGCGATCGAGCTCCGCCCGCACGCCCTTCGCGACCTCGAGCGTGTTGGCCTTGGAGACCTGCTCGATGCCGATGCTGATGCCCGGCACGCCGTTCGAGCGGGAGACGCTGCGCTCGTTCTCCGCGGCAAGGCGCACGTCCGCGACCTCGCCGAGGCGCACGAGGTACCCGTCCGGACCGCGGCCGATCACGAGGTTGCGGAAATCCTGCTCCGTGTTGAGCCCGGTCTCCGTGCGCAGAGTGAGCTCGCGCTGCGAGGACTCGAGCCGACCCGCGGGCAGCTGGACGTTCTCGCGCCGCAACGCGTTCTCGATGTCGATGACCGTCAGCTGTCTTGCCGCGAGCGCCTGCCTGTCGATCCACACCCGCATCGCGTAGCGCCGCGCGCCGTTGATGCGGACGCGCGCGACCCCGTCGAGCACGCCCAGGCGCTCGACGATCACCCGCTCCGCGTAGTCGGTGAGCTCGAGCACGTTCATCGTGTCGCTCGACAGGTTCACGTACATGATCGGCTCGGCGTTGAAGTCCACCTTGCCGATCTCGGGCGGGTCCGCCTCCTGGGGCAGCTGGGCGGCGACGCGGGCGACGCGGTCGCGCACGTCGTTCGCGGCCTCGTCCACCGGCCGGTCCGGGTCGAACTCGAGGTTGATGCTCGACCGGCCGTCCACGCTCTGGGACGTGATCTTCGTGACGCCTTCGAGTCCCGCCACGCGGTCCTCGATCACCTGCGTGATCTTGGTCTCCACGACGTCCGCCGAGGCGCCGCGGTAGGTCGTTTCGATGGACACGACCGGCGACTCGACGTTCGGCAGTTCCCGGATCGGCAGGCGCGTTGCGGCCAGCAACCCCAGGATCACCAGCATCAGGCTGATGACCGTCGCGAAGACCGGACGCTTGACCGAGATTTCGGAGAGCTTCACGGCCTGGCCACCGCTGCCGCGGGCGCAGCGCCCGTCGCCTGCACGACCTTGACCGCCGCGCCGTTGCGCAGCTTCTGCGTGCCTTCGGTGACCACCGACTCGCCCGCCGCGAGCCCGTGCACGACCTGCACCTCGCCGACCCGTCGCTGGCCGGTCTTCACGAGCCGTTTCTCGGCGACGCCGTCCTTCACCACGAAGACGAACACGTCGCCCTGCTCCGGGACGAGTGCCTGCTCCGGGACCACGAGCGCTGCTGCCGCACCACGCGACAGCAGCACGGTGAGGAACATGCCCGGCTTCAAGAGGCCCTTCGGGTTGGGGAGCAGGGCGCGCACGGTCACGGAACGGGTGCTCGGATCCACGCGTGAATCGACGCTTGCCACCTTGCCGTCGAAGGTTTGCCCCGGGTAAGCGACGCTGCGGGCCGCGATGACGAGCCCGGGCGTGACGTCGGAAAGAAATGTCTCGGGAATGGTGAAGTCGAGCTTGATCGTGCTCGTGTCGTCCAGCGTCGTGATGACCGTGCCCGGGTTGACGAGGCTGCCCACGCTGACCCGGCGCAGGCCCACCCGGCCGGCGAACGGCGCGCGGATCTGGGTGTCGCCGACCCGCGAGCGCGCGTAGGCGACGCGGGCTTCGTTGGCCTTGAGCGTGGCCTCGATCTGGTCGAGCTGCGACTGGGAGAGCACCTTGGTCGAATAGAGCTCGCGACTGCGGTCGTACTGGCTGCGGCTCTCGGTGAGCGCCGCCTCCGCCACGGCCAGGTCCGCCCGCGCCTGCTCGCCATCGAGTTCCGCGAGCAGGTCGCCGCGCCTTACCTGCTGGCCTTCTGCGAAGTGCACGGCAGTGATGAGGTTCGAGACCTTGGAGGTCACGTCCACGGACTCGTTGGCGTGGGCCGTGCCGAGCGCCTCGAGCTGCAGCGCGAGCTGCTCGACGCGCACCGGCGCCACGACGACGCCGACGGGCATCTGGCTCGCCGACCCGCCCGGGGCGCCGCCCTTGCCCTGCGGCGCGGCCCCGCCGGATCCCGATGCCGCGGCGGGCCTGCCGCCACTTGCAGGCCCCATGGCCGCCGGCTCGTGCTTGGCCCGCTCCAGGCGGATGTGCCACACGAACCCGACCAGCAGTGCACCGACGACGGCGCCGAGCAGCACCTTCTTGAAGGAATCAGCCATGGGATGGGATGCGCCGCCTCGACGCCGATGAACCGAAAAAACGGCGGCGATTATCCCACCCTTTCGGGCGGCAGACGAGAATGGATGCCGGCGGGCCTCAGGGCTCGGGGTCGGACCCCTCGGCAATGCCCTCGAACAGCGGCGTCGTCATGTAGCGCTCGCCGGTGTCGGGCAGCATCGCGAGGATCACCGCTCCCTGTGGCGCCTTCTCGGCCACCTTGAGCGCCGCCGCGAACGTCCCGCCCGACGAGATGCCGCAGAAGATGCCTTCGCGGCTTGCGAGTGCGCGCGACGCCGCGATCGACTCCTCGTCGGTCACGGCGACGATCTCGTGCGGCACGGAGCGGTTCAGCACCTTGGGCACGAAGTCGGGCGTCCAGCCCTGGATCTTGTGCGGCTTCCACTCCGCGCCGGCAAGCAGCGAGGCGCCCGCCGGCTCGGTCGCGACGATCTTCACCTCGGGCCGTGCCAGGCGAATCACCTCACCGGCGCCGGTGAGCGTGCCACCCGTGCCCCAGCCCGAAACGAAGAAGTCGAGCCGGCGACCCGCGAAGTCGCTCAGGATCTCGGGTCCGGTCGTCTGGCGGTGATACGCCGGGTTCGCCGGGTTCTCGAACTGCCGCGCGAGGAACCAGCCGTGCTGCTTCGCGAGTTCCTCGGCCTTGCGCACCATGCCGCTGCCGCGCTCGGCCGCCGGCGTGAGTATCACCTTCGCGCCGAGCATGCGCATGATCTTGCGACGCTCGACCGAGAACGTCTCGACCATCAGGGCGACGAACGGGTAACCCTTCGCCGCGCAGACCATCGCGAGCGCGATGCCCGTGTTTCCCGACGTGGCCTCGACGACGGTCTGGCCAGGCTTCAGCGCCCCGGAGCGCTCGGCGTCCTCGATGATCGCGATCGCGAGGCGGTCCTTCACCGACGACAGCGGGTTGA
>VEPJ01000190.1 GCA_012026925.1 Gammaproteobacteria bacterium | reverse complement strand
CACATGATCGAGACCATCAACAAGCTGAACCGCATCTCGCGGCAGATGCTGCAGGAGATGGGCCGCGAGCCGACCCCCGAGGAGCTCGCGGTGCGCATGGAGATGCCGGAGGACAAGGTGCGCAAGGTCCTCAAGATCGCCAAGGAGCCCATCTCGATGGAGACTCCGATCGGCGACGACGAGGATTCGCATCTTGGCGACTTCATCGAGGACACGTCGGTCGAGTCACCGATCGAGTCCGCGACCACCGAGTCGCTGCGCGAGACCACGCACGCCGTGCTCGCCGGCCTCACGCCGCGCGAGGCCAAGGTGCTGCGCATGCGCTTCGGCATCGACATGACGACCGACCACACCCTCGAGGAGGTCGGCAAGCAGTTCGACGTCACGCGCGAGCGCATCCGCCAGATCGAGGCGAAGGCGCTGAGGAAGCTGCGTCACCCGAGCCGCAGCGAGCAGCTCCGGTCGTTCCTCGAAGACTGAGCGGTCCGCCCGTCATCGGACGCAAAGAGGCCCCGCGAGGGGCCTCTTTCCTTTTCAGCACCGCGCTTCGTTTTCAGCGCCGCGCGCCCCGCGGCGGCTCTCCGGGATCAGCTGCGCTGCTTCATCGGCACCCGGAGCCGGTCCAGGAATTCCACGTCGATCGCAGCCGGGCCGGATTCGTCGCGAGCATCGGTGCCGCTGAACGACCGGGGACGTTCCGTCGCCACACGGGATCCGACCGGCGACGTGCAGGTGTCCGGGGCGTGGCCGCCGGATCCAGCGGCGCTGGTGAGAAGCACGGCCGCCCCCAGCAGTCCGAATATCGCCCCGAGGCGAGCGAGAGGTCTCGCAAGCGCAAGGCGAGCCCGGTCCGTTTCCGGGATCAAGCGGTCCAGGCCCGTGCCGCCACGTGCGAGGGACTCATCCTCCACGGGCGCCGGTGCGACCAGCAGCCGGTACCCCTTGCGCGGTATCGTCTCGATGTATTTCGGCTGGTCCGCCTCGTCGCCGAGCGCGCGCCGCAACTTGGCGACGACCTTGTAGACCGGGTTGTCTCCCAGCGGCCGGTCGTGCCAGACGAGGTGGACGAGTTCCTCGCTGCTGACCACGCAGCCACTCTGCTCGGCGAGCGCCAGCAGGACGGCCATCGCCTTCGGCTCGAGGTCGACCCGCCGGGCTCCGTGCACCGTCAGCAGGCGATCCGCCTGTGGCTGGACGATGAATTCGCCCAGCCGGAAGTTCGTCGAGACCATGGGCCGAAATCCTCCAGAGTCCCGGAAGAAAACAACCATCGCTCCCGCAGGACTTTGCGCCGCCCGGCGCGTCAGAGTCAACGGAACTGCGGCCACGCAGTCCCCGCGGGCTCGCAGGCTCGTCATCGAACCGGGGACATCCGTCACAGTGCGGGGAGAATCATGATGGTCATCGTCAAGAAGTCCGTTCTCACGTTGCCGGCCGCCGCCGCGACTGCGGTACTCGCGGGCGTCGCGCCGTCGGCCGCATGGTCCGCGGGAGGGCACGGCGCAAGCCAGGGGCCGCACGCCGATCCCCCGGTCGTCTACGCCACGGGCCTGAACAATCCGCGAGGCTTGAAGTTCGGCCCGGACGGCTTTCTCTACGTGGCCGAAGCCGGCGTCGGCGGAGCCAACCCGCCCCCCGACGACCCGGCCTGTGTCGTCCTGCCTCCCGTGGGCCCCTACTCCGGGAGCGTGATCGGGTCGCGCATTTCCAGGATCGACCGGAGTGGCAACGTTTCGACCGTCGCCGACAACCTGCCGTCGAGCCAGACCAGCCCGGCGCTCGGCAACCTGGTCAGCGGCGTTGCCGACGTCGCATTCGTCGGCCACACGCTGTACGCGGTCCTCGCGGGCGCCGGCTGCTCGCACGGCGTACCCACGATTCCGAACGGAGTCATCCGCGTGAACCCGGACGGGACGTGGACGATGATCGCCGACCTCGCTGCGTTCCAGCGCGCGCATCCCGTGGCGCACCCGGAGGAAGACGACTTCGAACCCGACGGCACGTGGTACAGCATGATCTCCGTCCGCGGTGACCTGTACGCAGTCGAACCGAACCACGGAGAGATCGACAGGATCACGACGGACGGACGCATCACGCGCGTGATCGACGTTTCCGCCAGCCAGGGCCACGTCGTACCGACGGCGATCGCGTACCACGGCAACTTCTACTTCGGGAACCTGAGCACGTTCCCGCAACCGGCTGGAGCCTCGAACGTCTGGAAGGTCACCCCCAGCGGCCAGATCAAGCTCGACACGGGCGGCTTCAACATGGTGGTCGGGCTGGTCTTCGATCATCGCGACCGCATGTACGTACTCGAAGCCTCGGCGCCCCCGGCCCCCGGCCCCAATCCGACGGGCCGCGTGCTGCGCATCAGCCCGGACGGGAAGACCCGTGAAGTCATCGCCGAGGGACTTCTCAACCCATCCGGCATGACGCTCGGCCCAGACGGGGACCTGTACGTGACGAACTTCGGCTTCGGTCCACCACCGGTCGGGCTGGGTACCGTGGTACGAATCCACCTGCTCGACTGACCGGCGGCCGGGCAGCAGGGACGCTGCATCCCGGTCGACCGAGTGCTGCCCGCCCGCGCCCCCGCCTTGGGGCGCGGGCGTCACTGCGGCACTGCGGTATCTGCGTCGGCGGGACGCTGGGCCTCCGCGCCCGAGAAGAACTTCGCCGCGGCCGGATGCATCGGGATCGTGATCCCGTCGAGCGCGCGTGACTTCGACAGCCGCGTCGCCTGCAGGCCGGCGCCTCCGCTCGCTGCGGCGGCGTAGAACGAATCGAGCGCGCTGGTGAGCGCCTCCTCCGGCACGTCGTCGCGCGTGACCAGCAGCGCCGTGGCCGCCACGGTCGGCACCGCCCCCTCCTGCCCGTTGTAGGTTCGGGCCGGTATCGAGAGCGGAAACAACCCCGGCACTTCCGTGGCGAGCCGCACGCGCGTCTGCAGGTCGAGCGGAAGCAGCTCGAGGGGCACCGCTTGCATGGCGATCTCGAGCTGCCGCCATGGTGTGGACACGACCTCGACCACTGCGTCGATCTCGCCCTTCACGAGCAGGTCGAGTGCGGCCTGGGGCGACGGTGCGTCGACCTCCTGCAACTGCTGGACGCCGACGCCCGCTGCGTCGAGCAACCGCACCGCAGTCTGGCGCGTGCCCGACGCCACCGCACCGAGCGCAACGCGGTGCCCTGCCAGGTCGGGCAGGGTTTCGATGCCGGAATCCCCGCGAACCACCACGTGCACGGGTTCCGGGAACAGGCTCGCGACAGCGCGCAGGTGGCCGAGCGGGCCGGCGCCGGAGAACATGCCTTCGCCGCTGACGGCGACCGCGGCCACGTCGCTCTGCACGAGGCCGAGGCGCACTTCGCCGCGGTCGACGAGGAACGCATTCTCGACGCTGCCCGCGGTGGGGGCGACGGTCATTCCGGCCGGACCACCGATGCGGGAGGCGACCGACGTCAGGAACCGCCAGTACTCTCCGCCTTCCGGTCCCGCCGCAACGGGCATGACCGCCCCGCCCTCGCCGGTGCGCAATCGGATGTTGTCGAGCGCGCGGCCGAGTTCCTCGGCGATGATCTCGTCGTCCCGGCCCCGTCGCGCCGGTGCCCGCTGCACGATCTCCGCAAGCCGTCGCACGAGTTCGTCGGCGCGGGACTTCGGTACCGACGCCTGGGCAGCCGCGGGCGCGGCGGGCCGCGGCGCGATCACGTCCGCCACCTGCCAGTCCTTGCCGCTCATGCGGTACACGATCGAACCGAACACCTGGAGCCTGCCGCCGGGGTCGTTCGGTCCCGCCCTGAGGCCGGTGACGCCCTCGTCCGCGGCGCCGAGCGCGCTCGCGATCATCGTGGGGCTCAGTCCCTCCCAGTCCGACGGATCGTAGACCTCCGTGAAGCGGAAGACGCCGTTGTAGTAGACGATGACCTGCCGCGCGCCGTCGCCCGCCGCGCGGTAAGGCGCACTCCCCTGGCGCCGGAAAGATTCGAGCGCGAGGACCTGCCGTCCGAACAGGCCGTCCACCCTCGCCTGCAAGTCCTGCTGAAGCCTCTGTCCGTCGGGCCCGCGCGTGCAGGCCGCGACGGCGACCGCGGCAAGGACGAGCGCAAGGATTCGCGGCAGCGATCGCATGGCTTCAGAACCCGAGCAGCGGCAGCGCGAAGAACGCCTGCAGCACGATGGCATTCGCGATGTCGGCGAAGAACGCGCCGACGATCGGGACGAGCAGGAACGCGAGCGGCGCGGGGCCGTGCCGTTCGGTGAGCGTCTGCATCACGGACATGCCGACCGCGGTGGTCGCGAGACCGGCCGCGACCTGGCCCGCGCTCACGACCGCTGCGTCGTAGTCGTTCCCCATCAGCCGGCTCGTGACGAAACAGGCGAAAGCGGCCGTGGCTGCGGCGTTCACGAGGACGATCAGCATCAACGGACCGGCGAGGCTCGCGAGGTCGAGGATGCGCAGGCCCATGAGCGCGATGATCAGGAACAGCGACAACGACACGCTGCCGACCGCCTGCACGGCGCGATCGTTGATCCCGCCGACCTTGAGCAACGTGACCCCGTTGCGGACGGCCATGCCGATCAGCAGCGCCCACAGGAAATCCGGCAGCAGGATCCCCGTGCCTTTCATCCAGCCGTGCACGAGTCCCGCGGCACCGATGCACACGAAGCAGACCATCAACACGAACAGCAGCTGCTCGGCCGTGATGGGCACGAAGACCGGGTTCTCGACGCCCGCGCGCTCGTGCGTGGCCGCCTGGCCGATTGGTGTCGCCGCCCGCTGCGACCCGGCACGCCGCATGATGCGCTCGGCGACGGGTCCCGCCAGCACGCTGCCCAGCACGAGCCCGGCCGTGGCCGCCGCCATGCCGAGCTCGAGCGCACCCTGCAGGTTGCGCACCTGCGAGAAGCTTGCCGCGTAGGCCGCCGCAGTTCCGTGGCCGCCGACGAGTGAAATGGAACCGCCGAGCAGGCCGACGAGCGGGTGCAGGTCGAGCAGCTTCGCCATGCCGATGCCGATCGCGTCCTGCATCACCATCACGGCGACGAACAGCACGAGCAGGATGAAGAGCTTCCTGCCACCTCGCGCCAATGAGCGCACGTCTGCGCCGAGCCCGAGCGTGGCGAAGACCGCCAGCAGCAGCGGGTCCTTGGGTGATGGGTCGACGCCGAACTGCACGTGCGCGACGAGCCCCGCGTCGGCTGCAGCGAGCGCGAAAGATACGCCGCCGACGACCGGCACCGGGATGCTGTAGCGCTGCAGGAAGTTCGAGCGGCGGACCAGGAAATGCCCGACGAAGAACAGCGCGGTGGCGACCACCAGCGTCTGCAGCAGGTTGAAGTCGAACGTCGTCAAGCTAGAAATCGAATTCCATGTTGCCGGGCGCGCCCTCGATCCCCAGCAGTTTCTTCTTGGTCATCACGCCGCCGTAAGCCGAGAACCCACCGCTGCGGCCACGTGCCGCCAGCACGCGGTGGCAGGGAACGATCAGGGGAAACGGATTGCGGCCGAGGGCACGTCCGACCGCCCGGGCCGCGCCGGGCTCGCCGAGTTCCGCGGCTATCTCGCCGTACGAACGCGTCGTACCGCGCCCGATGCGGCGCGTGATCGCGTAGACATTTCGATCGAACTCCGGCGCGGCGCTCATGTCGAGTGCGATCGATTCGCGGTCCGGCGATTCCCCGGCCAGGAGTGCGGCGATCCTGCGCGTGGCCTCCAGCACGTCCGGTGGCGGCGCCGTCTCAACGGCACCCGGAAACCGCTTCAGCAGGCGCCCACGCTCCGCGCCCGCCGCTTCGGGCAACTGCACGGCGACGACGCCGCGCGGACCCCAGGCGATGCCGCAGCGACCGAGCCTGGTCTCGAAGAACGCGACGCCCTGCACCTGTCCTCCCCGGAAACCGACCGCTTCCCGAGCCCCTCCAGGCCGAAGGGTAACAGTTCATTCCGGGCGCCGGGACTGCCGGCTGCGCCGTTCCCGTCGCGCGCGCGCGGGCAACCTCAGAACTTCGCCGCGATGTCGCTGTTGACCACGGCCACGACCCGGGGGCTGCTCGCCACCTCGGGCCAGGTCTCCTTGAGCTCCGGCGATCGCGGCAACGGGGCCGCCTCGCCGAGCGGGGAGTCGCAGGCGAGCGAGGGCTGCCAGCGCTCCAGCCAGAGCTGCAGCATGATGACCGCCCAAAGGGCACCCGCGTGATTCGCCCGGCCCGAGCGGTGTTCCTCCAGCATGCGTTGCACGCCGGTCCGATCGACCAGTCCGTGGCGATCGAGGCGCTCGGCCGCCAGCAGCTGGTCGGTCGCTTCGCGCAGGTCCGCGTTGATCCATTGCGAGATCGGCACGCTCAGTCCGCGCTTGCGGCGCACGATGAGATCCTTCGGCAACCACGCCTCGGCTGCCTTCTTCAGGACCCACTTGGTCGTGAGGCCCCGGACCTTGTAGCGCGGCGATATGCCGAACGCGTACGCGCTCAACGACCGGTCGAGGAACGGAGCCCGCGCCTCGATCGAGTTCAGCATCGTGGCGCGATCCATCTTTACCAGCAGCTGGTCGGGCAGGTAGGTGAGGTAGTCGAAAAGCATCGGTCCGCGCGCGGCATCGATGTCCGTCCAACCGTCCAGCGCCGGCGCGAGCCAGTCCTCGGCGTTGGTCGAGTCGAGCTTGATGCGGCTGCCGCCGGCGCCGAACCAGCGGACATGGCGTTCGGGCCAGGGCAGGTCGAAGCCGCGCACGAAGCGCTTCAGCAGGTATTCGATGCTGACCTTCTGCTTCGACACCGGCAGCGACTCGACGAGTCGCACGACCGACCGCTTGACGGGCCCGGGCATGCCCGCGATGCGCTCGGCCAGCTTGTGCCCGAGGTAGGTCGGGTAGCCACCGAAGAGTTCGTCGGCTCCCTCGCCGCCGCGCACGACGCGCACGTGCTGCGCGGCGACCTCGGAGAGCAGGAACGTGGGCAGCACGGCCGGATCACTCACCGGCTCCGCGACGCGGCCCGAAACGTTGCGCGCTGCGTGCAGCAGCCGGTTCGTGCTGCAGTCCACGTCCACGTGCCGGGTGCCGGCATGACGGGCGCTGCGCGTGGCCCAGTCTCCTTCGTCGTAGCTGTCCACGTCGAACCGGGCCGTGAACGACGTGACGCGGTCGCGACCCAGCGCCTGCGCGGACACGGCCGCGATCAACGACGAGTCCAGGCCGCCGCTCAGGAAGACGCCGATGGACGCGTCGGCCACCACCTGCCGGCGCACGGCCGCGTCCAGGAGATTGCGGAGAGCCTCCACTTCCTCGCCCGCGGACGGTGTGCGCGCCTGGAACAGGAGATTGCGAGGCTCCCAGTAGCGATGCACGCGCATGCCGGAGCGATCCACGACCAGCGCCGTCCCCGATTCCACGCGGCGGATCTGCGTGAAGAGCGTGCGCGGCTCGAGCGGGTAGCCGAGCGTCAGGTACTGCGACACCGCGACCTTGTCCACGTCGCGGCTGATGCCCGGATGCATGAGCAGTGCCTGGATTTCCGAGGCGAACCAGAGTTCTTCGCCGACCCTGGCATAGAACAGCGGCTTCTCGCCCGCGCGGTCGCGCGCCAGGATCAACGTGCCGTTCGCCGCATCCCAGATCGCGATCCCGAACATGCCGTCGAGTTCGCGGAACACGTCGAGGCCGTGCTCGCGATACGCGGGCAGGATCGTCTCGATGTCGGTCCGGGAGCGATAGGGATAGTCCGGGAACCGCCGGCGCAGCTCCGCCGAGTTGTAGATCTCGCCGTTGCAGGCGAGCCAGGTCCCGCCGTCGGGGGTGTGGAACGGCTGGTCGGCCTGCTCGGTGGGATCGATGATGCGCAGCCGCGTGGCGCCGACGGCACCACTGCTCGAGCGGAGGAGGCGCGCACCGTCGGGCCCGCGATGATGCAGCGAGGCCGCCATCGCGGGCATCAGGCCGCGGTGGTCGAGGACCCGTCCGGTCAGCGCCACCGCACCAAATATCCCGCACACGGGCCTAGCCCCCCTTTGCGCCGGACGGACTGCACGGGCCGTAGACTTCGAACTTGCGGTCCGCCGCAAGCCTCGGGAGCCCCGCCTCCGTGAGGCGCCGGATTTCCCCGACGTCACGCACTTCGACCACGAATACAGTCGGCTCGTCGCAGCGCGCGAGAGCCGACTGCCACCAGTCCGCGGGATGCAGCGTCGTGCCGGGCGCGCTCACCAGCGTTGCGTATTCGGCACGCACGTAGTTGCTCGTCAGCTCGTTGCCGGCCCGCGACGATACGTCGATCGGCCTGCCGAGGTAGAACGGCAACGACGTCGGGAATGCCCCGACGCCGATGACGCGTGGCGATCCGGGTACCGACGCGGCGATTGCCGACGCCAGGCCTGCGGCGGACCGGTCCGCACCCGCCGCTTTCAGGAGCGGACCGGATGCCAGGCCCGCGACGATCATCGGCAACGACAGGATCGCGACGAGCGCGTCGCCGCGAGGCTTGGCGAACAGCCCGAGGCCACCCGCGACGAGTGCGGTCGCGCCGAACGCCCAGGCGAAGGGACGCAGCGCGACGAGCGTCGCCGGATCGATCCGCGCACCCTTGTGAACGAAGAGCACCCCGACGAACGCGGCCGTCCCGAGCAGGCAGAGCAGCACCGAAGCGACCGTCCGGCCCGGTGGGTCCGCATCCCGGGCCTCCGCCAGGAACACGGCAGCCAGCAGCGCCACGGCCGGTATGAGCGGCAGCATGTAGTGCGGCAGCTTGGACCGGGAAAGCGAGAAGAACAGGAATGGCAGCCCGACCCAAAGGACCAGGAACAGTATCCTCGAGTCCATCTTCGCCGGCGGCCGGTTGCGCCAGTTCTTCCAGAGACCGGCAATCGCGATGCAGATCCAGGGGAACGCCCCCGCGAAGAGCACGGGGACGAAGTACCAGAACGGCTGGGTGCGATGCAGCTTGTCGCTCGTGATCCGGGCCACGGTCTCGGTGAACACGACGTAGTGAACGTAGCCCGGCAGTTCCTTCGACATCTGGGCCACCCAGGGCGCCACGATCAGGACGGCGAGCACGATGGCCGGCGGATAGAGCACCGCCAGGAGGGCGCGCCGCCGCACGGCGTAAGGAATGCCGACCAGCAGGGGAATCAGCAGGGCGACCGGTCCCTTGGTGAGAATGCCGAGGCCGATGCACGCCCAGGAGGCGAACGCCCAGCGACGCCAGCGCGACCCGGCAGCCCGGGCTTCGGTCGCGACATGAAGGGCGAGGAGCGACCCGACCACGAGCGTGGCGAGCACCGCATCGAGGATGACGACCCTCGACATGCCGAGCGTGAGCGGCGAGATGAGCAGGATTGCAGCCGCCGTGAGCCCGACCCGCCGGCTCCAGACCCGTCGCCCGAACCAGGCGATCATCGCCGCCGTGACGAGTGTGAACAGGATCGATGGCAGACGCGCCGCGAACTCGTTGACGCCGAAGAGGTTGAACGAAGCTGCCGCGACGGCGTAATGCAGCGCGGGCTTGTCCACGTACGGCAGTCCGTTCAGGTGCGGCACGACGTAGTTCCCGCTCGCCACCATCTCGCGCGCAACCTCGGCATTCCTGCCTTCGTCCGGCTGCATCAGCGGATAACTGCCGACCCACGCGAACATCACGACGAGGAGGAGCGCGAACCAGCCCGCGACGGGCCACGCGCCGGGTCGACTCCCTGGAGGCACGGCGGACATGCTCAGTCCGGCAGGCGTTCGAGCGAGTTGAGCAACTCGGCAAGCCGGGCATCGAGCGTGTCGAGCACGAGGCGTATCCGGCGCAGTTCGTTCTTGTAGTCTCGCACGGCTTCCTCGTGATGCCCGACGTCTGCACGGCTTCGCGCCGGTTCATGCAGGACGAGTGCCGCCAGTGCCGCATGGTGACTCTCGATCTGCTGTCCGATGGACAGGGCCTGCCGGTGCGCCTCCCAGACGCTGCGGTAGCGCGTGCTGGCTGTCTCGAGTTCCGGCCTGGGGCGACCCGTCCCGGGCGTGAATTGCGCGACCCTTCGATCCTGGGACATGGCTCAACCCGTTGAAAATACGTGACTACGCCTAGCGCGTCCAGCCCGCCAGGTCAGCGGGAAGCACGGTAGTGGACGAGACTTACGGGCGACTTAGGACGGGCGGGTCGGACCGTGGCTACGGCGGCGACCGAGGCAACCTGACTCGGACCGACAGTCCACCTTCGCTACGGTTCGCAAGGCTCACGGCGCCACCGTAGCGTTCCACGATGCGGCGCACCGTGGCGAGCCCAAGGCCGGCGCCACCGCCCGGTGTCGATCCCTGGTAGAAACGCTCGAACACGCGCTCCGTTTCCGACTCCGGCAACCCCGGACCGTCGTCGCAGACCTCGACCTCGACGTTCGACGCATCGGCGCGCATCGACAGCCGGACGGATCCGCCCTTGCGGGTCACCCGGATTGCGTTGTCGACGAGGTTCGCGAACGCCAGCAGAAGGTCCGCTCTCGACCCACTGCAACGCACCGGCTCGCATTCCGCGAGCACCAGGTGGACGTGCACGGCGGAGGCGGCTTCGGCATACAGGTCGGCGACTTCACGCAGGACCGGCGTCAACGCGCAACTCGCGTCCTCGATGGGGGGCGCGTCCTGCCGGGCCCACGCGAGCAGCTGCTGGACGAGCCGCCCGATGCGTCGCACGCCCGCCCGCAGGTCCTCGATCCGCTCCGGCTGCCCCGCCGGATCCCTGGCGGTCGCGAGCACATCGGCCTGCAACTGCAGCGCGGCAACCGGCGTGCGCAACGCGTGCGCCGCGTCCGCAAGGAAGCGGCGCTCCGCGTCCAGCGTCGTCGCGAGTCGCCCGCGCAGCCGGTCGATCTCGTCGACGAACGGTTTCAACTCGTCGGGAAGGCTCCCGACCGCGAGCGGGGCGAGCGAGTCCGCCGGGCGGCGCGCAATTTCGGCGGCTGTGGCATCGAGGGGGCGCAGTGCCCGCCGGATCACGAATGCCATGACGAACGCGAGCAGCGGCATCGCCACCAGCAAGGGCAGAACGGCAGATGCGGCGGCTCCGAGCGCCGCCTCCTCGCGAACCAGCCGCTCCTGTCCGACGGCAATGGTCCGGCTGCCCTGGACGAAGCGATAGACGCGGTAGGGGGTTCCGCCCACCGGCTCCTGGCCCATCCCGACGTGCCCTCGCACCGACGGAACCACCCCGGTTCGCGTCGCATAGACGAGCTTTTCCCCCTCGTACACTGCGACGACGATGTCGTCTTCCGGGTCGTCGTTCGCGTCCATGGTGGACAGGACCCGCGCAGGGACGTATCCACTCGAAGCTGCGGCGATTCTCGCGACCTGGCGGAGCTGGCCGTCGAGCAGCTCGCGGGCCTCGTTGGCCGCACTTCTATACGCCACTGCCGCAGCCAGCAGGCCCATCACGAGCAGGGTGACGACGACGGCAACCGTCAACCGCGACCGCAGGGAATTCACGACGGGGTCCCCAGCCGCCAGCCGACGCCGCGCACGTTCTCGACGACGGCACGCCCGAGCTTGCGGCGAACCGCGTGGATGACGACCTCGACCGCATTGCTCTCCACCGGATCGTCGAAGCCGTACAGCCGGTCCTCGAGCTGCGTGCGCGACAGCACGGCACCCGGCGCATCCATCAGGGCATAGAGCAGCGCGAACTCGCGGGCGGACAGCGCCACCCGGCGTCCCTCGACGTGCGCCTCGTGGGAGACGGGGTCGAGCGTGAGTGAGCCGACCGTCACGGCATTGCCGGCCCGCCGCGGCGGACGCCGCAGCAGGCTGCGGATCCGCGCAAGCAGTTCCTGCAATTCGAACGGCTTCACGAGATAGTCGTCCGCGCCCGCATCGAGGCCGCGAACGCGGTCCTCGAGGCGGTCACGCGCGGTCAGCATCAGGACCGGGATCGCGTCGCCTCGCGACCGCAGGCGGGCAATCAGCGAGACTCCGTCGCCCCGCGGCAGGCCCCAGTCGACCAGTGCCGCGACGTAGTGCGCCGACGGATCATCGAGAGCCGCCGCACCGGCGACGGCGTCGCGCACCCAGTCGACTTCGTACCCCGCGTCCGAGAGCCCGTGCACGAGGCTCGCGCCGATCATCGCATCGTCTTCGACGAGGAGTAGCCGCATGAGAGACCCGTACGCAGCGCCGCCCGCACATCATGACAGTGCGGCGCGCCTCCGTCAGCGGCCACGACGCGTGTCAATGGGCGCGCGCAGCGGCCCGCTGCCGGAACACGAGCAGCATGGCTGCCATCGCCCCGAGCAGGACGGCCGACGCCCCGACCCGGCTCAGGTCGAGCCCACCCTCGGCGAGGGGCTTGTCGAGCAGGTCGCCGACCACCGCGCCGAGCGGACGGGTCAAGACGAACGCGAACCAGAAGAGCGCAGTTCGCGAGACCTTGGTGTGGGCGTAGGCTGCCGCGATCGCAGCAAGCAAGCCTCCGAACAGCACGGCACTACCGGCGTATCCGAGGCCGGCGTCGTCGGCCACCCAGTCCCCGAGTGCCGTGCCGAGCGTCTGCGAGAACATGATGGTCGTCCAGTAGAACGCCTCGGACTTCGGGCTCACGATCGAGTCGATCGCGACCGTACCAGTCGACCGGTACCAGGCGAGCAGCGACGCGACGAGAAGCCCGATGAGCAGCAACGTGCCGCCCGCGTAGCCGATGCCGAGCGAGCGATCCGCGAAATCCGCCAGCGTCGTGCCGACGGTCGTGGTGGCGACGATGGTCGTCCAGTAGACGACCGGATGGAAACGCCGGGACCGGATCTGGTAGGCCACGGCGCCAGCAAACAACGCGGCAAAGATCGCGGTGCCGGCGAGGTAGCCAAGGCCCATCGACATCGTCACCGCGTCGCCGCCCGTTTCCCCGAGCGTCGTCGCCAGGATCTTGACGATCCAGAATCCAAGCGTGACCTGCGGGACCTTGCTGGCCGACTCGTGTGCGCCTTTGTCGTCCATCCGTCACCCTGGTTTCCCGGAGAGGACGCAGCCTACCGGGCGAGACTTACGGGCGACTTATGCTGGAATGTGGTGGGCCCGCTGGGATTCGAACCCAGGACCAAGGGATTCACTTCGCCCCGCCGTTTCCGGCGGGAGTGGACTATCTCTTCACCCTCGGCGTCGCCGCCGGTCGGGTGCGGGAGGCTCCAAGCCTGTCATCAAGGGCACTCGAGCCCTCAGGTAGTCTCTGCACCTTCCGGCGGTGCACCGCCGGCTCGGCTCAGGGTTGCCATCAGCCGCGCTGGAAGGTTTCCCTGAATTCTTCCCGTCCACTTCGCGGATTACGCCGCGAAGGCACCTCTCGTGATGAGTCCCCTGCACTAACCGCTGTGCTACAGGCCCACGCGGCGATTGTACTCAGTCCCCCGGACGAATTCCGCTTCCGCCGTCGCGAGGTCCGACGCGCAGAAGCCGAGGTCGTGCAGCATGCCGTCATTGAGCCCGTACACCCAGGCGTGCACGGTCAGGCCCTTGCCCCGGTCCCAGGCCTGCCGGACGATCGTCGTGCGGCAAACCCTGAGCGCCTGGAACAGCACGTTCAGCTCGCAGAGGCGGTCGATGCGGCACGCGTCGTCCGGCAACGCCAGGAGCGGCTCCCGATACAGCAACGCCAGGTCGCGGATCGGCCGCAGCCAGTTGTCCACGAGCCCGAGCTGCCGGTCCTCCCACGCCGCGGTAACGCCGCCGCAGCCGTAGTGGCCGCAGACGATGATGTGCTCGACGCCGAGCACGTCCACGGCGTACTGCAGCACCGAGAGGCAACTGAAGTCGTTGTGCAGGACGAGGTTCGCCACGTTGCGGTGGACGAAAAGCTCGCCCGGCAGCAGGCCCACGCTCTCGTTTGCCGGCACGCGGCTGTCGGAGCAGCCGATCCAGAGATGGCGCGGGGCCTGCTGCGCGGCGAGTTCGCGGAAGAACCCGGGCCGGTCCGCTGCCATGCCCGCCGCCCAGCGACGATTGTTGTCGAACAGCTCGGGGAGCTTCCTCATCGTGTCCTTCCGTCGCCGGCCCGGGACAGGCCTGCAGTCTAGCAACCCGGTGCCCGCCCCGTCCGCGAGGCGGGCAGCCGCCGATGTACCATCCGGCTCATTCCATGACCACGTCGCCAGTCGGTGCCCTGCCATGAACTACGAGACCCTGCTCTATGCGGTCGACGGACCAGTCGCGACCATCACGCTCAACCGTCCGGAGCAGCTGAACACGATCGTGCCGCCGATGCCGGACGAGATCGAGGATGCGGTGAACGCAGCGGTGCGCGACGGCGCCATACGAGTGATCATCCTGCGCGGTGCGGGCCGGTCGTTCTGCGGCGGCTTCAATTTCGGCGACGGCTTCCACCAGTGGGACTCGTACATCACCACCGACGGCGAGTGGGACGCGGGCAAGGACTTCATGTTCGCGACAGCGCCCGCCCTCGCCCCGACGCAGAAGTTCATGAGCCTGTGGCGCTCGCCGAAGCCCGTCATCGCGCAGGTGCACGGCTGGTGCGTCGGCGGCGGCAGCGACTACGCGCTGTGCGCGGACATCGTGATTGCCAGCGAAGACGCGCGCATCGGCACCCCGTACTCGCGCATGTGGGGCGCGTACCTGAGCGGCATGTGGATCTACCGGCTCGGGCTCACTCGGGCGAAGGAATACGCACTCACGGGCAAGCCGCTGTCGGGCCGCGAGGCCGCCGATTGCGGTCTGATCAATCGCGCCGTCCCGTTCAAGGAACTCGAGACGACGGTGAAGCAGACCGCGGCCCGGCTCGCCTCGATCCCGCTCTCGCAGCTTTCCGCAATGAAGCTGGTCGTGAACCAGGCCTACGAGAACATGGGACTCGCCTCGACGCAGACGCTCGGTCCGATCCTCGACGGGCTGATGCGCAATACTCCGGACGCGAAGCACTTCATCGAGATCGCACGGGAACGCGGCGTGCGGGCGGCGGTGGCGCAACGCGACGGCCTCTTCGGCGACTACAGCCAGGCGCCGAAGGACGAGCAGCCGGACCCGGACAACGTGATCCGGCCGTAGCTGGATCTCGCGGTTGGCGCGAGCGGCGTCACTCGACCGTCAGGACGACCTTCCCGAACTGCGCACCGCTCTCGAGCCACGCGTGCGCCGCGCCCGCCTGCTCGAGCGGGAACGTGCGGTCCACGGGAATCGTCACCGATCCTGCCGCAATCCACGGCCACACGTGCTGCTCGATCGCGCCCGCCAGGCGTGCCTTCTCGTCGGCGTCGCGCGCCCGCAGCGTCGAGGCGCTCACGGTCAGCCGCTTCAGCATGAGCGTGCGCAGGTTCAAGGTCGCCTCGTGACCGGCGAGCGTAGCGATGATGACCAGCCGGCCGTCCGGCGCGAGCGCATCGAGGTTCCGCTCGAAGTATCCGGCTCCGACCATGTCGAGCACGACGTCGACGCTGCCTGCGGCCCGGACCGCAGGAGCCCAGTCGCCGCCTGCGGCGTCGATCGCGACGTCCGCGCCTATTTCGCGCGCCTTCGCCGCCTTGGCCGCGCCCCGCGCCGTCGCGAACACGCGCGCGCCGGCGGCCTTCGCCATCTGGATGGCGGTCACCCCGATGCCGCTGTTGGCGCCGTGCACGAGCAGCGTCTCACCCGCGCGCAGCCGGCCGCGCTCGAACACGTTGCTCCAGACCGTGAAGACCGTCTCCGGCAGAGCTGCGGCGCCCACGAAATCGAGGTCGCCCGGAATCGGCAACGCATGACGGGCATCCACCAGTGCGTACTCGGCGTAGCCTCCACCACCGAGCAGCGCGGTCACCCGATCGCCGACCCTCCAGCGGTCCACGCCGTCGCCCGCCGCGGCAATCTCGCCTGCGACTTCCAGTCCGAGCGTCGCGGGCGCACCGGGCGGCGGCGGATAGAACCCCGCACGCTGGAAGATGTCCGGGCGATTCACGCCGGCCGCCCGCACACGGATGAGCACGTGACCCGGACGCAGTTCGGGCACGGCCACGGACTCGACGAACAGGGCATCCGCGCCACCCTTGCCGCCGCGTATGGAGATCGCTCGCATCATGGGCCGGATGCTACGCCCCGGGACCACCTGCGGCACAGCCCGCTCGTTAGAAGTCCCGTGGTGGTAAGGTGCGCGCTCCCCGCCGCAACCGCGCCCAGGCGAATCACCCGTGAACTTACTGTCGGCCCAGCAATTCCTGGGTTTCCTAAGCGCGGCGGTCCTGGTCACGCTGGCGCCGGGACCCGACAACCTCATGGTCCTGTCGCTCGGCGCATCGCGCGGCCGGCTCCGTGGCATGGCGTTCGGGCTCGGCTGCGCGATCGGCTGCCTGAGCCACACCGTGCTCGCCGCACTCGGGGTGAGCGCGGTGATCGCGGCCTCGCCGACCGCGTTCACGATCCTCGAGGTGCTGGGCGGGCTCTACCTCGTTCGCATCGGCTGGCAGGCCCTCAGGAGCCGAGGCATCACGCGCGCCGACGGCACACCGGCGGTGGGCGAGACCGCCGGGCAGCTGTTTCGCAGGGGCCTCGTCGCGAATGCCATCAACCCGAAGGTGATCATGTTCTTCCTGGCGTTCCTGCCGCAGTTCGTCGTGCCCTCGCGCGGCGACACGCCGTGGCAGATCATGCAGCTCGGCGTGATCTTCACGCTGCAGGCCGCCGTGCTGTTCGGCGCGCTCGGATATTCTGCGGGCCGGATCGGCCAGTGGCTCGCCCGCCACGCGGGCGCGGGGCTCTGGCTCGCCCGCATCGCCGGCGTCGTGCTCGTCGGCCTCGGCCTCAAGCTCATCGTCAGCCGCTGAGCCCCCGGGGCTCGCATCGGAGACCCGCACATGCAGATTCGCCTGCTCGTCACTGGTGGCACGTTCGACAAGGAGTACGACGAGATCGCCGGCCGGCTCTATTTCAAGGACACCCACGTTCGCGAGATGCTGCGGCTCGGCCGGGCCGACCTCGACCTCGAGATCCGCACGCTGATGATGATCGACAGCCTCGAGATGCGCGACCTCGACCGGGAACTCATCCTCAAGAGTTGCCTGGAACCGGGCCGCGACCGCGTGGTCGTCACGCACGGCACCGATACCATGCCGGAAACGGCACGTTATCTCGGCGAGCGCGCCGCGGACCGCACGATCGTGCTCACCGGAGCGATGATCCCCTACACTTTCGGCAGCTCCGACGGGCTCTTCAACCTGGGCTGCGCGCTCGCGTTTGCGCAGGTGCTGCCGGGCGGCGTGTACGTCGCGATGAACGGGCGCTGCTTCGACTGGCGCACCGTGCGCAAGAACCGCGCGTCGGGCCGCTTCGAGGAGGCTGCGGACCTCGGCTAGGGCGACCTTGCACGTCGATCCCGCGGGTCACCGGTTACCTGCCGAGTGGAGATGCTCGAGGATGGCGCCGGCGTATCCTTCCGGATTCTCGTTCGCTGCGAACACCCCACCCTCGACGACGGCTTCGCGCGCGGGCTTGAATGCTGCACGAAGCGCAGAGGCGCGCCCGGGCGTCGCGAAAGGATCCCTGCTGCAGTAGAGCAGCAGCGCAGGACACCGGACGAGCGGCAGCCTGTCCTCCATGTGGTACTCCGCGACCGCGTAATGGCCCTGCTCGCTTTCCGTGCCCGCCCGGAACAGGTCCACGACGAAGCGCTGCACGAGGTCCGGCCGGGGCAGCCACTCGTGCATCTTCCGCCACTTCTCCGTGAGGTGTGAGCCGTCGGCGGCGATCGCCCATTGCCTGAAGTACTTCCCGAGCTCCGCGCGACCGGTCGCATCCGTGTACACGGGACCCGACAGCACGACCTGCTCGACGCGCGACGGGAATGCAGCCGCCATCTCGACCGCAATGACTGCCCCGGTGTGATGGCCGACGACGACGACGCGCGCGATGCCGAACGCGTCGAGCACCTGCACGAACGCGCCGGCGTAGTCCGCAATCGCGGGGCGGCCCGGCACTCGGTCCGAGCAGCCGTAGCCCGGCATGTCGAGCGCGATGACGCGTCGTTCGCGCGCGAGGAGCGGCAGTACCTCGGCGAACTCGTCGAGCGAGCGTGGCGTCTGGTGCAGCAACAGCAGCGGCGAGCCTTCCCCGGACCCCGCCATCACGCCGTGGACCTGCCCCATTCCGGTGTCGCACAGGAAACGCTTCATTCGCGGCCTCCGGCCGGTGATCGAGGAAACTCGCGGCATCTCGGCGCTCAGCGCGCCGATTCCCGGCAGCTGCGACGATACTCCGTCGGCGTCACGCCCGTCTCGCGCCCGAACGCCGTGCAGAAGTGGCTCTGGCCGGCGAATCCCACTGCGGCGGCGATTTCGGCCACGGACAACGAAGTCATGCGCAGTAACTCGCGCGCGCGCCCGATTCGTGCGCGCAGGATGTAATGGTGCGGCGTCGTGCCCGTCACCAGCCTGAACGTATTGGAGAAATGCGTGACGCCGACACCCACGGTCGCGGCGAGGCCAGCCACCGTGAGCGACTGCTCCAGGTGCTCGTGGATGTGCTGGACGGCCAGGTGCACGAGCATCTGCGCGCTCCTCGAACCGCGCAACGCCTGTGGCGTCCCGGTGGTCTCGAGCACGTGCCGGACCTGGGCCAGCGCCGCGTTTCCCAGCGTCGCGAGATACTCGTCGTCCCGTCTCGGCTCGCTCGCCGCGGCCACCAGTTGCTGGGCCAGCGTGACGACGACGTTGTCCACGATGGTCACGGGCTCTCGTTCGCGGCGCGCGGCCACCCACGCGGGAACCTGCCGCGGCCCGTCGAAGTACGCGATCATGCCTTCGCCGACCCCGCGCAGCGCGACCTCTCCGGGCACGCCCTCCGGCACGAGCGTGACGAGACCGGGCAGCGACACCCGCTCCGCCGTCGCCGAACGGGCCCGGTACGCGATCGGCTTTCCGCCCGTGTGGATCCACAGCAGTTTCTCGGGCAGCGGCGGGATCTTCGCGACGTCGAGCAGTGCCCGGTAACGCTCCAGCGTGAATGCCGGCGTCGAGGGGATGCGACAGGAGACCTCGGGGTGACCGAGGATTTCCCGCAGCAGCGAGCGCATGCGACCGGGACGGGCCATGGCGTGTCGGCATCATACTGAAAGAAAACGAAACATACGCAGCCGTCGCGCGAAATTGGCGTCGGCCCGTCGCCGCAGAATTGGCCCCGGATTCACCGCCTGGAAGCCAACATGAGATCAGCCCGCCCC
>VEPJ01000055.1:2115-3663 GCA_012026925.1 Gammaproteobacteria bacterium | reverse complement strand
GGACGGCGAGACCGGGCGCATCTACATCCTGCAGGCCCGGCCCGAGACCGTGCAGAGCCGCGCCGGCCGCACCCTGCAACGCTACACGCTGAAGACCAAGGGCAAGGTGCTCGTGAGCGGAAGGAGCATCGGCCACCGTATCGGTGCGGGTCCTGCCCGGGTGATCCGCAACGTCAAGGAAATGGCGCGCGTCGAGACGGGCGATGTCCTCGTCGCGGACATGACCGACCCGGACTGGGAGCCGGTCATGAAGCGGGCTTCCGCGATCGTCACGAATCGCGGCGGCCGCACCTGCCATGCCGCCATCATCGCGCGCGAGCTCGGCATCCCGGCCGTCGTGGGCTGCGGCAACGCCACGTCGCTCATCACCGAGGGCCAGCCGGTCACGGTCTCGTGCGCCGAGGGCGACACGGGCTACGTGTACGACGGCGCGCTCACGTTCGAGCAGACGCAGGTCGAGCTCGACGCGATGCCGTCGCTGCCGGTCAAGATCATGATGAACGTAGGCAACCCGGACCGCGCGTTCGACTTCGCCGCGATCCCGAACCGCGGCGTGGGCCTCGCGCGGCTCGAGTTCATAATCAACCGCATGATCGGCGTGCACCCGAAGGCGCTGCTCGGCTTCGACGGGCTCGACGACGACCTGAAGGACACGATCCGCCGGCAGATGGCGGGGTATGCCGATCCGGTCGAGTTCTACGTCGAGAAGCTCTGCGAGGGCGTCAGCACCATTGCCGCGGCCTTCGCTCCCGAGCCCGTGATCGTGCGCCTCTCGGATTTCAAGTCGAACGAGTACGCCAACCTGATCGGCGGCCGGCAGTACGAGCCGGTCGAGGAGAACCCGATGATCGGGTTCCGCGGCGCGGCCCGTTACGTGGACGAGAGCTTCCGCCCGTGCTTCGAGCTCGAGTGCCGCGCGTTGAAGCGCGTGCGCGAGCAAATGGGCCTCGGCAACGTCTGGGTTATGGTGCCGTTCGTGCGCACGCTGCGCGAGGCCGAGGACGTCGTAGGCCTGCTGGCGCAGAACGGCCTCAAGCGCGGCGAGAACGGGCTCAAGGTCATCATGATGTGCGAGGTGCCGACCAATGCGGTGCTCGCAGACCGTTACCTCGAGTTCTTCGACGGCATGTCCATCGGCTCGAACGACATGACGCAGCTCACGCTCGGGCTGGATCGCGACTCGGCGATCATCGCGAGGTTGTTCGACGAGCGCGACGACGCGGTCAAGGCCATGCTGCACATGGCCATCCATGCCTGCCGCAAGGCCGGCAAGTACATCGGCATCTGCGGCCAGGGCCCGTCGGATCACCCCGACCTCGCCCGCTGGCTGCTCGACGAGGGCATCGAGAGCATGTCGCTCAATCCGGATACCGTCGTCGAGACCTGGCTCTTCCTTGCCGACCCGAAGGCGCAGGCGCGTCACTAGCGGACGCGATGCGGGCCAGGACGCGTCGAGGCTCGTTCAAGGTCGGGTTACGGTCCTTGTTCCGACGCGCGAAGAAGACATGCGCGCCGGAACAAGGACCGTGACCCGACCCCTTGTCCGCG
>VEPJ01000055.1:0-2105 GCA_012026925.1 Gammaproteobacteria bacterium | reverse complement strand
GCGGGGGCCGATGATGCTTCGGGCGCCGGGCGAGTAATCGGGGACATTCGCCAATTCCGGCGTCCTGCGCCGGAATTGGCGAATGTCCCCGATTACTCGCTCAGGCGCCGGATGTCAGACGGTCTTTCGGTGCCTGTCCCGGCGAGCATGTCTTCTTCGCTCGCCGGGACAGGCACCGAAAGACCGTCCTGAACCCGGCTAAGTGAGCGACAGTCGCCCGGCGAGCGCTTGCGCGAGCGTCCCGCCATCCACGTGCTCGAGCTCGCCGCCGACCGGCACGCCGTGCGCTATCCGCGACGCCTTCAGCCCGAAACGCGCGACGACCTCGGCGAGGAAGTGCGCGGTCGCCTCCCCCTCCACCGTCGGATTCGTCGCAAGAATGACCTCGCGCACCTCGCGTTCCGCGAGCAACCGTTCGAACGCCTCGATGCCGATCTCCGCCGGCCCCACGCCGTCGAGCGGCGAGAGGTGCCCCATGAGCACGAAGTAGCAGCCGCGGAAACTCGCCGACTGCTCGATCGCCACGACGTCCGCCGGTGACTCCACGACGCAGAGCAGCGTTCGGTCGCGACCCGGCGCCGCACAGACCGGACAGAATTCGCCCTCGGCAAACATTCGGCAGCGCTCGCAGTGGCCGAGCGAACCGATCGCCGCAGTGAGCGACGCCGCGATCTCGCGAGCGCCGTCGCGATCCCGCTCGAGGAGGTGGAAGGCCATCCGCTGCGCGGACTTCGGGCCCACCCCCGGCAGGCTGCGCAGCGCCTCGATCAGCCGGTTGAGCGACGGCGGATAGAGCATCGCCGGGCTGCGATCAGCCGCCGAACGGCAGCTTCAGGCCCGGCGGCAGGCTCATGCCACTCATCAGCCCCGCCATTTTCTGCTGCGAGGCGGACTCCAGGCGGTGGACGGCATCGTTGATGGCGGCAGCGACGAGATCCTCGACCATCTCGCGGTCGTCGAGCGGCACGGACGGATCGATCTGCACGCGCTTCGCCTCGTGGCGCCCGTTGATCGTCACCCTGACCATGCCGCCGCCGGACTCGCCGGTGACCTCCATGGCCGCGATCTCCGCCTGCGCCTTCTGCATGTTCGCCTGCAGCTGTTGCGCCTGCTTCATCATGTTGCCGATTCCGCCCTTCATGCTGTCGTGCACTCCCGGTGTGTGGTTCAGTTGAGAGGCTTGACGGAGCCCGGCTGCACCGTCGCGCCAAAGATGTCGCGCATTGCGCGCACTGCGGGATCGCCCTCGATCGCCTGCTCCGCCGCCTTCAGGCGCTCGTCCGCCGCCTGTGCCTGCTGGCGCGCAGGCGTCCGTTCGACGTCGACCGACCCGCCCAGGCTGATCTCGAGGCGCACCGGCTGCCCGAAATGCTGGGACAGCGCCTGCGTCAGCTTCTGCACGAGCTGCGGTCGGTTGAACGTGTCGCCCGCCGGATCGAGACGCAGCTTGACGAGATCGTTGACGCGACCGGTCAGGACGCAGTGAGCGGCGAGCTGTCCCGCCGGGCCCTGCAGGCCGAGCGCGCCCACGATCGCGGACCACTCGCTCGCCGGCTCCGCCGTCGCCAATCTGGACGGTGCCGGCGTCGGGGGTGTTCGAGGCTGGGACGCCGAAGTCGCCGGCATCACCGTGGGCACCGACCCCGGCCGGAACGCCAGCATCCTGAGCAGCGCCATCTCGAAGCCGGCTCTGGCGTCCGGCGCAAAGTCGAGGTCGCGCCGCGCCATGATCGCGATCTGATAGAGCAGCTGCAGGTCCTCGGGCGAGAAACGTCCGGCCAGCACGGCGAGCGCATGGTCCTGCTCCTCGTCCTCGCCGCGCAGGTCGGGGAGCGCCTGCAGCAACGCCATGCGCTGGATGGCGGCGGAGAGCTCGCCGAGCGCCTGGTCATAGTCCGGCGCGCGCTCGTCGAGCTGCTGGACCGCAGCCATGAGTGCCATGCCGTCCTTGTCGGCCAGCGCATTCACGATCGATTCGACTTGGCGCCGGTCGAGCGTACCGAGCAGCGAGCGAACCTCGCTCTCGAGGGCCCGGCCGCCGCCGAACGCGAGCACCTGGTCGAGCAGCGACAGCGCGTCGCGCATGCTGCCCTCGGCGCTGCGGG
>VEPJ01000230.1 GCA_012026925.1 Gammaproteobacteria bacterium | reverse complement strand
AGGTCCACCGCGAGTACTACATCAACGACGCCGGCCGGCAGATGGACATCCTCGCCGCGAGCGTGTGGCTGCGCTATCTCGAGTGCTTCGGCGAGCAGTTCCCGTTTCCCTCGAACGGCTACCGCGGCGACTACCTGCACCCGATCGCCAACAAGCTCGTCGAGCGGGCGGGCCGCTCGCTCGTGCGCTCGGCGTGCGACGTCTTCAAGGGCCTCCCCCCGGACGCGCCCGAGGGCGACAAGGACGCCTACATCGACGCCGTGATCGCGCGCGCCAGGGAACTGCTCGGCGAGGACGGGTTCCGCAAGGCGTTCGACATCGCACTGCACGACATCCTGGCCGACATCCGCCAGGACCTCGAGGAATTCGGCGTCCGTTACGACGAGTGGTTCTCGGAGCGCAGCCTGTCGGACGGGGGCGCCATCGACCGCGCGCTCGAGCGGCTCCGGAAGAACGGCGTCGTGTACGAAAAGGACGGCGCGCAGTGGTTCCGCGCGACGGATTTCGGCGACGAGAAGGACCGCGTGGTCGTGCGCGAGAACGGACTCAAGACGTATTTTGCCTCCGACATCGCGTATCACCTGCAGAAGCGCGAGCGCGGCTTCGAGCAACTGATCGACGTGCTCGGCGCCGACCACCACGGTTACATCGCGCGCGTGCGGGCAGGGCTGGTCGCGATGGGCGAGCCCGGGGACTGCCTCGAGGTGCGGCTGGTCCAGTTCGTGACGCTCTATCGGGGCGGCGAGAAGGTGCAGATGTCCACGCGCTCGGGCGAGTTCATCACGCTGCGCGAACTCCGGCGCGAAGTCGGGAACGACGCGGCGCGCTTCTTCTACGTGATGCGCAGCAACGACCAGCACCTCGACTTCGACATGCAGCTTGCAACCTCGCACTCGAACGAGAACCCGGTCTATTACATCCAGTACGCCCACGCCCGCGTGTCGAGCGTGCTCCGCCAGATGCGCGACAAGGGACTTGCGTACGACGCCGTGCGCGGGCGTGCGTCGCTCGCCCGGCTGGTCGAGCCGCACGAGCAGGCGTTGCTCGCCTCGATCAGCCGCTATCCCGAAGTGGTCGAGATGTCTGCGCTGCAGCGCGCACCGCACGCGATGGTGCACTACCTGCGCGAGGTGGCGAACGACTTCCACACGTACTACAACGCGCACCAGTTCCTGGTGGACGACGCGGAGCTGCGCGACGCGCGGCTGACGCTGGTCCAGGGACTGCGCCAGGTGATCCGCAACGGCCTCGGCCTGCTCGGCGTGTCCGCGCCCGAGGCAATGTGACGTGAGCGAGAAGCCGGGCAAGACGCTCAGCCGCGACTTCAAGCACGTCAAGCGCCACACGCCGGGGGCCCAGGCGTTCAGCGGTTGGATCGGGCTCTGCGTGGGGCTGGCGATCGGGCTCGCCGTCGCGCTCGGCGTGTTCCTGCACTACCGGAACATGCCCGCGCCGGAGCCGAAGCCGGCTGCGGGGAAGGCCCCGGCCTCGGCGGGAGCGCCGGAAGAGGCGCCTGCGCCGGCCGATACGTCGAAGGGCCTGACGTTCTACGACGACCTGCCGCGGCAGGAAGTCGAGGTGCCTGCGAAGGATGCCGCGAAGCCCGGCGCCAAGCCCGGGAAGCCGGCCCTGCCGGCGGGTGACGTGATCCTGCAGGCCGGCTCGTTCAAGCAGGCGGCCGAGGCCGACAAGCTGCAGGCCAAGCTCGCACAGTACGGGATCAACGCCAAGATCCAGCGCTTCGCGCTCGAGGACGAGACCTGGTATCGCGTGCGCATCGGGCCGATCGCGACGGTCGAGGAGCTCGAGACGATCCGCGCGAAGCTCGCCGAGGCCGAGGTCGAGGCGACGCCGGTCACGCCGACGATCGGCGAACCGCCGCCCTGAGGGGACGCTTCCCTATTCGAGGCGGTGCCAGTACTGCTCGCGCAGCTTCGCCTTCAGGATCTTGCCGGTCGCCGTCATCGGCATCTCGCGCACGAACACGACGTCGTCCGGCAACCACCACTTCGCCATCTTCGGCGCCAGGAACTCGAGCAGTTCATCGCGCGACAGCTCCTGCCCGTCCTTCGGCACGATCACGAGCACCGGCCTCTCGTCCCACTTCGGATGAAACGCTGCCACGGCGGCGGCGAGCGCCACCTTTGGATGTGACATCGCGGCGTTCTCGACGTCGATCGAGCTGATCCACTCGCCGCCCGACTTGATCACGTCCTTGGTGCGATCGGTGATCTTCATGAAGCCGAGTTCGTCCCAGGTCGCGACGTCGCCCGTGGGAAACCAGCCGTCCGCGTCGAGCACCTTGCCGCCCTCGCCCTTGAAGTAGCCCGACGCGATCCACGGCCCGCGGATCCACAGCGGCCCGAACGTCTGGCCGTCCTTGGGCGCGACCCTGCCTTCCGCGTCGCGCACCTGGATCTCCGCGCCGTACGGCACCCGGCCCTGCTTCAGCAACTCGGCCTCGCGCTGATCTTCAGGCAACGCGAGCACCTCGGGCGTCGGCGTACTCAACGTGCCGATGGGACTCGTCTCCGTCATGCCCCACGCGTGGATCGCCGTGACACCGTGCAGGTCCTTCAACGCCTTCTGGACCGCGGGCGGCAGCGCGGTGCCGGCGACGAGGCAGCGCTCGAGCGCGTCGAGCTGCAGGCCCTTCTCGCCGGTATACGCGAGCAACATCGTCCAGATGGTCGGCACGCCGACCGAGAAGCTCACGCGCTCGCCGGAGATCAGCTCGTACAGACTCGCTGCATCCATGCGATTGCCGGGCAGCACCATCTTTGCGCCGACCATCGGGCACGCATACGGCAGCGACCAGCCGTTTGCGTGGAAGAGAGGCGCGATCGGCATCACGCTGTCCAGGCTCGAGAGCGCAAAGCCGTCGCGCTGCGAAGCGGCCAGCGCGTGAATCAGCGTGGAGCGATGGCTGTACAGGACGCCCTTGGGGTTGCCCGTCGTGCCGGACGTGTAGCAGAGCGACGACGCCGTCCGCTCGTCGAACTGCGGCCACGCATAGTCCTCCCCGGCCGCGGCGATCCAGTCCTCGTAGGCCGCAAGCTGTAGCAGCTCCGACTTCGGCACCTGTGCGCGCTCGCAGAGCACGACGAAGTGCTCCACGCAGCCGATCTGCGGCGCGATGCTCTCGACGATCGGCAGCAGGTCCGCGTCGAAGAACAGGATGCGGTCCTCGGCGTGCCGGATGATGTACTCGATCTGCTCGTGGAAGAGGCGCGGATTCACGGTGTGCAGCACGGCCCCCATGCCCGAGACGCCGTAGAAGCACTCGACGTGCCGATGGGTGTTCCACGCCAGCGTCGCGATGCGGTCGCCGAGGCGGATGCCCCTCGACGTCAACGCATGCGCCAGCCGTCGCGCGCGAAGCTCGATGGTGGCGTAGTTCGTCCGGTGAATGCTTCCGTCGACCAGGCGCGAGACGACCTCGCGGCCGCCGTGATTCGCCGCTGCGTGGCGGATCAACGACGAGATCAGCAGGGGATGATCCTGCATCAGGCCGTACATGGTTCGCTCCCCAACCGCCGTTACGATGACTCAGGCACCCGCCGGCGTCCTTGCCTCGGCGATTCGAGCCGCGATCTGCCGATATGCCGACAGCTGACGCGCCTCCGTCGATGCGCCGTTGAGTTCCGCCGCGGCGGCATCGAGTGCCCGCTTTCGCGCCGCGTGTCCTGCCGCATCCGGCTCCTGGGACAGCGCGCTCGCGAGCAGCGCTTCCGCGTAGTCCCTGCGGAACAACGTGTCCTGGGCGCCCGCCTTCTTCTCGCGCTCGTAGAATTCGAGCGCCGGTGCGAGCACGGTTCGCGCCTCTGCCGCCCGACCCTGATACGCGAGCGCCAGCGCCAGCTGTACCTGGCGCTGCGCCTTGTCCGCGAACGGGTTGTCGAAGGGATTCACCGGCAGCTCGAGTCGTCGCCGCGCCGCCTTTTCCGCGTCCGGGTAGCGCTCCAGCACGAGCGCCGACGCACTTATGATGCCCAGTGCAGTCTGCAGCACGTTGTCGCGCACCCGAATGCCGAAGTTGTCCGCCGCGGCGATCGGCATCCTTTCGAGGTTGCCCGCGGAGGCGGAAGCACGATTGAACGCGCTCTGCGCGTCACCGAGCAGCAGTTCCAGGCGCGCACGTCGCACCGGGACCCGTGCCAGCGACAGGACGTGAACCGAGTTCGTCTCCGCGAACTGCTTGGCGGCCTCCTGGCTCGCCTTGACGGCGCCTTCGAATGTCCGCTCCGCGTCTTCCCTGCGGCCAAATGACGCCTCGGTCGATGCGAGCTGATACCAGGTGTCCTCGAGGATCGGCTGCAACGAGGATGGCAGCCGCTCGTCCTTCCCGAGCGCAAGCGTTCCCTTCGCCTCGTCGATCGCCGCGCTGACTTCGCCGCGCGCGAACATCCGCTGGGCCACCTGGCCGCGGCCCATCACCCAGTACTGCCAGGTGCCGAGGTCCGACGGGTTGAACCGCACGGCGTCCTCGCCCGCCTGGGTCGCACGTTCCGCGTACTGGGCCGCAGCGACCTGGTCGTGGCGCGCGGCCGCGATTTCGCCCAGCAGGTTTGCGGCCAGCGCCCGGTTCTTCATGGATCGCAAGTCGCCCGGCCGGCGGGCGAGCACCTTCTCGGCCAGGTCGTAGACCTGGCGCTCCAGCTTGTCGGCGTCCTCGAGCCGCCCCAGGTCGAGCGCGTGCCGAGCCTCGGAATCAGCGGTGTCTGCGTACACGCCGGTAGCCGTGAGATTGCTCAGATCCAGGGCACCGATTCCCTCGAGCAGCGTGCGCGCCTCGTCGCACATCGCGACTCCCTGCTCCATGTTCTTCTGGCTGTGGCTCAGGTGATTGAGGATGTCGGCATACGTGATCTTGAGCTCGACCGGCGTGCCCGGTTGCGTCAGATAGGGCTTCAGCAGCGCCGCAGCATCCGGCAGGTCCGTGGGTTTCGAATTCGGACCGCCGATCACGCCCCAGACCGAGTACGGGATGAACATCGACAGAGCCAGGCCGTGCGCCACCGCCGCGCTCTTGTCGCCACCGTCGCGGAGCTTCTGGAACAGGGCGTGGGCCTCGTCGATCTTCCGGTTCCCGTGCTCGATGTCGTCGCCCGCCAGCGCCGCCCCGCCGCCGCGCAGCAGGGCCATGCCGCGATAGATCTGCGTCTGTGGCGTGACGAGCTCCGGCGGCAAGCCGTCGAAGTACTTCAGGGCCTGGTCGGCGAGCTTGCCGATCGTCTCCTGCCGGCCGGTCGGCTCGAGCTCGGCATAGAAGTCCTCGATCAGGAACCCGACGAGCTTCTCCGCATCGCCCCGTGCCTGCTGCGCCTGGGCGTCGGCCTTCTTCGCGCGCTGCGTGGCGACGTAGCCGAACACCGCACTCGCCGCCGCGAGCACGGCGAGCACCGCGCAGACCGCCGCGATCATGCGCGCACGCACGAGAGCCCGCCTGGTCGCGGCCTCGCGCTCACGCTGCGCCGCGAGCCTGCGCTCGGCTTCGTCGCGCGCCTCACGCTCGTGGCGGCGATCGCGGCTCGAAGCGACGACGCTGCAGAGCACGTCGTGCGTCAACTCCACGCGGCGCATGTCGAGACGTTCCTCGATGCGCAGGAGGCGACGGTCGACGAGCTTGGCGAGTGCGTCCGGTGCGGCTCCCGCCGCATCCAGCGCCTTCCTCACGCGCTCCTCCGCCAGGCTCTCGCGATAGCCGGACTCGGTGAGCAACTCGTCCTCGATGACGCGTCGCACGCCGTCCGGCTGGTCCGCGAGCGCGCGCTCGTAGAATTCCGTCAGGATCGTGTCGCGCGAACCGGCGAGCAGGTCCGCAGAGATTTCCGGCCGCTTCTGGGCGATGCGGACGGTGTTGAGCTCGCGGCAGACCAGGCTCAGGAGCGACGGCTCGACTTCGGCGTTGGCCAGTTCCGTGCCGCCCGCGACGAAACGGACGATCGACTCGGCGACCTCCTGCGACACCAGGCGTCCGCCCGGCTGCATGACGGCGCTCAGCGCCTGCGCGCCGGTCATGCGGGCGAGCCGCATCCGGTTCTGCGTGATCGACGGCATGATCGCCTTCACGCTCTCGAGGTGCGCGAGATAGTCCTCGCGCAGCGAGATCAGGATGCGGTAGTCGGCGCGCGCGAAGTCGAAGTCCTCGGCGGCGGCCTCGTCCTGGTCGAGACGCGCTTCGAGCGCGGCGGGCGGCCGGTTCTCGACGAGGTCGGCGAGATCCTCGAGGAACTGCTTCGCGCGGAGCCGACCCCGGTCGTCGGCCTGTGCGAGCGTGAAGATCTCCTCGAACTGGTCGAAGATCAGCAGCGGCAGCAGCGTGCGGCCGCTCGCGTCGCGCAGCAGGTCGCCGCGATGGTGCAGGAATTCCCACAGCGACTCGCCTTCGATCGCGGTGCCGGGCCGGGTCCAGTGCCCGGCGGCGGCCGTGGCACGGAAGATCGCCTGCTTGATCTGCTCGGAGGGCGGCGGGGAATCGGGGTTGTAGTCGACGCGCACGTAGACCGGGCAGAACCCTTCGTTGCGCAGTCGCGGCACGAGGCCGGCCCGAAGCAGCGACGTCTTGCCGAGGCCCGACTGGCCGAACAACACCGTCAGGTTCTTGCGCTGGACGCGGCGGGCGAGTTCCGCGGCTTCCTCGTCGCGGCCGTGGAAATACGCCCGGGTCTCTTCCGTGTAGGAAGACAAGCCGAGCCAGGGATTCTCCGGGTCGATCGTGACCGACGCGGCGAGGTCGTCCTGCTTCTCGCTCATGCGCGACGCCCGCTGAAGAGATCCTTGAGACGACGCAGGAACTCGGGCGTCGGCTCGCCGCCCGGCATGCGCGTGATGTGCAGCGCCCGGAACTTGTCCGGCACGAGCGCCTCGGACTCGGGCGTGTCGTCGATGCAGACGGGCAGGATGAAGACGCCGCCCTCGGCGATGTTGAGCGAACGATCGACGGCGTAGTTCCACTCGCGGCGGAAATAGGCTTCGTGGCGTCGCTGCGTCGTCGCCGAGATCACCGGCACGAAGAAGCTGCAGCGCCCGATGTTGGCGCGGATCTTGCGGTCGTAATCGTCACCGCCCTCGAGACGGTCGAGGTCGAACCACGTATTGATGCCTGCCGCGTCCATGGCCGCCTTCAGCCGCTGGACCGCGGGCAGGTCCTCCCGGGCGTAGCTGATGAAGACCGCGTTTTCCGGCATCTCCCGCGACGGCGGGAGGAAGCGCTGGGGAACGATGGCCGGGCCGGAGGCCGAGGAGACGGCGTTGCCCTGTCGCTTCATCCAGCGGGCGTGAAGATCCGCGACGAACGACTCGGCGCCGCCGTACACGCGCGTGCGCACGCTCACCTGCTGCAGGAATGCCACGAGGCGTTCGTCCTTCATCGTGTGGTCGTCGGCCAGGATTTCGCCGACGTCGCGCGGATCGGACAGGCGCTTGCGCTTCGCCATGCGCAGGAAGAGCCGCGCGAGCCAGTTCGAGAAGTCGCTGCCGATCAGGAGCAGGTGGTTGTGTTCGAGCTCGTGGAAGAGCTTCTCCGGCGTCAGGTGCTCGGACTGCAGCGCGCAGATGAACTCGAGCATGTCCTCGTCGGATACGACGTAGGTCGGCGACGCGGAGAGCCGGCCCAGCAGGTGGTACACGACCGCGCGCTGCAACTGGCTGCGCTCGGCGGGCAGGTCCTGCACCCGGTTCGGCGCATAGGCAATGACGTCGGCCGTGGACTGCCCGCCATAGCGCTCCATGTTCACCGCCTTTTCGAGCAGCGGGTCGAACGTCGTGGTGATGAAGAGATCGAAGTCCGTGATCTGTGCGAGCTGTCGCAGCGCAAGTGGTGGCTCGAACTCCACCTCGCGCATGACCGAGCGAAGCCGTGTGTAGGCCTCCTCGCGCCGGCCGCGCTGGCCGAGGTAGGCGCAGACCACGTCGTTCAGCGTGAGCGGCTGCGGCAGGACGCCGGGGTCGACCGAGAGCTTCGTCGCCAGCTTCTCCGCGAGGTATTCGTAGAGTGGACGCAGGCCGCGGTCGGTCTGCACCCGCAGCAGGTCGGGGCCGATGATCGGGATGACCCGTTTCTCCTCGATGTAGTTGAGGAGATCGTCCCAGGCGTCCTCGTCGAAGTTCTCGAGGGCGGGAAGCGCAGCTGTCATGGAATGATCCTCCCGCCGCAAAGGCGGGCACGCGTGGACGGCGACGTGGAACGAATCGCGGGGGCGCGCGCAGGCATGCTGCGGCGCAGCGAAAAAAGGGAACCCTTGCCATCCGAAACGATCGGCTTGCCGGGCATGTTCTCCTCCCCCTGGCAGCGCCGAGTGTAGCGGGATTTTCGGCGGACGCGATGGTTTGTGCGCTGCGATACGACCGTAAGCTCGCTCAGCCGGCCGGGCGCGCGGTCTGCGAGTCCGGCCAGCGGCGCGCGAGTTCGTCCGCGACGGCATCGCGCACGGCGAGCACCTGCCTGGTGACCTCGCGTGCCTGGTTGATGGCCTGGTAGCTCGTCAGGGTTCGGTACCAGACCTTGCCGGTCAGCACGTCCCACTCCGGGGAATCCGCCGGGAGCCGCCAGAGCCGATCGTTACGGGAGTCCACCGGCATGTCGACGCGCTCGGCGAATCCGGCAAACGCTGCGCTGATCACCGGAATGTTGCCCGTCGGTCGCGGGGCGATCAGCCCCCTGTCCATGATGTACTGCATGTACATCTGGTCGACGAAGACCTGGTTGTTCCGGTCGATGATGGTTGCCCAACGCTCGTTCGACTCGTAGAGCCCGACGATGCGTTCGCGCAACGCGGCATTGCGGACCAGGCGGATGTTCCCGGTGCCGACGAGGTTGGCGTAGGTGGCGTGGGTGAGCCGGAGCGTGCGCCGGGACATGAGACGACTCAGCGCCTGCGCGACGGCCTCCTTGTCCTCGACACCGGGCCCGCGACGCAGCGCCCGGTAAGCCATCACGCCGTCCGCGGTCTGGGACTCGTGGAGTGCGCCGAATTCATTCAGGATCGCGACGTCCCGATCGAGGTCGCGCACCAGGGCCTCGAGATATTGGCGCTCCGTCCGCGCGTCCCGCCGATCCTCCATCCAGCCGTTGACGGCCAACGCGATCAGGATGCCCACGATCAGGAGCACCAGCTCGATGAAGACGTGGCCCCAGCGTACGTCGCGGAAGCCACTCGTGATCCGGCGAACCGGGAGCATGGATTACGGCCTGTCCGCAGCCGACGCGGCGTGCTCGGCGAGTCCCTTCTGCGCCAGCCAGTCGCGGTTGTAGAAGCGCGAGAGGTACTTCTGCCCGCCGTCGCAGAGGATCGTGACGATCGTGTGGCCGGGCCCGAGGTCGCGCGCCACGCGCACGGCCGCTGCGACGTTCGTACCGCTGGTGCTGCCCAGGAACAGGCCTTCGACGTGCAGCAAACGGTACGTGGTGCGGACGATCTCGGGATCCTCGATGCGCACGGCGTCGTCGATCGGCGCGCCTTCGAGGTTGGCGGTGACGCGGCCGATGCCGATGCCCTCCGTCACCGAGCTCGAGCCCTCGGACTTGAGTGCGCCGGTCCTGACCCAGTTGTAGAGCGCACTGCCCATCGGGTCCGCCAGCACGACGCGCAGGCCGGGCCTCTGCTGCTTGAGGTAGCGCGAGACGCCACCCATCGTGCCGCCCGTGCCCGTCGCACAGACGAACGCGTCGATGCGGCCGTTGGTCTCGTGCCAGATTTCCGGGCCCGTCGTGGCGTAGTGCGCATCACGGTTCGCGGTGTTGTCGAACTGGTTGCCGCAGACCGCGCCGTCGATCGAGGCCGCCACGCGGGGCGCGATCTTCTGGTAGTGGTTGTCGTCCGCGTACGGGACGGTCTTCACGACCTGCACCTCGGCGCCGAGCGCGCGCAGCAGCGCCACCTTCTCGGGCGACTGGTTGTCCGGCATGACGATGATGCAGCGGTAGCCACGCGCGTTGCACAGGTGCGCGAAACCGATGCCGGTGTTGCCGGCCGTGCCTTCGACGAGGGCGCCGCCGGGCTTGAGCAGGCCCTTGCGCTCGAAGTCTTCGAGGATGCCCTTTGCGGCGCGGTCCTTGACCGAGCCGCCCGGGTTCAGGAACTCGGCCTTGCCGAGGATCTCGCAGCCCGTCTCGTCACTGAAGGAGCCGAGGCGGATGAGTGGGGTGTGGCCGACGGTGTCGACGAAGCCATTACGGACAGTCATGGGTACCTGCGCAGGTGGTGACGAGCTCATTCTAACGGCATGAACAGCCGCGGGCCGAGCGCCGGCCAATTCACGAGGGGCTGATCATGCGCACCGTGGGGAAATAGGAGCGGATGCGTGCCACGTCGCGGGTCAGAAGCGTCATTCCGCCGACTGCGGCGTGTGCACCGATGAAGAAGTCGGGCAGGACTCCCTTCTTCGATGCGCCGCCCCTCTTTCGATACTCGACGAATGCCTTTCCGGCCAGGAAGAGTGCCTCGCGCGGCAGCGACTCCAGCACGTCGATATCGCCGTCCGACAGCACACTGTCGAGTTCCTCGATGCGTCTGAACGCGATCGACAGCTCGGCGTAAATCACGGGGTTGATGCACAGCCTGTCGCGGAGATGCGCGGCCTCGAGCTGCCGCTGTGACCAGCCTCGCCAGTTCGGATCATCCTCCACGATGTCGAGCAGCACGTTGGTATCGACGAGGATCATCGGACTTCACCGCGTTCGGCGCGCCCCGCGCGTGAGCGCCATGATCTGTTCCGTCGTCATCTTCACCGTCGCCCGGCCGACGAGCTTGTCGAACCGGCTACGCGCCCGGCGGCGGCTCGTTCGCTCTCCCTTCGCCAGCTGCAGCCTGACCTCGCCGTTGCGCGTCAGTTCGAAATCCACCGCGGAGCCAGTCTCGATGCCCAGGTAGTCTCGGACTTTCTTCGGGATGGTCACCTGGCCTTTGGACGTGACTGTGGTCGACATGCGAGTATTACCATCGGCATATTTGGTAATACCATAGCACTGACTTACGACCGCTGTCCTGACGGAGCCCGCCGCCGGTCAGACCGATCAGCTACGTTTGGGCCAAGGTCCCGGCCTGCCATGAGTGACGACTATCTCGGCGACGTCCCCTTCGATGAACGGCGGCTGCCTGTTACCGAGAGACAGGAAGATCGTCCCGTCGACGATGGTGACATTGTCGAATCGACGACCGTCCTTTAGGAGAATCGAGACCACCTGATAGCCCATCCCGGTCTCAGATTGACTGCTGAGCACCGCCGCCCAGGCCGGGCCCAGCCGGAGCCGTGTCCCCGACGCGTCATCCGCCACCATCAAGACCCGGCAGTCGCGGATCGATCGAGTCTTGCCGTGACAATCGCGATCGGCTCCGACTGCCCGCCTGGCTCCGACAGTCGAACGATTGCCGCGATGCTGACCCACATCAACGAATGGGCCGTCCAGCCGCCGTGGCGCGGCGTCAGACGAAGCGTCGTCGGTCCTTTTCCCTCCGAAGGGCCCATCTCGACGAGAAGGTCGCATCCTGCCACCGCAACCACTCGCACGGATCGACCCTCGAGCCTGTCCGCGTGCGGCCCCTCGGCGGCTGTGAATTTCAGCCACCGCCCAACTGGTGACCAGCCGATCGCTCGTGCCAGCCGGTCAACCATTCTTCCTAAGGAAAGCTCCGCCACGATTGTTCGCATCTTCACGGCTCAAATGGGACGACCCTGTATTCCGTTCCGCCACCCGTTGCCCAGGGACCCATCGCCGGCTGCGGGTCCGAGATCCGCGGGCCACGCACGTATTGATACCAGGGTGGTCGCACGGACCTGACCGCGGTTCCCGGGTTGTACGGGGGAAGAGACAGGTTCGCTGCGGCCTCGGATCCTGTCGCGTAAGGCGGCTCCCATCCTGCTCCACGGGTCAGCCAGGTGCTCCGATAGGCAGGGTTCTCCGCCGGATAGTATTGCCAGAAGGGCCTGCTGGACCACTGCCCGATACCACTCGCGGCCCCGAGGACGACGACAGTCTCCATCGCAGTGTCCGGGGTCCATAGCGCCGCCAGCGATCCTGGGACAGCGTACAACGGGTTGCCCGATTCGGTCTCGCGATCGGCGTAGTACTGGGCGGCGTCGGCGCCCGCCTGGGTGGACGCGTCGAATGCTGCCGAAGCTGCCTCGTAGACCGCGACGTTGACCCCAACGACGTAGCCAATGTCGACTGGTAACGGGATCGGGCTTTCGATGCGGCTCCCATTCACGACTACTTCTTCGAGCGGCGCAGTCGCGCTGGCGAGGCCGCTCGCATAGGCGGCGTCACCAGCCCCTACCGATCCCGCCGCAGCAACATTGGACTGCAGCGCAGCTGCGCCAACGAAATCCGGCACCGACGCGTTGATGCGGTCGTACAGCCGCGACATGTACACGTAGACCTGTTCGACGATCGAGCGCATGCAACTCTCGGCGGCGTAGTCCGCTGCCGGGTGCCCGTTGAAGCACACGAAGCCGGTGGGGTCGGTGTAGCGCAGCGGGTTGTTGCGGACGTAGCTATACCGGTTCCACGACTGCGAGTCGTACGGAGACTGCACGACGGGATCGGGGCTCAGGAATCGCCCGAGCACAGGGTCGTAGACGCGGCCGTTCATGTGGATGAGGCCGAGGTTGTCGACGTGCTCCTGGTCGGTGAAGCCCCGCGGCGTGGTGGACTGCACCGTGCTCCACTCCGCCGAGGTCGGGCTCGACGCCTGCCAGTCTCCGGAGCGCCGCGCCCCGAACGGCTGGTTGGAGCTTCTGGATAGGAGCGCCCCGGTCGAGGACACGAATCCGTCGACCCCGCCAAGATGATCTTCCAGCAGGTACACGGTCGTCGGCGCGCCGCCCGACGCGCGTGTCTGCACGGCCACGCGTCGGCCGTCGGCGACGATGTAGTGGCGCTGCGTGAGGGTGCCGTTGCGTACCACGCGCTCGTACAGCCCGCCCGGCACGTAGACGGTTTCCACGACGTCTGCCCCGCCGCGCGCCACCTGGCGGATGCGCGCACGTTCCGGCCCGTAGTCGAACGTCGCGTAGTTGCCGCTCGGATGCACCACTCGCGTCGGCAGGTCGTAGCTGGTCCACGCGATCGTCGTGCCGCTCGCGTTCACGACGGCGCCATTCGCGTCGTAGGCGTAGTTGTTCGCCCCGGCGGAGACGACCGCGTGCTTGCGGGTGGCATCGTACGTGTAGGCGCCGACGTCCGACTTGTACGTGACGTTGCCGATCTCGTCGTAATCCACATCCACCAGGCTGCCGGTGGAGTTGCGCACGAAGTCGAGGCGGTCTCGGCTGTCGTAAGCGAACTCCTCGTACACGCCGAGGTTGCCCTCCTGTCGCGACCTGAGGTTGCCGGCCGGGTCCCACGTGTAGCTCAGGTCCTGGTAGTCGGCGCCGCCTCCCAGTCCGGCCGTTCGCGAGCCGAGCAGGCCTGTGACGGGATCGTGGCTGCTCGCGATCTGCACCCCGTTGCCGAGCACTTCGCCCGATACCTGCCCGAGAGCGTCCACCGTCGAGATTTGCCAGAAGGTCGTGGCCGCGTCGTCGGCGTCCGTCAGGCGGACCAGCCGTCCGCGGTCGTAGTGCTGCCGCACGCGCAGCGGCGACGAGCCGGAGACCGACGGGTAGGTGATGACATCGGGAAGCCCTGTCGTTGAGTCGTAGCCGATGCGGGTCACGAAACTGCTGCCGAACAGTGAGGCCGTGCGAGTCGTGAGCCTGCCGAAAGTGTCGTACTCGAACCTCTCCTGGAATCCCGGACTCGACACGCTGGCGAGCGCACCCACGTTGCGCGCTCCGGACGAGTTTCCCCACGTCCAGTAGGTCGTGCCCTCGGGCTCCTGCCGTGTCAAAGGTCGCGACAGGCGGTCGTAGGCGAGCGTCGTCGTCTGCCCGCGGGCATTCGTCTCCGACAGCAGGTCGCCGAAGGCCGTGTAGCGGAACGTGCGCAGCCCGGAATCCACGTCCCTCAGGCTCGTCCTGCGGCCGCGGACGTCGTACGTCATCGCAGTCTCGTTGCCGCGGAAGTCGCGGACCTTCACCAGATTGCCGAACGCGTCGTACTCGAAATCCGTGTCCGCGTTGCCCGCGTCGATCGTCTGCACCACGTTGCCGATCGCGTCGTAGCGAGTCGTGCTCGAGCGGCCGAGCGCGTCCGTCAACGTGCTGCCGAGGCCCGACCGCTGCCACTGCATGACGGCCGGCGTCGAATCGACGCCGCTGGTGGGACGCTCCTTGCGCACGAGCCTCCCGAGCGCGTCGTAGGAATACGACGTCCAGTGCGAGGGCGCGCCGCAGCACCACGCGGGAACGCTCTCCTGAGCAAGGAGTCCGACGCTGGAATACCGCCTGAAGGTCGCCACCGTGCCGCCCGGCTGGTCGGCCTGGCGGTACACCTCGCGATCGAGCGGGTCGTAGCCGACCGTTGCAGAGCGGATGGCGACTCCGCCCATCCCCTGCTCCGTCGACGTGGCGTAGTGGACGGCGCTCGACGACAGGCAGCCACTGCCGCACAGCGCGCGCACAACCTCCACGCGCGTGCCGTCCGGCCGGATCTCGCGAACGGCCCGCCGGAACGCGTCGTATTGCCACTGGGTCGCGAGACCGTTGGCATTCGTCTCACTGGTCTTCACCGCCAGCACCGGGTCCCAAGTCGCAGTGCTCCGATGGCCCTCGGCGTTCACGCGCGCTTGCGGAAAGCGGCCGGCATTCGACCACCCGAAGCTCGTCGTGCGCGCCGACTGGCCCGTGGCGCTCCGGGTCTGCGCCGCAATGTTGCCGAACCCGTCGTAGGTGACGTCGGTGACGACGCGGAGATCGGTGCTCCCCGGCTCGTCCACCTGCTGCGTTACGCGGCAGGCGACCGGATCGATCGTGCGCGATAGGGTGCGCGTGAGCTGCGCCCCGCCCGGAAGCGTGTGATAGCGGATCAGCTGGACCGTGCCGGGTCGGCCGAGACACCAGTTGGTCGTGTCATTGGTGACCGAGCCGAGCACCAGGCGCTCCGAGTGCGTGGCGCCCGGATTCAGCCCGCCATTCATCTCGCTCGTGGACGACATGCGATAGGTCGTCGTGCCGAACCCGTCCACGACGTTGCGAACGTTCGTGCTCGAGACCCACGTGCCGTCCAGTTCGTAGCGATCCACAGTGGACGACGCGACGTAGGGGAAGCTGCGAGACTCGTAGCCGGCACCGAACGTGATCTGACTCCAGTTGAGTACGGTTCGCTGGATGCGCGAACCATTCGACTGCTGCACGGTCAGAGACGCGAGCGCCCCGATCCGGTCGTATGCCGCGGGATCCTGCAGGTAGTCTTCGACCGTCGCGATGCCCGTGCGCCCATCCGTCACGCTCCTGCGGGCGAAGCCGAGGAATCCGCGGCCGCGCAGGTGCAGCTTCGCGCCTTCATAGGCGTACGTTTCGGCATACGTGCCGCCCACGCCATCCGAGCGCGTCAGCCGGGACACGACTTGGGCCGGCGCAAGCCAGTCGATCACCGGATGCGTCGCGCCGGCACTCGCGCGATGAACGTCCGGGCGCGTCAGAGCCGCATAGGTGAACTCCGAGCGAACCCCGTAACCGTCGACGGCGGTTGCCATCAGGTCGGGCAGCGACACGTCGTGCAGGCGTTGTTGCACTTTGTCCGTCGCGAGTACCAGGTCCGCGAGCCCGTCACCGTTGGCGTCGAGGACGACCGGGGATGCACCGACGCCTGACGAGGCCATACCCAGCGGGCGGCAGGTTTCCAGCGTCATCCCGAGCGAACGGCACGCCATCCAGTTGCTCGTGCCCGGCAAGATGAGATCGGCCCGACCATCACCGTCCCAGTCGGCCACCATGGCTTTGCCAGCGGAGCCGACGTACGGCGTGCTGCCGGCCGTCGTCATGTACACGCCGGCGTCGCTCGTGCCTCGACGACCGGTGCCGAGCAGCACCCTCCAGTAGTTGCCGTTGGGCGTGTAGGCGATGTCGGTGAGCCCGTCGCCGTTGACGTCGGCCAGCAGCGGGTCGGGCGAGGCTTCCAACTGCACCTGTGGCGCCAGCGACGTGCCCCGCGAGGCCAGGACCTGCCAGCGGTCGTACCAGTACGGGGTGCAACCCGACGCGCCGCTGCAGCCGTCGACCTGGACGTGGACGAGCAGGTCGGACCGTCCGTCGCCGTTGAAGTCAGCATTGCGCGTCGTCGAGCGGAATCGTTGCGTCGAAGCGCTGAACGGCATCGATGCGATGCGCGTGCCCGCAGGCGCGGCCCAGAGCAAGGCCTCGGCCGCGAAGCCCGGCGTTCCACCGGAAGTCAGGTTGCGGCGCCAGTAGACCGCGGCTCCGTCCGCCTTGACGTAGACGAAGTCATCGAGCGCGTCGCCGTCCACGTCGGTGAGCGTCGTGCTTCCGGCGGGCGCCGCGTTGACGACGCCGGTCGACGTGTACGCGTAACCGGTCGCGCTCGCGTACCGCAGCCATTGCCAGACGTTGCTGCCGCCGGGAACCACGACGTCGCGCCGACCGTTGCCGTCGAGATCCGCCGACAGTGCCTGGCTTGCGACGCTGTCTGCGCCGAGCCCGGTGTTGAAGGGCGTCGTCGCCAGCCCGGACGCGGTGCCGTTCAGCACGAGCCATGCGCGCGCGGTCGAGTCGAAATAAATGAGATCCTCGAAGCCGTCACCGTTCGTGTCCCCGGCGAGCGCGGACGCGAGCGCCGTGGCATCGAGACTCAGCGGCGACTCCGACGTCCATCCCGGAGACGATGACGACCAGGCGAAGCTCGTCGGTTGCAGGCACGACGACCCGACGCACTCCTGCATGCGTGCCAGTCGGCTGCGACCCGTGGCCCCTGAGGCGTCGTAGCCGAGAACGACGCTGCGCAGCACGGTGCCCGACGTGTGCTGCACGTCGATGCGCGACAGCCGGTATGGTTCCAGGATGAGCCCGCCGCCGAAATACGCCGCCGGCTGGTCGGCCATGGCGCGGCCCTCGTACGTGAAACGAACCGAGTAATACGGCGCGTTGCCGAGGTTCGCGTTGCCCGTGTAGTCGATGCGCGCGGGTCGGTAGGTACCGCTGGACGTATCCTCGGCGTACGCGAAATCGATGTAGTTGCCGCTTCGGTCACGGATCCGGTTCAGCGCCCATTCACGCGGCGTCGAGGTGCCCAGCGACTCGATGCGCGAATCGATGGTGGCGCCGTACTGATAGATGAGACCGTCGCGCCGCTCGACCTGGAACCACGCGGGACCGGCGCCGGCCGTCCCGAAAGCCGTCACGCGCGAAAAGGTCTCGACTTCGGTCTGGTACTGCGAACCGGCTTGGCCGTATGCGCCGGCCGTCAGACGCAGGCGCTGCCCGTCGAGGCAGAGGCGGTCCGCAGCATCGAGCCCGACCGCGGACGACTGCCCGTCCTGGGCAAGGGTGCTCGAGCACCGATGGATCGCCGAGAAGCCCGTCAGGCGGAAGCCCACACCGAGCAGCCCGTTGCCGCTGCGGTGGTCGTAGGTGATCGCGAGTTCCGGCGCGAGCCCGTTCGTCCCGGGCGGCACCCACAACGGGATCGTGTACCTCGCAGCGCCCGTCGGGGAAACGCTCGCTGCTCCCGTCGTACGGCCGACGGTCGTCTGTGCCTGCGCCGCGGCTCCCACGGACATGCCCAGCAACCACACACCCAACCGCATCCTTGCGATCCTTCTCATGACGGCGACCTTCCCTGGCTCGGCCCTGCACGGTGCGGGCTTCCTGGGTGCTATTGATACGCGCGCAACGGATCCGAGTCGCGCCGCAAATCTGTCGCGATCAAGCCGAAATCGATGACAGTGCCGACGACGTCGCACGCCGGTCGAGCTGGCGCAGCGTGATCGCCTCCGCGACGTGCGATGCGCGGACTCTTTCGCTCTCCGCGAGATCCGCAATCGAACGCGCGACGCGCAGCACCCGGTGGTACGCGCGTGCCGATAGCGCGAGCCGTCGCATCGCACGGTCGAGCAACGCCATTGCCGCGTCGTCCGCCGCGCACGTCGCCAGCACGTCCGTCCCCTCGACGCGCGAGTTCGACCGGCCTTGTCGTCTCGCCTGCAGGGCCCGCGCCGTCGCGACGCGGCGCGCGACCGCAGCGGAGGGCTCCGCTGGCTCGGTTGCCGTCAGCGCTTCCGGCGGGACCCGTGGCACTTCGACGTGCAGGTCGATTCGGTCGAGCAACGGTCCCGAAATCCGGCTTCGATAGGCCTCGATGCGCTCGGGAGTACAGCGACAGGCCACGGCGCGGTCGCCGAGGTGCCCGCACGGGCAGGGATTCATGGCTGCGATGAGCTGGAAGCGCGCGGGGAAGCGCGACTGCCTGGCCGCGCGCGAAATGACTATGTGCCCCGACTCCAACGGCTCCCGGAGAACTTCGAGCACCTGGCGATCGAATTCCGGCAACTCGTCGAGGAACAGCACGCCATTGTGCGCGAGGGAAATTTCGCCCGGCCGCGGACGCGCGCCGCCGCCGACGAGCGCGACCCCGGACGCCGTGTGGTGCGGCGCGCGAAATGGCCGACGCTGCCAATCGTCCGGGCGAAAGCCGGCCGTCGTGAGCGAGCGAAGCGCCGCCGTCTCGAGCGCCTCTTCTTCCGTCATCGGCGGCAACAGGCCCGGCAGTCGCTGTGCCAGCATGCTCTTGCCAGCGCCCGGTGGACCGATGAGGAGCAGGCTGTGCTCTCCGGCCGCGGCGATTTCGAGCGCGCGTCGCGCCTGCGCCTGGCCGCGCACCTCCGCGAGATCGGGACCGGCCGCTGCGGACGCGATCCCCTGGAGGGACCCCGCTTTGGGAAGTGGTCGCATGCCGCGTGCGTAGCGACAGACCTCGAGCAGATGCGTTGCGCCATGAATCCGCCCGCGCCTCACCAGCGCGGCTTCTGCGAGATTGCCGTCCGGCAGGATCAGCGTGTGTCCGGCGCGCGTGCCCTGCAGCGCGGTCGGCAGGACGCCGCGGATCGCGTGCAACTCGCCGCCCAGCGACAGCTCGCCGTAGAGTTCCGTATCCGCGAACGGCCCCGGTGGCAATTGATCCGACGCGACGAGGATGCCGATGGCGATCGGCAGGTCGAATCGCCCGCCTTCCTTCGGCAGGTCGGCCGGCGCGAGGTTCACCGTGATGTGACCCGGCGGCAGGTCATACCCGCAGTTCGCCAGCGCCGCCCGGACTCGGTCCTTGCTCTCCTTTACGGCCGTCTCAGGCAGGCCGACGATGGAAAAGGCCGGCAGCCCGTTGCCGACGTGGACCTCGACGCGCACGAGAGGCGCCTCGAGCCCCTGCTGCGTGCGGCTCAGGATGGTGGCGAGCGTCATGGCGTACTCCGGCTCCAGCGACGCCGCCAGCATGTCGACCGGCCACCACTCCCGGTCAACGCGCGAATCGACCGGATTCGGGCGCAAATGCTTTCGCTAGAATGCCCGCATGAAACTCCACCAGCTCCGCTACCTTGCCGCCGTCGCCCAGAACGGGCTCAACATCACGGCAGCGGCCGAGAAGCTGCACACCTCCCAGCCCGGCGTGTCGAAGCAGATCAAGCTGCTCGAGGACGAGCTCGGTTTCCAGATCTTCGTGCGCGACGGCCGCAACCTCTCGCGCGTCACGCCAGCCGGCC
>VEPJ01000154.1 GCA_012026925.1 Gammaproteobacteria bacterium | reverse complement strand
GCCGCACCGACCTGTGGGGCGTGGGGAAGAACACGGAGGTTGCCGACGCCGAAGTCGACGCGGCGATGCGCAGCATCGAGACGCTGATGCGCAGCCCGCGCACCGGGCCGCAGAAAGTGCGTGAGCTCAGGCGCTGGGCTGCGACGAAGCTTGCGCCGGGCGGCGAGGACGGACCGCAGCCCCCGGCTCAGAACTGATAGCCGACGTGCAGCTGCGCGGTGTCGCGGTCGCGCTGGTTGTTGTAGGTGCCGCCCCACATCGGCTGCCACGAAAGGGCGGCGGTCCAGTGGCCGGCGTAGTTCGCGGTAAGCGACACCGTGGCGAACATGCGGCCTTCGTTCAGCAGGTAGTCGCCCGCCCAGCCCGAGACGTCGTGGCCAAACACCAGCGAGGGCATCAGGTCGAGGCCTTGCGCAACGTCCGCGTAGCGCAGGCTCGCTCGCAGACGGTAGCCGAACGCGTTGCGCGACACGTACCCGTCGAAGCTGCACGCCACCGGATCCGCCGGTGGCGTGCACACGCCGTCCACCGGTCCCTGCCCGAACACTTCTGATCGGCCGAAGCGCACGTCGGCGGGATCCGGGAGATCCGGCACCCGCTTGTACACCAGTTCGCCGCCGAGGCTCAGGCCAGCGGAGCCGAGCACATTGGGCACCTGCGTCGCGGCGCCGAGCTGCAATTGCAACGCCTCGTGCCGCTCCCACGCACGAAACACGCCGCCCGGCTCGACCGCGTTGATGAGGTCGCGCAAGGGCGTCGGCGCCGTCCTCGAGACCGCCCCGGCGATCACGTCCACCGGGTTGTACTGCAGCGGCTGATTGGGACGGACGGTCAGCTCCCCGTACAGCAGGCCGAGCTTGAGCTTGCTCTCGAACGTCGCGCCGTACATGCGGATGCGTTCGGGATACTCGGTGAAGTACGTCGGGTTGAGCCCGTCGGGATCGCCCGGCAGGAACGGCGGTCCCGCGCGACCCGGATTAGTGCCGCTGTAGAACACCATGCGCGAGTGGAACTGCGCCGCGTACAGGCCGAACTCCGTCTGCCCGCCCGGCAACTTGTGGCGGATCGCGATGCCGCCCTGGCCGCTGTCCGAGGGCTGGACCGTGCGCGTGCGCTTGACGTAGACGCCGTTCGCCACCGCAGTTCGATCGGAGAGATTGCCGAACATCGCCTTGCGGCAACCCTCCGGCAGGAAGTCGAGCGGCGCGAGGAAGGTGCCGCACATGCCCAGCACGGTCGGCTCGAACGCGAACTGGTAGAAGGCCTCGACACTGGTTTCCTTCGACGGGCCCACACGCACCAGCGCGAGCGGTATGCCGATGCGCACTTCCTTGTCCCGCACCACGCCGGGACGCTGCGACGCGGGAATGTCGAGCGGATTCAGGTCGCGCAGGCCGCCCTGCACCATGAAGCGCTGGCCCCACTCGACGTGCTGATAACCCAGCTGCCAGTCGAGCGCCCCGCGCTCGCCCTGATGGCGCCCGTACACGGAGAGCGTGTCGAGCACGACACCGCTGAACCTGGAACGCAGCAGCGCACCGTCGTCGCTGAGTGGCCGATCCGCCGAATAGCCGTTGGGCTCGTTGCCCCACGGATGCCCGGACCGCTCGGTGACGTAGTCGTACCACGCCTGCCCGCTCGCTTCGACGCCAAAGTCACGCCAGGCGTAGGCAAGCGAGAGGTAACCCTTGAACACCGTGGAGACGGGATCGCCGCGGTTGAAGTTGAGGTTGCCGTCGTCCTGGTTGCGGCCCGCGCCCGGCGCGACCGAATCGCCGCGGATGCCGAGCAACGAGCTGTTCACGTCGGGCAGCAGCGTCGGGTCCTGGCGCGCGGTGCGGATCGCAGTGCCCACGAACGCCGCGCCGCTGACACGCAGCTTGCCGTCACCGAGTTCGTATTCCACCGCTCGTGCGCCCGCGAGATGCAGGCACGCCGCGAGACCAAGAGTCGCGGCGATTGCGTTGCCGCGGAAAGTGCGGCAAGCCGACAGGAGCTGCGATTCGTGAGGCGGGCGCATCGAATCGGACGGCGTGACGACGAAGTCCAGCCGAGTGTAGTGACCGTTGGCGCGCGCAGCAAAATAGACTGCGTCCAGCGCGGGCGCCGTGCGTGGTCAGCCCGGCGCGCCACCCTGCAGCGCCTGCGCCATCAAGGGCATGACCGTCTGCAGCGCCTTGACCGGCCGCAGCATGACCTTGAACTTCGTGATCTGGCCGGCGGCATTCCACGAGATCATGTCCACGCCATTCACGTGCACGTCACCGATCGTCGTCTCGAACTCGAGCACGGCAGAGCTCTCAGCGTGCCACTCGCCCACGTAGCGGAACTGGCCCGTGTCGAGCACGTGCATGGCGGCCACGAGATACTTCTTCGTGATCGCCTTGCCGACCTGCGGCGTGTGCACCGCCGGCGACTGGAACACGACGTCGTCGGCCAGCAACTCATCGAGCCCGTTGGAATCACGCGTAGCCACGATCGCATGCCAGCGCTCGAGCGCCGTCGACGCCGCGTTGGTGAATGCCACGAAACCAGCGAGGAACTGCCCGAGCTGCTCGCCCAGCTTCGGGTCCGCGAGCGCTCCCTCGGCATCGAACACCTGCCCTGCGCGCGACACCATCAGGCGGCCGCCGCTCCAGAACCGCGCGCCGAGCGTGCGCAGCACCGGCAGCCACGCTGACTGCGCGAGGATGGTGCCGAACCCGCCGGGCGACGCGCCGATCACGGCGAACGGACGGTCCCTGAAGACGCGCGCCGCATCTGCAGGCGGTCGCGACAGCCAGTCGATGGCGTTCTTGAACACCCCGGGGATGCCGTTGTTGTACTCAGGTGTGGCGAGCAGCACGCCGTCGCTCGCGGCAATCTTGTCCTTGAGCGCTGCTACGGCGGACGGCACGCCCTCGCGCGCCTCGAGATCGCCGTCGTAGAGCGGAATCCCGTGCGGCGTCGCCACCTCGAGCGTGACGCCCGGCGGCAGCCGCGACTGCGCGGCACGCAGCAGCGCGGTATTGACGGAGCCGGCGCGCAAGCTTCCAGAGAGACCGAGCAGTCGAGTCACAGCACGTCCCTCCACTCCGGGTGGCGTTCGAACTGGCCCTTCGCGAACGGGCACAGCGGCAGGATATTTAACCCGATGATGAGCACGGCGGAAGCCCGCGAATACGTCATCTCGGCCTCGTGGCCACCGAGGCTCAGCCTGGGGTCACTGCCTTGACTCGTCATGCGGCGATCATATCTCGGCGGGCGGCTCCGAACCTTGACAGGTTATAACGTTCGTATAAACATCGAAGAATGACCAAGCTACAGCTCACCGCCATCGGCAACTCGGCGGGGGTCGGCCTTCCCAAGGAAGTGCTGGCTCGCCTGAAGATCGGCAAGGGCGACACCCTCTACCTGACAGAGTCGCCGGACGGCTATCGATTGACGCCGTATGACCCCGAGTTCGAGCAACAGATGGACACCGCTCGCAAGATCATGAAGCGACGGCGCGCCGTACTGCGCGAACTCGCCAAGTAGCAGGCAACGATCGGTGGTCGAGCCCGCCTGGATCGAACTCGACGTCGTGCTCGCGATTCACGACGAGCAGCTCGCGGAGCATGGCGGGCAACCCGGCGTGCGCGACCCGGGACTCCTGGAGTCCGCACTCGGTCGGCCGCGAAATCAGCGTGCGTACGGCGATACGTCGAACCCCCGTCGAGCGGCTAGCTACGCTTTCGGCATTTCGCGGGATCGCCCGTTCCACGACGGCA
>VEPJ01000234.1 GCA_012026925.1 Gammaproteobacteria bacterium | reverse complement strand
TGCATGCCGCGCTTCATCGCCTCCTGGTTGGCGGTGGCGATGTGCCAGCCGGCGAAGTTGCTGGAGCCGACGTAAATCACCTTGCCGCGGGACTTGAGCGAATCGAAGGCTTCCCACACCTCGGACCAGGGACAGTCGCGGTCGACGTGGTGCATCTGGTAGAGGTCGATCACGTCGGTCTGCAGGCGCCGCAGGCTGGCCTCGAGATGACGGTGGATCTTCAGGGCACTCAGGTTGCGGCCGGAGCGGTTCGGCTCGCGGTCGGCCTTGTCGCGGTTCGCCGGGTTGTAGACCTTGGTCGCCAGGATCACGTTGTCGCGGCGTCCGCCGCCCTGGGCGAACCAGCGGCCGAGGATCTCCTCGGTGTAGCCGTGGTGCTTCTCCCAGCCGTAGACATCCGCGGTGTCGAAGAAGTTGATCCCGAGCTCGAGCGCACGGTCCATGATGGCGAAGCTGTCCTCGACCGAGGTGTGCCAGCCGAAGTTCATGGTGCCGAGGCAGAGGTTGCTCACCTGCACCCCGCTCTTGCCCAGCCGCCGGTAGTTCACGCTCATCTGCTGTCCCCGTCGTTTCGGGTCGGCCCGCGTCGGGGCCGGACGTCACACTTTGCCGCGCCGCGCTTCCAGTTCCAACCGCACTTCGCGAGCCCGCGCCTCGTTGATCGAGAACGTGGCGATCACCCAGATCGCCACGCCCGACGCTACGAGCGGCAGGAGTGCGTCGCAGAGCCGCATCAGCGTGATCGTGTGTGCCGACTGGTTGCCCGCCAGGGCGACGTCGAAGCCAGTGGCGTTCAGCAGGAAGCCGCCGGCTGCGAGCGCGGCGGCCATGCCGAGCTTGACCATCCACCAGAAGATGGAGCCGTACATTCCCTCGCGCCGCTCGTGGGTCTGCAGCTCGTCGAAGTCCACGACGTCGGCAATCATCGACGGGATGATCGTGAACAGCCCGCCGAGGCCAAAGGCAAGCAGCGGCGCCGGCGCGATGACGAGCCAGGGATTGGTCGGGTCGTAGCAGACCCACTTGAGGGCGTAGCCGAGCATCGACACGCCGATCGCGACGAAGAACGCACGCTTCTTGCCGAGCCGGGTGGACAGCCAGGTGACCAGCGCGATCACGCCGAAGGTTGCGATCGACTGCACGGTCCCCGCCCAGCCCGCGTACTCGGCGCCGCGCACGGTGTCGCCTTCGAACACGTAATAGATGATCACGTAGGACTGGAACGACGACACCATGATGAAGCCGTTGAAGACCAGGAAGGTCGCCGCACACAGCTTCAGGAAGGGCCTGGAACGCAACGTCACCGCGAAGCCGCGGACGAAGCTGGCGAGGTTGCGCAGCAGGACGCTGCCGGCACGCGTACCCTGGTGCTCGCGGACCTCCGAGACGGCGAGGTCGCGAAAGCGCTCCCTGAGGAACAGTGCGGGCAGGACCCCCACGGCAATGACGACAGCGGCGATGATGCAGGCCAGCCCCGCGGCCCCGTCGACCATGCCGTCGAACATCGCATCGTTCTGCATGAACAGCAGGAACCACGGCGCGACGACGTAGGCGAGCTGGCCGACGAAGTTCTGCACGCCCATCAGGCGCGTGCGCTCGTGGTAGTCGGGCGTGAGCTCGTAGCCGAGGGCGACCCACGGTGCCGCGAAGATCGTGTAGGCGAGGTAGAAGAGCAGCGACCCGCCGAGGAAATACCAGAAATAGAACGACTCGCTCCGGCCCGGCGGCAGCTGCCACAGCAGCGCGAACGTGATGCCGGAGAGGATTGCGCCGACGAAGATGTACGGCCGGCGGCGCCCCCAGCGGCTCCGGGTGACGTCCGAGACGTAGCCCATCGCTGGGTCGAGGAACGCGTCCCACAGCCGCGGGATCGCGCCGAGCAGGCCGACCAGCGCCGGGTTCATCCCGAGCCCGAGGTTGAGCACGATCATCATGCCGCCGCTGGCCGCAGCGAGCAGGTTGTTGACGAACGCGCCGAGCCCGTAGATGAGCTTCTGATGGACCGGGATCCGATCCGCGGGCGAGGTCGCGTAGTGGTCCATGGCGAGGGATCGTCACCGATGTTGACAGCGCTGTCAATCGTTGCTAGAAACGCGACGCCGGCCCCGTGCGCGGAGCCCTGCGTACGCTGCGATGGTAATCACCGTGAACATGGCCGCCGCCCGTCTTGCCGACGAATCCGCCGCCGCACCCGGGCAGCGGGTGGCGGCACTGCTCGCGCGCATGACGCTCGCCGAGAAGATCGGCCAGATGCACCAGGTCCACGCCGGGGATGGCGTCGACCCCGGGCCGCTGCGCGAAGGTATCCGCGAGGGCAGCATCGGCGCCGTGCTGAACGTCGTCGATCCGGGTGCGGTCAACGAGCTGCAGCGCATTGCCGTCCAGGAGAGCCGGCTGGGGATTCCGCTGCTCGTGGGGCGCGACGTGATCCACGGCTTCCGCACCGTGCTGCCGATCCCGCTCGGCCAGGCCGCGACGTTCAATCCCGGCATGGTCCGGGAGGGCGCACGGATCGCCGCGCTCGAAGCGGCCTCGGCCGGCGTCAACTGGACCTTCGCGCCGATGATCGACATCGCCAGGGACCCTCGCTGGGGCCGCATCGCAGAGAGCCTCGGCGAGGATCCTTGCCTCGCCAGCCGGCTCGGAGCCGCGATGGTCGAGGGTTTCCAGGGCGACGACCTCTCGGTGCCCGGTGCCATCGCCGCCTGCGCCAAGCACTTCGCGGGTTACGGAGCGGCGGAAAGCGGCCGCGACTACGCGACGACGAACATCCCCGAGAACGAGCTGCGCAACACGTACTTCCCGCCGTTCCGGGCGGCGGTGAATGCTGGCGTCGCCACTCTCATGACCTCGTTCAGCGACGTGAACGGCGTGCCGGCGACCGCGAACAGCTTCCTGCTGCGGCAAGTCCTGCGGCGGGAGTGGGGCTTCAGTGGCTTCGTCGTCAGCGACTGGGCTTCGATCCAGCAGCTCGCGGTCCACGGGCTGACGGCCGATGACGCCGACTCGGCACGCGAGGCCGCGATCGCCGGTGTCGACATGGACATGGCCAGCGGCGTCTATCTGGCGCAACTCGCGCGGCTGGTCGAACAGGGGCGCGTCGGCATCGAAGTCATCGATTCGGCCGTGGCGGGCATCCTGCGCCTCAAGTTTCGCCTCGGCCTGTTCGACCGGCCATGTGTCGATCCAGGGAAGGTGCCGGCGGTCGCGTTCGAGGAGCGGCTGCGCGTCGCGAAGCAGGCCGCGCTGCAGAGCGTGGTCCTGCTCAAGAACGAGGCGGGCATCCTGCCCCTCTCGAGGACGAACACTCGATCGATTGCCGTCATTGGCCCGCTGGCCGACGAGCCGTACGAGCAACTCGGTACCTGGATCTTCGACGGGGACCCTTCGCTCAGCGTCTCGGGCCTGCGGGGCCTGCGCAACCTGCTGGGCGATGCGGTCGAGATCCGTTACGTCCGCGGGCTGGAAACGAGCCGCAGCCGGTCGACCGCCGGGTTCTACGAGGCGCTCGAGGCGGCGCGTGCGTCCGATGCCGTGATCCTGTTTCTCGGCGAGGAGTCCATCCTGTCGGGCGAGGCGCACTCGCGCGCGGACATCGGCCTGCCCGGCGCACAAGCCCGGCTCGTGCGGCTCGTGCGCGAAGCGGGCACGCCGGTCATCGCCGTCATCATGGCGGGGCGGCCGCTCGCGCTCGCGGACGTGATCGACGACCTCGATGCCGTCCTGTTCGCCTGGCACCCGGGCACGATGGGCGGTGC
>VEPJ01000105.1 GCA_012026925.1 Gammaproteobacteria bacterium | reverse complement strand
CCGAGATGGCCCAGCGGCTGCGGCGGGTGCTCGAGCAGACGGCGGCGTTCTACGAAGCCAGCGACCGCGCGGCTGAGCTGAAGCTCGTCAATCGCGTCGCTGCGGCGGCGTGGCAGGCGCTGTTCGGCTTTGAGGGCGCGGAGTCGCACACCAAGCGCATCCCCGATCTCGTGTTCAACGTGCCCGAGGAACTGCGCCTGGCATTCCTCCGCGGCTACTTGCGCGGCGACGGCACCGTCAGCGCTGGCCGCCTCGCGTTCGCAACGTCGTCTTACGACCTCGCGAGCGGGCTCATGTACCTGCTGTCTTCGTTCGGCGTCGTCGCGTCACTCAGTGAGCACCAGCCAGACGGCGTGGTGCGGCAGATCCGCGGCCGCCCGTGCGTGACGCGTCACCGGCATTGGCAGGTCACCGTGTCCGCCGCCGAGGATCTGCGCCGACTCGAAGCCGTGTGGCAGGATCACCCAGCCGCCTCGGGCATCCGTGCGCACATTGACCAAGTCGACACGTCGAAGAACCGACGCTTCGACGCGGTCGATGGCGACCTGATGGCATTGCCCGTCCAGGATATCGAAGAGATCGAGCCGAGCAACGGCTACGTGTACGACTTTTCCGTCGAGACGGACGAGAACTTCGTTGCCGGCATGGGCGGCCTGTGCTGCCACAACACCGACGCAGACGTCGACGGATCGCACATCCGCACGCTGCTGCTCACGTTCTTCTACCGCCAGATCCCCGAGCTCATCGAGCGCGGCCACGTGTACATCGCGCAGCCGCCGCTCTACAAGGTGAAGAAGGGCAAGAGCGAAACCTACGTGAAGGACGACGCCGAGCTCAACGCGTTGCTCCTCAAGTCGGCGCTCGAGGATGCCGAACTGCACGTCACAGCCGATGCGGAAGCGATGCCTGCCAGTGCGCTCGACACGCTCGCGCGCAAGTACATGGAGTTCCAGGCCGCGTCGCGGCGTGCGGCGCGCCGCTATGACCAGCATGTGCTCGAGCAGATGCTGCAGATGCCCGAACTCGCGCCGACCGAGCGCGAGGACGAGGCCCGCCTCCAGGAATGGGGCGCGCAGCTCGAAACACTGCTCAACGCAGGACAGCCGGCCGGCCGCACCTATCGCGTCACGCTGCAGCCGGGTGTCCCGCCGCATCTGGTCGTCGTGCGCACGGAGCACGGCGTCACCGTCGAGAAGCACCTGCATCGCGAGTTCTTCAACTCGAGCGAATACCGGCGCATCGCGGAACTCTCGCGTACGCTCGCCGGCCTGTTCGGAGCGGGCGCCTACGTGAAGCGCGGCGAAGCGCGCCAGGAAGTGACGAGTTTCCGCGAGGCGATTCAGTGGCTGCTCGACCAGGCACGCAAGGGCCAGTACATCCAGCGCTACAAGGGCCTGGGCGAGATGAACCCCGAGCAGCTCTGGGACACGACCATCAACCCGGCGTCGCGCCGGCTGGTGCAGGTGAAGATCGAGGACGCGCTCGGCGCCGACGAGATCTTCTCCACGCTGATGGGCGACCAGGTGGAGCCGCGCCGCGAGTTCATCGAGCGCAACGATCGAGCGCAACGCGCTGTCGTCGACGAACCTCGACGTCTGATCGAACGGCCGCTTGGACTGAACGTGCGCCCGCAGGGGCGCCGGTCGTCCTCCCGCATTGCAGCGTGCGCGGCCCTTTGCCACCGCGTACCCTCCGCCGGCACGACCACGTTCGACGAACAACAACGACAGGGGGCAAGGTCATGTCCAGTTCACGCAAGACGAGCCGCAGGGACTTGCTGCGCGCCGGCATCGCGCTGCCGCTCGGTGCGTTGGCCACCAACAGTCAGGCGGCCGACCGTTGCGCGGCGACGCCCCGGCAGACCTCAGGCCCGTTCTATCCATTCTTCGAGCAGACCGACAAGGACGTCGACCTGACGCGGATGGTGGGCCACGACAATCCGGCCGAAGGCGAAGTGATCCGCGTGACTGGGCGAGTCCTCGACGACGAGTGTCGCCCCGTTGAAGGCGCGCTGGTCGACCTCTGGCAGGCGGACCACTATGGGCGCTACCGTCACCCCGCCGATCCGAACCCCGCACAGCCGGACGCGAATTTCCAGGGTTGGGGCCAGACGGTCGCCGATGCAGAGGGTCGATTTTCGTTCCGGACGATCAAGCCTGCGTCGTATCCGCTGCGTTTCCTCGGCGGCAAGGCCGACGACAGCGCCGGCTACCGTACCCCGCACATCCACTTTCGCGTCTCGCGACGTGGCTACACCGAACTCACGACACAGATGTACTTCGCGGGCGAGGCACTGAACGAAGCGGACATCGTCCTGAAGCGCGTGCCCGAGGCCGAGCGATCCAAGGTCGTCATCGCCGGCCGGCGGCCCGCGGACGGCGAGCCGCCGGTCTTCGCGTTCGACATCGCCATCGCGCCAGCCTGACGGCGCGCGCTCGCTAGAACACCGCAATCGCGGCGTGCAATGCCAGGGCCAGGAGCGCCACCGTCGACAGGCAGAACAGCGTGAAGCGCACCACCACGCGATTCCACGTCGCCTGCACGATGCTGTGGGCGATGCGCAGCACGACGTAGGCCCACGCGAGCTGCAGGTTGAAGCCGTCGCCCTGGCCGATCACGCCCAGGATGATCACCGTGGCGTAGAACAGCGTCGGCTGTTCCATCAGGTGGGCGTAGTTGTGCGCCTTCCAGTTCACCTTGTCCGGCACCACGCCCTCGAGGTTGGCGCCGCGGGCGCCCACGACGTTCGTGAGATCGATGCCAGCTTTCGCCATGGCCGGCAGCCGCGTGATTGCGAGCCAGCCGAGCATGACGAGCGACCAGAGCACGAGCACGATGGCAGGCGCGAAAATCGGGCTTTCGATGATCATGGGATCCTCCCCGCAATGCCGGGCCCTCGAATCGGGGCGCCGTTGCCGCGGACGCTACCTCTGACGCCGCGCCGAAGCAATGCCACGCGGGGTGCGGGCAGGGCATCATTGACCCATGCAGCACGTGGATTGCATCGTCATCGGCGGTGGCGTCATCGGGCTCGCGGTGGCGCGACGCCTCGCGATTGCCGGCGTCGAAACGCTGGTGCTCGAACGCGAGGCCAATCACGGTTCGCACACGAGCAGCCGCAACTCCGAGGTCGTCCATGCCGGGATCTACTACGCGCCCGGCAGCCTGAAAGCCCGCCTGTGCGTGCGAGGCCGCGAGCAGCTCTATCGCTATTGCGAAGAGCGCGGCGTCGCGCACCGGCGCTGCGGCAAGCTGATCGTCGCGACGTCGGACGACGAACGTCCGAAGTTGCAGCACTATTTTGAGATCGCCCAAGCCAACGGAGTGACCGACCTCCGGTGGCTGACTCCTGGGGAGGTCGCCGCGCTCGAGCCCGCGGTGCGCTGCACCGCGGCCCTGTGGTCACCGTCCACCGGCATCGTCTCGAGCCACGAACTGATGCAGGCACTGCTCGGCGATTTCGAGGCACGCGGCGGCACGCTGGCCTGTCGTGCCGAGCTGGTGGGTGCGCGATTGGGGCCGGAAAAGCACCGGGTCGTCGTGCGGCAGGCGGGCGGCCACACCGAGCTCACGACACGACTGCTCGTAAACGCCGCCGGGCTCGACGCCCAGAGCGTGGCACACACATTCGCGGGCCTCGAGGCCAGGGCGATTCCGGCACGGCATCTCGCGAAGGGTCACTACTTCACGCTGCAGGGCCGCGGTCCGTTCCAACACCTCGTCTACCCGGTGGCCGGCCACGGTGGCCTCGGCATCCACGTTACGCTCGATCTCGCCGG